>DASQQK010000413.1:0-4978 GCA_035643435.1 Nitrososphaeraceae archaeon | reverse complement strand
CTTATCCAAATTTGAGTTATTTTTGTCTCCTTCTTCTGATGATGAAGACAGAACTTGAGATGAAGCCAATACTTTGAATATTGTACTTAAAAATGGACTTAAGAACAACATCGTTGCAAGAAGTAGCAAAATTGAATATCGTATTGTATGCATGATCCCTAATGTACAATAAATGATATAAAGCGATGATATTCTATCATTAGAACTGAGTGAGTACTTACGCTAACCTAGGCGACTATTCATTCAATTTGTTGGAGATATCGTGTAGTAAAAAATGTGGCCTGCTTACATGCGAATACATTATTGCACTAACATGCGCATCTAATTATATTTCGATATATTCTTACTATGTAACTGAACTTGTGGATGCATTGAAGCAAGTAGGCTAGCAATAGGTTAGAAATCTTTTGTAATGGCAACAAAAAAACGTTGAGTACTATTCAATTCAATTCAACTTACAGTTACCTTTCCAGTCATCCATGGATGTAGCGTGCAATAGTAATCAATGGTACCAGAATCTGTAAATGTGTGTTGAAACTTATCTCCTGCCTGTATAAGATCAGAACTGAATTGTGGCTGTGAACTCGAACTATCTTTGGACGGGCTGCCCTGAACAACGGTGTGTACCGCGTTATCATCATTTGTCCAGATCACCTGTCCCCCTTTCGAAACACTAACCTCTGAAGGAACAAAGAACTGTCCATTGTTTGGATCTGAGGAACCTTTAGCAATTTTTACTTCAACAGCACCGGAGTTCTGTCCGTAAGCCAAACCGGGGGGAATTATTGAATGAGTAAAAGCCATGCAAATTATATACGAAAATGCAAGTGTGACAATAAGTAGACTGATTTCTTTCTTTTTATACATCCTGTAATGGCTTAATGCGATGCTATATTTACGCCTTGATTAACTTAGTTACACGCTAATGCAATAAAAATGAGAGGTCACAGAAGTGAACTCCTAATAAGCATTAAATCTAATAATAGGGGAATACTAGATGTTAACTACAGAAAAGAAAGAATTCCAAATCCATGGAGCCGCAGCAATAATTGCTAGCGGTCTGTCTCTGATCGTCACATTCATCTTTACTCAATATTTTCTCTTGTCCAATATGCCAACCGACCTAGATGGCAGAATCATTTTAACTGAGGAGAGCATCGGTACCTTGGATAGGTTTGCAATACCATCTTTAGTCTTGGTATTTTCAGCCTTACTAATATGCTCCATTGGAATATGTCTGCTATTAAATAGGATCTGGTCTGGTTGGTCAGACTCAAAATATAGAGTTGTACCATCGTATTTTTCAGCAAGGCAAATATTTGGACTTTCAGCCATTACATACTTTGTACTGATTTCTCTTCTGTCCAGTACAATTGTTTATAATCCAGTATACTCTTTTGCCGAAATGTATGGAGTTTCCATACCTTCAATTCATATATTGTCTTGCTGTGGTTATCCGGGTTCCTTTCCTGTTATGAGTGTGTACATTACCGACAATCTTGGTTTAATGATAATTCCATCCAATATGATAATATTTTTCTTTTTATCTACTCTTGTGGGTATTAACATTGTTTTATTAATAACTATCAGCAAACAAAATTTGTTAAAAGATAAAAAGTGTGAACTAGCATTTACAAGAAATAGACTAAGAAGAATTTTGCCATCGCCATTTATAGGTCCATTGGTAGGACTCTTTGCCGGATGTCCTGCGTGTTCAAGCGTAATTACCCTACTGCCGTTGGTTTTGGGCACCGGGAGTACATCATCTCTTTCAGCGTTATCCACACTATCTTATCAGGGATCAATATACCAAGCTATATCAATAATTAGTAGTTTTGCGATATTGCTTATAGTTCCTTCATACTTACTGATAAAGAAGAAGCTTCTGAGTTAAGATCACAAATCTCACGTCTTTGCAATAATGTTATGTAACTAATTCAACTATAGACGTTGATAGAGCCAATTCTACATAAAAACATATGATGATATGAATTAGGATCGCTATATATGTGTCCGACTCCCTGGCTATTGACAAACCGAAGTAATAGTCATCGCCTAGTAGTCGTTGGCAATTTAGCTATTTATGGTATCAATCTCAATATTCTATTGCATGTAGTTTTTATCTTAATTCTCTTGTTCACGATAAAGCTATTGCATTTATATTTTCGAGATAAACGGTGGTTTGTAAAGGATATGGTCGCCTGCCTTTTCGGGGATTAAATCCTCTTATTGCAGTCTTGAAGACAAAAACCTTCACTGGCATCTATATGGCTCTCATGTCAGAGACTATCATGAGTTGTTCGATGAACAAGCAGAAGCAACATTGGAGTCAATCGACATAGTAGTAGATCGTGTGCGAAGATTAGGTAGTACTACAATACGAAGCATGGGCCATATAAGTCAGCTGCAAACCATAGAAGGTGATAATAATATGAGGATATCAGCTGGAGATATGGTTAGGATCTTGATGAAAGACAACGGCCATATTGCAAGTGTGATGCGCAATGCAATCACAGTATGCGATAAGAACCGAGATTCTCCTACTAGCAGCCTGCCGTAAGATATTCTGGGCAAGACAGAGTGTCGTAAATGGCGTACAGAGATTAGACAATACCCGAATAATTCAATCAGTGGATGGATCTCCCCAGTCACCATTTTTTTCCATCATTAATAGCTTGTAACAGGCCTGTATATTAGCCCCCTAATATTTTGTTAGACCCAAGAAGAAGGAGATGTTTTGCTACTCTTGCCCGGGCTTTAGATAATTTAACCGAATATTGACATAAATTGCTGGTCCAATACATTATCTTCCTACCACGACAGATCCGATCATAGTTGGATGAATCTGGCAGAAATATGAAAATACTCCGGGGTTATTGAACTTGTGAGTAAAATAACCACCTAGAAGGCCTGAATCAAACTCTTCACCTAGATTTGCATCACTAAAACCTGAGCCAGAGGTTACAGTGTGTACCACGGTGTCTTTATTTGTCCAAGTGATCGAACCGCCAGTTTTGACATTCACGGGATTTGGTTGGAAACCCTTCGGCCCTTTTAAAGCAGCGCCCAGAACTATCTCTGCACTGTTGGTTAATGGAAACTCCGATGTTGCGTTTTCTTGTTTGGGAGGAAAAGGGGATGCTGCATTTGCGTTTGTAGATCTGTTTCCTTCAGTAGTAGTCATCCTTGTAATATTACTTTTTGTCATATTCTCCAAGGTTTTAGAGGTAGATGGCAATGATGAGGCAGTAGAAGCAAATTCTAAGTTCTGCAATGCAGGATACAATACCATACC
Source organism: Nitrososphaeraceae archaeon (assembly GCA_035643435.1). Classification (GTDB taxonomy): domain Archaea; phylum Thermoproteota; class Nitrososphaeria; order Nitrososphaerales; family Nitrososphaeraceae; genus TH5896. Next base: position 1,683 of record DASQQK010000413.1, on the reverse strand, counting down.
AATTAAAAGACATGGAATTATGCAACGTACAGAGAAGTCAGTCAGTTTTCTACTGTTAGTTCTTTTAAATTTATCATCTATTACTTTCATACCTTTAAAGAGTATTAGGGCTACATACTATTTTAAGACATTAGATAGTCATTGGCTTACATTTTAGTCTTGTATATTGTGACAAAGACAACTATTGATTATTTTTGTACTGGACGAGAGCTATTGAATTCAAAGCCCAACTTATGGTTAGTCTTGCAACCAGCTATCAAAAGAAATCTTAACTAGCACCTAGTCAAATACACTGGTATGTATACTATAAATCTTGAACTTTCAAGAAAGGAACTTGAGATCCTGTACGCCTGTTTCAAGAAGTATCTGGACCCTTCAAGTACAGTGATAGTACGGGAAGATGCTACATTAGATGAAATGAATATACTATCTCAGAAACTTGAGAAAGAAATAAACAATATCTAATTCCTAGACTGTCTCGTCAACCGTTCCCTTTAGCCTTTGCCAAGAAATTTGGAAGTAGGTGTCACTTCGATTGTTGCTTGCATCCATGGATGTATCTCGCAGTAGTAAGATATAGTTCCAGGATTATGATTCAGCTTAATTGTCTTTGACTGCCCTGGCAGTATAGCCTCTGTATCAAATGATCCTTCTGCAGATGTGGCTGTATGAGCTACGTAATCTTGATTTGTCCAAGTAACGTTTGTTCCTATTGGAACAAACGAGTATGCAGGTATAAAGAAAGGACCATTATTTTCGTTGATATATGCTGTATTACGGGGCATCTCAATTTTAACGTCGACTAGTTGTTTACCTTGACCTTGTGTGGATATTACACGCTCAGTTTGTTCTGTATCTACAAATATTACTCCGCTCATATGTGGATGAATCTGACAAAAGTAAGCAAAAGTTCCTGATTTGTCAAATCTTATAGAGTGTTCCGAAGATCCCATCTTAGAACCGTCTGGCCATATGAGACCGGTGTTGAAATGCACACTGGTAGCTGTGTGAGGAACCGTATCTTGGTTCATCCATTTAACCGTATCCCCTGCATGGATTAGAAGTTTGCTAGGTTTAAAGAAGATGGGATTAGAACCTGGTCCATTACCTGATCCTAGAAGGATTGAAACTGTATCTATTCTACTAGAATTATCCCGTGATGAGAAGTCAGCACTATCATTCATTTGTTGTTGTTCTTGTTGTGCATGGGTCGTATTTACAGTCGATATATGGAAATATAATTCAAACAAGCTACTCCCAACCACAAAAAACAGATAAATCAGAGCAAGTAACTGTAATCTAGTACGGAAAGCAGTCATAACGTTTATGTTCGTCATCTTAAGATCATTAGCACCTCAAAGATAATAACGCTTACTGCTACGTTCTGTCAATCTTTGCTGTTCAACATACGTATGTTCTATCAAGGTAAGCTTTTCCTTGGGCGACTAACTGCGAAAATTGAATTCCTCAATGTTCTGTGTCATATATAGAGAAAGCAATACGTTATGGCTAATGGTTAGGTGTGTCAAATTAATAGAGAACTACTTGTAATTTTTGTAAATAGCGCTAACTCAGTCTAGGCTAAACAGCATATGCTTTTATAGTATAAAGCTCAGCATAAGGTGTAAGCTTGGACAAAAATCCAACTAATAATGAGCATAATAGTGGGATTGAGGATAATAA
>DASQQK010000412.1:0-4531 GCA_035643435.1 Nitrososphaeraceae archaeon | reverse complement strand
TACTGGATTAAACAATTCAATTACAGCGGTTTCCAACTCACCTGTTTCAGTATTTTCTACTATTAAAGCATCATTTGGTACATCTGATTCAAAACTATTGGGTCCAGCAGTCCAATTACCAACAAAGTCAGAAGTGCTAACCGTTTCTACTATTCTCTCTGGTCTGTCTGAGAACAACATGGTCCTATTTACTACATTGTTCAATTCAAGTGTATACGCAGTTTCATTGATTTGAGATAGTGAACCAGATTTTGCATTTTGAATAGCCAGGAATTCGGTTGTGTTTCCGTTAGTAGTAGTCTGGTTTATTGCTCCTGCCATAGGTGCATTACCTGCTTCTGCTGCTTCTGCTATATCTAAGTCAGAACCGCGCAACAAACTACTACAGCTAGCGGCTACATTCTGTAAAGATATAGTTGAAACAACTGAGACAGATGCTAGTACAACTACTACTCCAAATAATACTGGAATTAACGAACCTTTAGGACAGTTTATCATAGAGATGACTACATATGTATAGTATTTATGGGATTATTAGACTGGCAGTTTCTTTAATAATTTATTCTATTCTAGTTATTAGCATCCTTTGGCTACAAGGTATTAAGAGGTTTTTCTGTATCTTCACGTTGCTTGTTATCTATCTCATTATTAACTTTCTGCACATTCTTATCATCTTCCTTCTTAGTGCCTCCGCTATCGTCTCTCTTACCATTAGTAAGACTGTCTCTTTTATCATTAGTAAAACTATCTATGAAATCAACAGTATATTTCAATGTCTCTGCGCTCGACAGTAATTCAAGTCTCATACCATATGCTTACAGAACTTCAGGAAAATAACATAGAAAATGTCAACCTGCTCCCACAAGTCAAGCAAGAGGATCTTGTCTTAACAAATGGTATATTAGAACCACAAACAAATACATCAATTGATTATAATCAGAACGGAAATGAAATGCAGGCTCAAGCTAAGCCAACGTTCAAGATAGTTTTTGACGCTAAGGACTTGTTTGGGTATCAGCAAGAGTAAAGTTAGATTAGCATTTAAGTCTCAGTCCTTGCCAGTGCAGCTAAAAACATAAGAGAGAAGATCTATCTATTCTGGCCGCTTCTTTGATCTAATCATTTCTAATTCATTCATTATCTCTTCCACCTAAATTCTTACCTCCTCTTTTGTAGGTGTAGACGCAAATCCTATCCTGTAGTATCTCAGGGCGTCAACCTTTCTTAGTTGAAACAAATATTTCATGAATGTTTGCTGCTGGTGATGTGCGCCATGGCTCTATGAGTCGCTGCAAGCGTAGGCGAAGGGGTCTATTGCTGTTCAGCTGATACATCAACACTTAAAGAAGATATAATTAATACTCATGTCAGATAGCAATAACAATAAAAATAATAATCAAGAAGTTGATAATAAGTATAGAAAGGAACATGACTATAAATACTGATACTAATAGTAGCACATTGACTCATGATCATGAGGCATTTATTCATCAAATAAGACTGTTTTCAGGATTGACCAGTCAGGAACTAGAGTCAATTGACAAGGGAAAAGAGGTTTGGTTTGAAGAAGGAGATAAAATACTTGCGGAAGGGGAACATGATACTTTTTATGTGCTTTTAGACGGGAAAGTAGAAGTGATACTGAGAGATGGATCTAAAGAAGCGGTACTTTCCACTTATAATCCAGGAGATCATTTTGGAGAGCTACCTATTATTCTTGGATGGACAAACCATAGTTGCGCTGCCTACGCTACAAAGAAAAGCCACCTATTGAGATGGGGCCAAGAAGAATTCTGGCGAATGGTATATAGCTCTCCTACGCTGACCAGACAGATTCTGAATTCAATGGCGCAGCTTCTTAGAACCCTGGAGACAGTATTACAACAGAATCAAAAGCTAATAGCGCTGGGCGGATTGGCTGCGGGCCTTGCTCATGAGTTGAATAATCCTGCAGCAGCTGCCAATAGAGCAGTTACACAATTATCTGACTCTATCCTAGAATGGAGATCCCTTGTCCAGAAGCTAAATGAGCAGCGAAATTTGACTGCTCCACAGTGGTCTTATCTTTCTAAATTAAGAAATGATATAATAAAGTTCGATTCAAACCTCATGAAAGATCTAAATAAAAACTCTGCTAATAATAACTACATTACGGATGACGTATTAACACAAAGTGAAAGGGAAGACAAGATGATAGATTGGCTTGAATCCCAGGGCATTGAGGATGGATGGAAACTTGCTCCTGATTTAGTAAATTTCGGAGCGGATATAGATAATCTAAATGACATAGTTAACAATGTCGTTTTAACCAAGTTATCGAGTGCAAGTGCAAGTAGCAATGGTAAAACTATGGAGCAAAAGCTTTTGCTTGAGGAGATCCTTAGATGGCTTAATGCTACATCTAGAGTAGATCATTTACTTTATGAGATCAAAAGTAGCACAAAACGCATTAATGAACTAATTTCTGCAGTAAAATCGTATTCGTATATGGATCAGTCGCCTTTACAAGATGTCAACGTTCATGATGGAATAGAAAGCACATTAACCATGCTTCAGCATAAATTGAGGAAAGCAGATATAACAATAGTCAGAGAATATGAGTCTGGTTTGTCACATGTCAATGCTATTGGGAATGAGCTGAATCAGGTATGGACAAATCTTATAGACAATGCAATTGATAGCATAGGCAACCATGGGACCATTTTAATTCGTACCAAAAATGAGCGTAAAAGTCATATACTTGTTGAAATAGTGGATAGCGGGAGCCAAGGCATTCCAAAGGAAATACAATCCCGTATTTTCGAACCATTCTTTACAACCAAAGAACCAGGTAAAGGTACTGGTCTCGGATTAAGTATAAGCCATAGGATAATTGTGGACACTCACAAAGGAGACATGCGTTTTAGCTCTGAGCCCGGTGAGACTAGTTTTCAGGTTCGTCTTCCTATCATCTACAAGGGAATTGAACAAAAATACTGGGATTGGATTAAGCCAGAAGATAGCTCTAACAGAGCTAACGGCAATAATATTGCTCAATCTGTTGGCTAAAGAGTTACTACATCTATAGATCGTACTTAAGGTGTCACGAAATACTTTTAGATTAGCTTACAAAATTTCCATTTCCTGTAAAAATGGCTGCTAATGCAGACAATATACCATGAGTGAGTCAATACACATGTAGTACTTGGCCTTGATCTCCTAATCCTCTTGAAGCGAATCGAATATCCTGTTTTCTACGTCCAACAAATTCTTATAGAGGACAGCTCTTTTTCTATTCTCGTATTCATTTCTGCAAGTCTACTCTCCACTGCACGCATCACGAAAGTGCTTCTTCGTACGTCACCTCTTACCGAATCTATCTTCGAAATAAAATTGTTAGAAAGGTAGATTCCGGCATTTCCTTTGGTTAATAGTAGAATTATGCTATCAATTGTTTGCTCCTTGAGTCTAAGGAATTCTGCAAAGTGTGATAAGCCTGTTCCGTATGTACGTTTACTATTCTTACTGTTGCGTCCCACGCTGTCTAGGAATGTGTTTACTCTTATGTTGTCAATTAGAATCTGCTGCACTAATAATTAGTAAAACACATTTATACTATTATACCTATCCTTTTAGTTATGATAATGTTACTTATTGCTATAGTAGCATTCTCGGTCTCCATTTCTCCTTTGATTGTCATCGCTGCAACAGATGGAAATAGAAATGGTCAGCAAATAGAAATTAATCCGACTCTTAACAAGACCGATAGTAGAATCAACAGTAATGACATTTTGCAGGTTCAAATCTTGGCAGAAGGTATTGAAAAGAGGATCGAAGATTCAGCTTCACTGTTGGAGATCACAGCGAAGCTGCCAGAGATGAAAGATATGCCTAATACTAGTTTGCTTAGCGAAACTCAGGACATTTTTAACGGAATATCAGAGAACGCAGATATAAAGAAAAGAACTGTTGCGCAAGATATCATATCTAACTATAACAACGACATAAGTGCTATCGGTTTTATTCTCCCCAATGGCGACGTCTACTTTCTAGAGCCTTATTCTCGCCAAGAGAATCTGACTACACACAATCTTGCGTTTCGTAATTATTACAGGGGAGTTTTGAATACGAGTGAGACCTATCTAGAAATCATAGATTCAGCGTCATCAAGTAATAGACAGATAAACATAGCAGTTCCAGTATTGTCGGAGAACAATGATTTGATTGGCCTCTGGGTTGGAGGCATAAATGTAGACGTCTACGATCTAGAGCTTCAGTCTCTAAATTTACCAGAAGAACAACGGATTGTATATGTTGATTCTAATGGCATGAAAATAGCTGATTCAGGCAACAAATTAGTTACAAACATGAATGAGTCATTTGCAGACCTAATGAGTTTCCAAAGAGCTATTCGAGGTGAATCTGGTTCAGTTATAGAAGAGGTAGATCAGGAACCGAAGATTATATCCTTTTATCCAGTAGAGGCTCTTAATGATAAATGGGCTATTCTTTGGATGCAACCAGTAAAGGGTAGTAGTAATGATAATAATAG
>DASQQK010000411.1:0-2685 GCA_035643435.1 Nitrososphaeraceae archaeon | reverse complement strand
GTACGAATTCCTGCCCAACAATATGTAGGCGTAGGTTTGCACCATAAAATCTATTGTGGCAAACATCTTAATAAAACGAGAGTAGAACTATATAAATTAATGTAAATGAGCTAGCTTTGTAGGTGACATGTCATCAGTTTTATTTATTCAGTTCTAAGTAAAAACCATCATGCAATATCGAGTTGGTTTAGAATCCTTGAAAGAGTAAAGTATAGGCACGTTGGTGTCATCACACAAAGATAGTGTTCTCGAAGCCTTTTTTTAAGTCAGAATAGAGTTTTTCACTCCTACGATATTAAACTAATCATCTGGGACTTATTGCCTTTTCAGTTACTAGTCCAGCTGCCTTCTCAATTTCGTAAACATTGTCGTATCGTTTTCTATTATCAGAAGGGAGGCTATTCTCTATAATCCAAAGAATACTATTATCTGTACCGTTGATTTTATCAGCCGTCCCCCATTGAATTTGCTGTGACAATTGTTGTCGTATGTGAACTCTAATTCTGCTTTTGGTAGACGGGAATTCAAGACCTTCAAGAAGATTTGCCAATTTTGAGGCCAGCTTTTTGTTCTTTGCTTTGTTTACAGAATCAGAATTTTTATTTAATCTGGAATATGCCTTGTTTTCATTTGTTTCTGTAACTTGATTTTCTCCTCTCTCAAACCGTCTATGATGTACAAGGTCATCTTGATTTTGAAACTCCTTGCCGCACATGCTACATATGAACACAGAAATCGCGGTTGGAGTTACTTCTGGATAGTCTTTTCTTTCTTCACCTGAGTTTATTGCCTCTGTATCTTTAATGCTCCTGTTAAACCTTGTTTCACGTACTCGAACATCTGGGCTTTGTCGCTTCTGATCACTAATCTGATTATTCAATTTCTTTTTAGGAATGTTTTGTTCTATAGACTTTCTAACGTGGTATGGGTCTTTGTATTGAATATAATCATCTAAACTCTGGAAAAGTGAAACTATTTCTGTATTTGCATCTTTACGTTTCAAATGGTACAGTATCTCGTTCTTATACGCAGGAAATTTTATGGATTCTATACTTTTTATTGCATCACCTACAAAATTATCCTCTTTTATGGCTCTGTCTAAAGCCTGGTTTATTGAATCGGTATCAAGTATCGATATGTGTTTTGAGGATTCGATCATGTCCTTGGATTCCTTTTTCCTAACGTTAGATGACAACCTCATTTTCTCTATTGCAGTACTATGGGCAACTATACATATATCAATTTCAATAGTTGTCATTCTTTTCAGTGTGCCATACTGATTAAATAGCATTGCTACACACTATTAGCGTATAAGGGCATCTTCACGAGCCTATACGCAATTGGAAGTTGACTACTGCAGAAATTTATGAGAGAAGGAACATGTCGCTGTTCCTTTCCACCTCAGCTGATTGTTGTGCTTGCTAACATAGGTGCTAGTTCTATTGAAATTCAGTGAGTGTTACCTTCTCTGGAGTGAGGTTAAACTACCTAGATTTTCTAATTACTATTCTAGTTGGCATAAATACAAGATTCATAAACACAACTTTCATCTTCCATTTGCTTAGCTTTATCCAATAGTGAATAAGCTAGTTTGTGTTCTTTTTCTCTTTTCATTGACCAGGCATGTCTCCTGTAGAATTTTGCTTTAAGCATTGGTATTTCATTGGGTTTGATGACATTCCTAACCAGAGCTATCTCTAATGACTTTGAAAACCCATCACATCACTGGTTTTTATTCTATTAAAGTTGAAAGGACCAATCCTTGTCCTTGATGTCTGATACTCCATAAAGCTTGGTATTCTGTATTTTGTAGGGATCAAAGAAGTATTTGAAATTGGCGCCGAATGCAGACATTCTCATCCAAGAATGAAAATCCTACGATGCTCTCTCATTTGGAAATGTACACTGGTACGCAAATCTTGCTCTCACGGCTGTTGAAGAAGTTGTGTTGGTGTAGCCGGATCCTGTAGCCATCTTAATCCATATATTTTGGCCTTCTAAAGGATTAGCTTCATGGAACTCCAGGATTTCAAGAATAGGAGTAGATATTCTTTTTTTAGGAATAATACAGTAGTCTTCATCAATTACTTCAAAGGTAGAATAAATTACGTCAACCTCAGGATTCTCTAAAAAGGTGCTTTTGACAACCTCTAACCTCTTTGGATGTGATATATCATCTGCATCATTGAAAAGAATTGCAGTACAACCACGTTCAATAGCTCTAAATGAACCAAGGTTTCTGGCTACTTGCGTCTCATAAAAAATACTGTACCACATTCCAGATGATTCTAAAACTACCTTCTATTACAGCTATGATGATGACTATCGAAGAATTCGTTCACCCTGGCCGTCATCGTCTACTCTTGAAATTATTCAGTACTTTCAGTTTTCATCCAGAACATCTACCTTGTATACCGTCCATTCCCACAACATGATCTTCTTGCGTACGTTACCGTCTGCTTTAGACTTACAAAATTAGTTCACATATAGTTAGCTGTTGTACTACCAGACATAGGTGACATTATAGCTTACAGACATGGGTTACACTTCTGTAAGGAAGTGTATCCAAATAGAAATCGATAGAAGGTATAATCTAATACATGAAAAAGAATGGACTGGTGAGCCTGTATCTATTATTTGCAAAAGATATGGCATATCCAGAAAGAGTTACTATAAGTGGAAGAA
>DASQQK010000410.1:0-4241 GCA_035643435.1 Nitrososphaeraceae archaeon | reverse complement strand
TTATTCCGTATTTGTCTTTGTCTTTGAGATATTCATAGGTGCAATCAAATGTGTATATATTGTCCAATGGTCCTCTATGTGTTGTGTAATGGTGGGCCTGTGCGAATTGGCTGAATTCTTCAGTTATTTCCAATTTCTCCAATTTGTGAAGAAAGCTGGGACCAAACGGTTTTGGTGCGATAGGAACTGTGAATTCCTTAAAAATCTTGAATTCTACCATCATGCGAAATGGATTGTATTCTTGTTGTGATTGCTTATTAGATGACATTTTAAATGGTTTCCTTAATAAAGAGACGCAGTAGTATGCTTCCGTCTTGCTGTAATTCTACAATATACCAGTTATGTTCTGTTATATCACCAAAGTCACTGGGCAGAGCTATGAAATATCTGCCGAATAGCCTGTGAACCTTTATCTTTGTCTCGTAGTTTTTAGGTGTTATGGAAGCGGAACGGTTAAATGATCCGATGTGTGTACTATCTAACAAGACGAAAAAACCTTCTTCCAGGTCTTGGCGCCTTGTTCCAATGTTCTACATACTGGTATGGAACTAATGGGGCAGGGCCTGCAAAACTCAACCCCATTAGTCATTCTATGACTCAACTACTTTTACTCCAGTTGGTTCTTTCAGTTCCAACGACTTTTTTATTAACGCTAATACAAGCTTACTTCTGGGGTACCCGCCACGTATACTATCTAAGTGCTCTACTACATATGGAGGTAAGCTAACTCCACAGTTTTTCGAACCTGTTGGTTGAAACTTAGACATCTTCATTTCATCCTTACTATTCTTGTTCCATTCTATTAAATGGTACGATTTTTCTGGCATTTGAAATTTGTTTTGTGACAAATCTTTCCTCCGCACTCTATATGTAACCTCCGAGATATATTATTTCTTGCTAGATTTATTTAAGTGGAGGATACGTCTAAAATGGTCAAGGACATATTTTTCTGTTTTTAATGACACTTTTGAGCGTGTTTTTAGTATTCCACTTTAAGTAGCTTTAAGAGACTTTAAGAAGTAAATGACCCTCAGAGTTATCTCTGAGATATATTAATTCCAGTATATAATGATCCAATTCTTTTCGCTGATCATTAAGGTATTTCTTATTCCGTCTGCCCTTCCTCTTCTAGTTCCTTCTTTAGTGCCGCCCCGCCGTCCTGAACCAGTAATTTAAGCTCCTCATATGCATTTTTCCAATCAGATTCTATCTCAGATACTCTCTTTGTTAGCTGCTGAATTGCTTTGTCCTTCTCCTGCATTTGTAACTCCAGGTTCTTACTTCTTGTATCCAATACTGTGTAGTCTAATACAGTTAAGTGAGGCATACATCTCTTAGCATAAATTTCACGTCTCTCTTTTTCTGTATGAGTCCAGTATACTGAATGATTATGACCAAGGAACCAATTAGAGTATTCTGAATTAGTTTGCTGGTTTATGATAGTGAATGCTGTGCGCCTGAATGAATGAAATGTTATCTTGCGTCTTCTACTATTCTCTTTCTTTTCGTCCTTGTGCACTTTCTCCTGCAATCTTTCAAACTGATCTAACATTCTAAGATAGATTGACTTTGGATATTTGGTATTATTTCGTACAGTGAATAGAAAGTCGTTTGGTTGTTTTGCTATATGATTACGCTTTTGCTGCTCCATTAGAATGCGTATCTGTTTGGTTGCTTCGTCGCTGCAGTATATTACTCGACCCCGTCTGGTCTTGCTAATCTCCTTCCTAACTGTAATTCGAGTAGGTGATACTGAAAAGTCAATATCTTTTAGTCTTAGAGAAGCTGCTTCTGTTGCTCTCATTCCAGTGCTTACAAGCAAGAGTAGATAACATGCAAGCCGTTCATTTCTGCATTGGTTAAGCATTTCCCGTATGTCTTGTATCGATAATGGTTCTTCAGAATCAGGATAATACCTGGGAACTTTGACACGTCTCCTAAATTTGGAATTTGAAATGTCAATATCATTGTATTCAAGGTAACTTCGAGCCGCTACTAAGTATAGTCTAATGGAAGGAACTGCGATATGTAATTGTGACAGGTATGAAACAAATTCGTCTAACAACTCGTAGATGTTAACCTTTCCTTTGATTAATAATGGGATTATGGCATCAGGTGTTTGATTTTTGGGTTCGAGGAACCTTGCAAAGTGTACTAACCCTGTATTGTATGTGATCTTGGAATTCTTACTGTTTCGTCCTATGCTGTTTAAAAAAGTAGATACTTTTGTGTTGGTTAAGACTTGCACTATATTAGTAAAGCACACCCAAATTATTATACCCATCTATTCCATTATACTAACAGCTATTATACTCAGCTTAATTCCCTTGCGCATGAACTGCAATTGAGTTATCTAAGAAGTTAAACCTTTTGTATGCAAAACAATTATCATATCCTGAATCAAACCAACCAATTAGTTCAGAATGCTCACGCTAATGATTCAGATCATCGTCGCATTCGAATAATCAATATGGATCAGATTAGGATGTGATCTGAAAAAATGGAATTATCCTTCAATAATGCCAGTCTTTCACTACGTCACACCTAGGATTTCAAATAGCATGAATGCTGCCTGTGATTCAACAGGCCGTTATGTGAGTAGAAGTGAGAAGATACATTCACATATCACCAGGACCCAAGCATAGTTGAAAAAGCTGGATATTTGTTCTTAATCTTTGTAATTTCTGATAAAAAGAAAGAGAATGTGTGATTATAGAGTAGCTTTGTATTTTAAAACTATGAGATTCATTGTAGAAAGGAACTAAGATAACTACAAAATGGTAGTTGAGTCATATCTGCTGATGGCCAAAAGTAAGCTCTCCTTTTTGACAGGCACAAGTATAAATGATTACGTGTAGCCTCTCTTATCCAAATTCAGTGCAATGGAATTTATGCAATATCTCTTGCCAGTGGGATACGGACCATCATTAAATACATGTCCCAGATGTGCTCGACATTTCTTGCAGACAACCTCTGTTCGTCGCATTCCATGACTCAAATCTTGATGGTCTTCAATACTTTCACTATTAATTGGTCTACTGAAGCTCGGCCACCCTGTTCCTGATTCGAATTTGTCATTCGAATCAAAAAGCTCGTTTCCGCAGCATACACATTTGTAGGTTCCTTTCTCTTTGGAATTCACGTATTTCCCCGAGAAAGGATATTCTGTCCCTTTTCTTATGCAAATTTCATATTGTTCTGGGGTTAATTCTTGCTTCCATTCCTCATGAGTTTTGACTATTCGTTTAGTCATGTGTGCTTAAATATTATTACTGACAAAATCGGCTACTGAAGCATAATCGATCGTAAAGTACTATATATTGTAACAACTGCCTCCTCCTCTTTTTTGATAATATTTTTGATGATATTCTTCGGCTCTGTAGAATTCCGAGGCAGGTACTATCTCTGTAACAATCTCTTTTCTGAATCTTCCAGATTTTGTGAGCTCTTCAAGTGATTTTCTCGCTTCTGTTTCCTGCTCTGGAGTATGGAATGCTATCATAGACCTGTATTGCGACCCTATATCCGGACCCTGTCGATTCTTAGTTGTGGGATCATGAATAGACCAGAAAACATCTAGAAGCTCTTCATACGAAACTTCATTAGGATCATACTGTATCTGAACTGCCTCAGCGTGACCAGTATTGTGGTCACAGACATCTTTATACTTTGGATTCCGTAGCCAGCCTCCAGTATAACCAACCATTGTTGATTTTACACCTTTCAATTTGGTGAAAGCTTCTTCTATCCCCCAAAAACAACCTGCTGCGAATGTTGCTATCTGAAGCTGTCGTACATCTGTTTGAACAACCTTTTTATTCATATCTAAATAATAATCACTCAGTTAATTGTAATATACTTTTTACCAGATTATGTCCAAATTTGTTCAAAATGATTTCAGTCTAGTCACAAGACATAACGTATCTATGATGAAGATAAGAGAATTCAGCTGTGTTAATCTAAATTTTTCATCATTTTGTCATCATTTTGTTATTAACGTACGCTATGACATCAGGAACAACAACAACATCATAAAGCAGTCGAGGCACTAAGCGATTAATTGGTTGAAGGTCAAAGATCAATCAGTTACAAACCCAAACTTTTTGTCAGGCCGACAAGAGCAAGGCCGTGTATTATCAAACATTCTTTTTAGAATTAAAATGATATAATTCTTATAGCTAGTCTTATTATAAGACATACAAGATGGGATTATTTGGCTTACTTCTATTGGTAGTAGTTAT
>DASQQK010000409.1:0-2864 GCA_035643435.1 Nitrososphaeraceae archaeon | reverse complement strand
AGATTCCTGTATTTGTTCTTGTTGGGAATTCTGATCTGGGGGATCTGAACTTCCTACTGAATCTGCGACTCCTTCTTGTCCAATTACTGGTTCACTGATGGATACTCCTTCATTTATTGGAAGACCCCTACTTAGGTTACTGAAAATGCTACCATAATAAGATAGGTCTATACTATTTTCACTTAATTGATCTCTTATATAGGTTGACTCCGTGAAGGCATTAACATTGTTATCGCTAAATTCGTGATAATAGTCTAGAATAAATACGGAAGCTAAGCTTACGGCTACTAATCCAGTTATAGGCCCAAAATATGAATGCAATATTTGTTTCTTATACTGACTGAGTTTTGCATTACTGAACACAGTAGAAATCGGTATATGCAGACTAATAAGTTGTTTGTGCTTTAGGGCAAGCTATAGTTATCTAAGATTATTTCACCTCCATAAATGGTGGAGCCATACAAGACTCAAATAGAAAAATAAATCCGCTAAGCAATGGTTAAGTGGTATGTATATTCTGAAATGCAGTAGGTCATGTTCAAAAAATGCGTCTGTACTATTTCCTGCTCACATTGTCTTCCTGGTTATATAGTAATAGTTTAGTATATCTCCTTCAATCTCTCTTACATCTATTTCTCCACTGAAACCTGCCTCTCTCAGCTTCTGTTCTGCCTTCTGTCTACCCCAAACTGCTCCTAGCCCTTCTCCGTTGGAAGCTAATGAAACCGTCATACAATGCATTGTAGAGATAGTATAGAGTGTTGGAGCTAACGGGTATGATATATTCTCATTTACGTAGCTTGATGCAGCGATATCTTGCATCAAAAATATACCAGTGGTCTCATCAGAACTGCCCATTCTAAGAGCATCGTAGATCTTTTTTAATACCTTTGTTGGCTGAGCTTGGTCATGAATAGTATCAAAAGCTGTTATCAAATCATATTGTTCAGAATCATTCATTAAAGAAAGATCCTTAATCGCGAACCTCACATTTGACAACCCCATCTTGTTTGCTTCTTCATTTGCTGCCCTTATACCTTCGTCTGAGATGTCATATCCCACAAATCTGCTACCTGGAAATGCTTTTGCCATAACATTGATGGCATGCCCTCTTCCACAACCTACGTCAAGAACATCGATTCCTCTCACCAACCTATCTCTTAAGCCACTACTTAGAGGTAAGATCTGATCTACTAACCTTGCATCAAAGATTCGAGAGGTTTCTTCAGCTTGCAATTCTTGAAATCTTGGATATTCGGAATATGGAACACCTCCTCCTTTATAGAAACACTCTACAATCTTATCTTCCACTATACCCATTAGAGAGATATATTGAAAAAACATGGCAAAATTATCTATTCCTGCAGATCGGGTAAGGAGTGCCGCATGTTCTGGAGGCAAAGAATAGCTATCCGTTGATTTATCATAATTAACTATCTGCCCAGTGACCATAGCTCCAAGCCATTCTCTTACGTAGCGTTCATTTAGATTAGCAGCTTTTGCAATTTCTACGCTTGTAGCAAACCGCTTTTGTTCGTATGATTTTGACATAGTATCAAATAAGTGAGTCTTGTGTCCAATGCTTATCATTAGTGAAAGAGTGCCTCCATTAATAATATCTGTCAAATTTGCCGCAAAATCTGCTACTTGATCTGATGAGGCATTAGCTGTAGTACTGATATCGTATGCCTTATTATCATTACCCATCTTACGAATGCACTTTCTCCTTGCTAATTTTCATTTGTACTATTGACCAATAGTAAAGATAATACCCAATATGCATGAAACTCTGAGTTCATAAATCGTAATTAAAGTATTTGCTTGGATACAGCTTAAGGAATAATCTTTCAGGTCCTCTCAGCCTAAATGCTCATGTTTCTACAATATTTGTAGAATCACACATGATCCCTCTTGACTAGATATCATCTTAATTGTTGTATTCAACGTAGATCTCACTTTACTTGTGAATCATAGGTAGTATCTGAAGCGGAGGTCGCTATTATTAGATTAAATTAGTTATTCGATGAATAATTTCATCTTATTCCTTATTAAATTGCAAGTCTAATCTATCAGTTAACTCATTGATGTAAGACCGGCAGTCACTGTTGTCTAATTCCTCGATAAACGGATATCTGCCGTCATCATAGGTTCCTTTACATACTTGAAAGCATATATCTGTCACGTTATTGTGATCCTCTATACAATCAATCATGTTATTCTTAACTTCGCTCGCCTTGAGGACTTCTATTCGACTAAGTTGCGTGTATGAAATGTAGACTGTAAGTACAGCAATGACGATCATGACTAGCATTGCTATCTTGCTCTCTGTTCTCAGATCCTAACTAGCCTCCTATCAGTTTGATGGTTGATGAAGAGATCATAACCCATTTCTTTACTCGCTATCACATATGATAGCCTTCCCCATAAATGAATAGTAGAACTAAATTGCATATCATTTATTTCAATATGATCTCAATATCAACATTCGCAACCGATTCTCAGATCTATGTATACTCACATCCGATAAAAAAGAAAAATGGATTTTATTACGACAAGTACATATATCTTCTTTAATCTCTCTCTGTATCTCTACTTCTCTTGGTATCAGTACCACCATCTGCGCTATGACGAGACAGAAAAAGACAATGAGATATAACTAATGATTAACTGAGTTAAGCACGCACAGACTAGAGGCCCCAACAACAACTTTACCATGCTTTCATTCTTTCGCATTAATTCGTACAGATTGAGTGGTTAGTTTGCAAGGATCTGACCCAGATATCGCTAATTCTCTCGAGTTAGAAGGACACATGACACTAATGAGTTGAAGCTTATGTCGCAACACAAAGGCCGTAAGCTACGGG
>DASQQK010000408.1:0-2909 GCA_035643435.1 Nitrososphaeraceae archaeon | reverse complement strand
ATCTTCCTCCTTAACTTCCACATATGGATATGTATCAGTCCTAGATGTTTCATCAAGAAGTAGGGCATCACATCTAACGTTAGACTTTACAGAGTGGGCACCTTTGGCCACATGTAACAAGCCTCTATATGTAGTTCTGCCAGAGTCTTTGCTTACGGATTTACTGGTAATTCGTGATGTCGTATTTGGAGCAATGTGTACTGCCTTTGCCCCAGCATCTTGATGTTGTCCTTTGCCTGCGAATGCTACTGAAATGATTTCGGCGTGGGCATTACGTCCAAGCATATACACACCAGGATATTTCATAGTCAACCGGCTACCAAGGTTTCCATCTACCCACTCTACAGTTGCATTCTCATAAGCATAGGCCCTTTTTGTTACCAGATTGTATACATCTCTACTCCAGTTTTGTATTGTAGTGTATCTTATCTTGGCCCCCTTCTTTGCAATAAGCTCTACTACAGCAGAATGTAGTGATTCTGTTGAGTAAATAGGGGCTGTACAACCTTCAATATAATGCACCTCTGACCCTTCGTCAGCTATTATCAATGTTCTTTCAAACTGCCCAATATTTTCTGCATTTATCCTGAAATATGCTTGTAAAGGGAGATCAACTTTGACATTAGGAGGAACATATATAAATGATCCGCCTGACCATACTGCACTATTTAGTGCCGCAAATTTGTTATCCTCTGGGGGAATCACTTTACCAAAGAATTTTCTCATTAGCTCAGGTTGTTCCCTCACAGCAGTATCAGTATCAATAAAAATGACACCTTGCTTTGTTAAATCCTCCCTCAGATTATGGTATACTACTTCAGATTCATATTGTGCGCCCACTCCAGCAAGGAACTTTCTCTCTGCTTCTGGAATTCCTAATTTTTCAAAGGTATTCCTTACAGATTCTGGAACATCCTCCCATCGCTTTTGCTGCTTTTCGGCAGCCTTTGCATAGTAGTAGATGTTCTGAAAATCAATATTTGACAGGTTCCCACCCCAGTTAGGAACGGGTTTACTAACGAAAGTGTCATAAGATCTCAATCTAAATTGCCTCATCCATTCTGGCTCTTCCTTTAGTTTGCTTATCTCTTCGACAGTTTCTCTAGTAAGACCCTTTTTACTAAGAAAGAGGTAGCGATCAGTGGAATCCTTAAAGTCGTATTTACTATAATCCATACTTAAGTCAGAATTGGGACTCATGATAGAATTAGCGCATTAAACTTATTTAAACCCAATTAGCGTTGATTGACAATTTATCGCATCTAAGAAAAATAGATGCGAGGAAACCTATATGATCCTTAAAAATGTGACATCGGTCTAACCGAGTAATTTGGTGAATTATTTTTCATGTATATTGTAGCTCAATTCCAAGGTGATTCTAGAAGAATAACGTTCATTCTGGAAGTCTTGCTTGAGCTTATAGACTGATGAATTTATTGTAGAGCATTACCTTTAGTTCTGCTTCTACTTTCGGTGCTTTAAATTTCTTTGAAAGGAGATCTTCGCCTAACACCCTCTATGCCTTATTTTTCAAGCAATCTCTTTTTAATATCGTGGTTTGTCGATCTGTGATGCCGTCCTGCTATGTCAGAATCTAAGAACTCCTTATCACATTGAATGCAGTGATATATCGAATTCATACAAAGATTTGGGGGACATTATTTAAGTAGCTTTTATCTTGAGTCAGCTAGATCAGATGGAGGGAGAAAGTATACTACCGGTGAATGGAAAGAGAACTACTGAAACTAATGTTCTACTTCAAACGATACTTTCACAGCTGCTCGGTAATGGGTGATTTTACCTGTTCCAGAATCCACTATTGCTGTCATATCCTTGACTTCTATTCCATGAATTCCATGTATTGTCTTTTGGGCCTCATCAACTGCTACTTGAGCTGCATCTTCCCATCCTTTTTCTGAACTACCGATAATTTCTATTACTTTCGCCACATGTGTCATTAATTTCTCATCCAAAACAAACTATATAATACTGTCGATTTTACTGTGTTCGAATATGTTCTCAAGCTCGGGCTAGGCTGGTTTGAGAAGGTTTAATTGTTTCTATACTTATCAGAAAAATCCGGATTTTTGGTGATTTAGCACAGGATAACTAGGCTATAACTCGCTAGTTGAATCAGTCCTAATTTATATTATAACTCTGTCAGATATCAGTTCTTCCAAGAGGTAGAAAAAATGTCAGCAATAATGTAATAATTTGACGTACGAATGGTATGGCAGTTAGTTCCGGCTATGACGTCACCCTATATCTCTGTTGCCGCCATAACAATAATACATGCTCAGTTTCAGATAGTCATGAATATTCAGATGCTGAACCATGATCATGGTTGCAACTATAATAAATGATGTTGTCCATTTTTAGTCTAATATGAGTGAGCATAAAATCCTTAATTCCGAAGGCCAGATGCTCGTCAGAAGAATTAAGGAGAAAACGTAAAATATGGTTAGGCAAAACACTGTTACCAGTAAACAGGTTGAATACGGCGATATATTCTTCTTCTTTAGACCAAAAATAGAAGCAACTGAAGAAGTAAAAGGAATAGAAGATGTTCAGAGATTCTATATGGTTACTTGCCCCGAGGAAAGCACGGAAAAAAAGACAGAGGCAATTTACAGAGCATTCCTCTTGGGCTCAAAACGACTTCCAGAGATAATTAAAGGGAAATCTAAGTCAACTGAGAGGAACTGGGCTTTGAATATTTTAACTACCTCAGATCCTGAGGATATAAAGCACGAGATCCTTGTGCCCGCTGAATATTCTACAGAAACTAGAGGTAAACGCAGAATTGCCGCAGCATCTCCTGCAGGAGAAGGAAAGTACTCAATAGTACAGCATGATAATCATACAGAACTTGCATACATTTTAGAGCTTCCAGAAATGCCTGGTCCTAC
>DASQQK010000407.1:0-2257 GCA_035643435.1 Nitrososphaeraceae archaeon | reverse complement strand
GTCCCATCTCAGATTTCTACTGGCTTGGAAGAGTACTTAACAGGTTCGATAGTTCGTTGTATCTTTCCAGGAAGTGCAGGCCTTTTTGAGTAGTCTGATAAGTTTGTTCTTTCTCATTATAAACAAGTAATTCAGCATTTAACGTAAGAGATAACAGTCCCTTGAGCTGGGTCTGGGATAACAACGCCCCGTACATCATCTTGGTCTTCAAAACAGGGCCTTCGCTAGCAACTTGTAACATCTGTGCTATAAGATCTATTTTACTTCTATACTTCATCTAATATGTAGATCTATTAATGAGGTACGAATTATTCTTATCTAGTATTAATACGGCTCTAATACGGCCATTAAGCTTGAATTCTCACTATTATAAGAGGATCAAACGAAGCATATAAAAGGACACTCAAGTCCATGAGACAGTGTCTGACAGTTGTGGAAATAATTCTGAGAAGTGAAATCGTTGATTACATAGTAACCATATGCGTGGTCTGGCTAATAATGATAGGTTTTTTTCTAATCCTAACTCTCGAGGTAACGATTATGATAGGAACCATCTTTCCTGTATTGATTATTATACTTTTAAACAAGTATGGTAGACAAGTGCAGTCATCCATTAAGTAGCCCACGAGTTGAAGCAGTGCGAAAGCTTAAAGATTCCTTTACGATAGTGCATTCATGTGCAAAACTTCTATATTATTGGGAGATGAGCTTGCAAAATATGGTTTCGGCCGATCTCATCCCTTTAATAATAACAGAATGATGGCATTTTGGAATAGGTTTGTAGAACTTGTTCCCAATCGATCCTCAATTGAGGTAGTCGAACCAATTACGGCGAATGAAGAAACAATTTTGTCGTTCCATGATAAATCGTATGTCGATCTAGTTAAACAATACTCTCTTCTAGGTTCGGGGCATTTAGATGCAGGTGATACTCCTGTTTTTAAAGGGATTTTTGAGGCTGCCTCTACGGTTGTTGGATCGAGCTTAAAGGCATTAGAGATAGTAGTTGAAAGAACACACGGGGTAAAACATGCCTTCAACCCCATTGGCGGATTACACCATGCCTATCGAGGAAATGCGTCTGGATTTTGTGTCTTTAATGATATTGGAATTGCTATACTACGGGCCAGAAATAGATATGGGCTAGACCGAATTGCGTATGTAGACATTGATGCACATCACGGTGACGGTGTCTTTTATGAGTTCGAAAAGGATCCGTTGACTTTTGTCGCTGATGTGCATGAAGATGGTAGGTATTTGTTCCCGGGAACAGGATCGAGGGAGGAGAGGGGAAAGGGAAGTGCAGAAGGAACTAAACTCAATTTACCTGTTGCTCCTGGCTCAACAGATAAGGAATTCGTATCAGCATTCGATAAGGTTGAGAAATTTGTAGACCAAGTTGCAAAACCAGATTTGATCATCTTGCAATGTGGTGCGGATTGCATAGAGGGAGATCCGTTGACGCATCTGAGGTATTCGCCAGAATCTCATAAATACGCCTCAAAATCTTTGATAAAATTAGCCGATCAATATTGTGAGGGTAGAATTATAGCATTGGGAGGTGGAGGGTACAACTTGGCTAATATTGGTAATGCATGGACAAACGTGGTGCTTTCCTTTATTTCAGAGCAATGAATAGTAGATAGTGTTTCATTACAGGATTATGTTATTATGACTACTACTTAGTTATTTGGCCAATTGGTGTCCAGCATTCTTCAACAGTTCTTTACTTATGCGGCAAACGAAGAAGATGGGAATGATGTGCTCCTGTTACGCCAATGGCGATAGTTATTCGCCCAATCGGCATATTCCTTCTTTCCACTACTTGTCATCAAAGTCGAGTCTATCAAATTGTGTCTTGCTGACAAAAATAGCCACTAACCAAAAAATAGAAAAGAAGTTTTAGACACTTACCCAGTCATGTTTGCGCCAGCAGTCATGTTTCCGCCGGTCATGTTTCCTCCAGCGGTCATGTTGTCACCCTGTGCATATGCGTTTGAGACTCCTGTCTTGTCGAGTAGTCCAGTTGTCGAAAACGCCATCGTTGCACCAATGACAGCCAATGCTGCAAATACGAACACAATAGCTAGGTTTACTCTTGATGACATGTTCAGTATTTAACACATCGCAATTACATATAAGTATTATCTACTTGATTCCTATAGAAGATTTTAAAAATAGTTGTGATTTTGATACTCTGATTTATCCTAATCCATGAAAAAGAAGGAACAAGAGCACAAAAGTTGTGATTCTAACG
>DASQQK010000406.1:0-3587 GCA_035643435.1 Nitrososphaeraceae archaeon | reverse complement strand
TTTTAACATTTCTCTAAGATTTGACAAGAATTGATTCTTGATGCTGTTCTTTCCCCTGATCCTAAGCTTTGACCTAACTTTATCTTCCCTTTCTATGTAAGAGGATGGAAGAGAGACCCCGATCTGAAACGTTCGAAATTCGTAGTCGTCTTCCACCTTGCTTATTAATGCATTATTAATGAGCTCCAACTTGCCCATAAGATTATTACAAATGAAGCATTCAGCTGGTTCTTCCAGATTCTTACTTTTGGTAGCGAGTCCTTGTCTAAGCCTGCAAACGTTACACAAGGAAGGGCAATTTTTCAAGTCCAAGTATGAAGTATTTAATTATCCGATCCCAAATCGTCTAAGCATCCCCTGCATTTGTCTTCCTTTTGCTTGCTTCATAACCGCTTTGGAAGTACTGTATTGTTTAATAAGATCCTTAACATCATGCTCAGTCAATCCTGAACCCCGGGCTATACGTTTTCTCCTAGAATCGTTTACGATATCAGGATCCGAGCGCTCAGCTGTTGTCATAGACTGAATAATTACCCTCCATTTTTCGAGCTTGCCTTGGATTGCATCTAGCTGGTCTTCTTTTACCATTCCAGATAATCCAGGTAGGTTATCGATGATGTTCCTGAGACCCATCTTTCCGACATTTTCCATCTGTGCGTAAAAGTCTTCTATTGTCATTTTTCCACTCAGGACCCTCTTTGCCTGATTTTCATCTGCCTTAAGCTCTAATCCCTTAGCCATGTCAAGCAATGCTTTTATATCACCCATTCCTAGCAACCGTCCTACAAATCTTGTCGGAGAGAATAGCTCCAAATCGTCAACTCTCTCACCTGTTCCAATGAACATCACTTTGGCTCCAGTAGCTACTACTGCAGCAAGAACCCCTCCACCTTTTGCAGTTCCATCAAGTTTAGTAACAGCTATGCCTCCGATGGGTGCTGCATCATGGAACGCCCTAGCCTGGTTAAAGGCTTGCTGACCAATAGTACCATCGATCACTAACAAAACAAGTTCCGGTCTGGCGACTTCGTACATTCCCGTCATCTCAGCCAAAAGACTAGATTCTTCCTTATGCCTTCCTGCAGTGTCGACAATTACAATATCAATATACTGGTTTCTGAAATAATTGACACCGTCCTTAACGACTTTTACGGCGTCATCATCACCTTCTTTACCAAACACTTCCACATTGACCTTGCTACAATTCATCCTTAGTTGAGTCAGAGCCCCTGGTCGAAACGTATCTGCACCTACCACGCCAACTTTATGTCCATGCTTGGTAAACCACCTAGCGAGTTTTGCAGATACTGTGGTCTTCCCACTTCCTTGAATTCCCAACATGAGTACAACATTGGTTTTTCCCGGTTTGAATGAGAATAGGTCTCCTTCAGACTGAGTCGATTTGTCTATGGTTCTTATCTCTTCACCTGTATAACCGAGGAGCTTTGCTAACTCACTATAAAGTATCGTTATGATATGATCTTTGCGAGAAAGGCCCTTAGCCGGTTGTTCATCTAGACAACGTTGTTTTATATTCTGCGTGACTGTAAGAACAAGTCTAACGTTAACATCTGACTGCAATAACGCCCTCTGAACGTCCTTGCAAAGTGATTCTATCAGGTCGCGATTGATGTCGGAGGCGCCAATGACCTTCTTAATCGCGCTTCTTAAGTTTGTTCTGAGACTATCGAGCATATCTTTTCTTTCCTTACTTTGATTTTAGGAGCACATTTGTGATATTGAATATTCCACGCTGGCCATCCCATTGGACCTCTGATTTCACAATATCAACAACATAGCGGTGGATAGGACTATCCAATACTAAAGTTTCTGCTTCTCCACCTTCGAAATTCAAATTGAAACGATTACGATCACTCAACTCAATTAAACGTTCCAGTTCGTCTTCGCCTATTGTTCTCCCCAACCAATACCGGTCCAAGCCCATAGCCGAAACACTCGTTATTAGGGTTTTGAAACCGTTCGAAATAAGCTCTCTCATGAACTTGTTTGCAGGTTTACCCCACAACGGGCTAACAACACGAAGACCATTCTTAACACAATACTTGCTGAAATATGAATTCTGAAATTTACTTGAAATACCACCGTGTACAATTCCATCAATATGATATTGAACTTTCGCTTGGTTGATTAGAACTTCAAGTGCGCTTAGCTCACATCGTAAGTCAGTTCCGTTAACCGACGAGACCAATTGTGGAAATCCTATTGCTCTTGCAACTAAAGGAGTAATACAGATATTCGGAAAGTGAAAAAGTAGGCTTTCGTTGCTTGGCGGAAATAATGTCATTAAGCAACAAATTTCATGCCCGTTCTTTATGCTTTCATAGATTGCATAGGTACTATCCTTCCCTCCAGAAAAAAGACATCCTAGCTTCATTTGGGTCTCCTGCCCATATTTAGCTACAAATAGGTATTTAAGTTCATGAACTCCCTTATTAGCTCTTCCAAATGACGCTTTTCTGACCATTAAACAAGACGTACGTAAAACGTGAGTTAGGTATGTGCCTCCTTATAAACAAGCACCGAACAGTAAATTCATCGAATAGCGGTGGATGCTTCAGGACTCATAATCTACATCACTGAGTCTGCTCTCCGACGGCTCTTCCTTTTCATCATCAGCATCGTTGTCAATCAGGATGAATTAATTAATAAATATATAACCTACGTATTCAGGAAATACAGTGGACTTGGAAGAGAAACATGTAGAACTTTAAATAAGCACTAGTCTAAATCTATCAATTGTCATCATTCATTTTGACTGGGCTATTGGCTTCTAATTTATTCATGAATATACTGCCACCAGGAACTGTAAAGAATGAAGCTACTTTTTTTGCCTTGTTAGGCATATTGTTAGCTCTGGTTGTCATAGCGTATATGCTTCGAAGAAGAAATAGGCGTGAATAACCTATTAACGACAAAATTCATATAATGCTTTCGAGGCGATGTGTATTGTATGGAGATACTCCAAGACAGAAATTTGGGAAAATACTTATTCGATAGGTATTGTACCAATCCTAAAAATTGGAAGTTTTTGATTAGTCCCTCACATCAGCAAGATGGTTTCTTTGATGCAACAATTTCGAGTTTCGATGAGGTATGGCAAATCAAGTTCGATTCAATTTATAAACCCATTCCTATAGTAATTGGCACTAAAGTTGATATAGATGTTACTAAAGTTTATAAACAGATTGAATCTGCTCCATTTGGTTACAGAAAGATAGAATCAGATTCGATATTGAAGATTCTTTCGAGAACAATTGATTATGAATCGGCTACTGCAAAGTCAGTTGAACCATCGAGTACTAATCTAATCAACATATTAAATTCAATTGAACCGATTATACCATCTCAAAAAGGAAGCTATGCTTATGGTCCATTTGCATTTTCAAATGTTAGTCCTCTCATGAAGAATGAGAGACAAAAGAACGTCAGCGAGAAATTGTCTCGAAAATTGAGACAAATCTTGAAAGACAAATACTCGTCATATGGGTAAATGACTTGTATGAGCAGACTTAGCAAATTGATCTTATGAATTTCCAAACTACTCACTTGATACCAATTGCTCCGCT
>DASQQK010000405.1:0-3481 GCA_035643435.1 Nitrososphaeraceae archaeon | reverse complement strand
GTTCCTTCCATTGACACTGTACTCGGGCCAGGATCAGTTATTGCAGATAATTCATAATCCAGCCAGCTTTGGTATAGGACTCCTTTTCCTGATGGTCTTAGTTAAAGCTCTACTGACAAGTACTTCCTTTGCTACGGGTTTTGAAGGAGGCCCCATATTTCCGGTACTCTTCGTTGGTGGAACGCTGGGATTGGCCATCTCGAAGATTCTAACATTCATTCCTGATGGTGTGGGTGTAACAGCAGGAATGGCAGGAGTTGCATGTGCGGTTCTTCCCCTCCCATTAACGATTTCTCTCTTGCTGGGACTACTTGGCGGACAAACCGATCTTTTACCTGTAATAGTTATTGGTGCCGTCACAGGATTTCTTGTATCTAGGGTAATATCTCCACGACTTCCCAAACGTGGCGCCTCCGCAGAGTAGAGTTTTATAAGCATCGCTTCAAGCTACACTCATACACAATGGTTCGTCCATACTTGGCTACTCACTTTTCCAATTCACTTGGTTGCATCATCTCATCTGATCTTGATAAAGAGCAATGTTTGTTAATTCAGGCTGGCTGTTATTTGTTAATGCAAGATGGTTCTTGTCTTCTTTCCTTCTGTACCATCAGGTGTTGGTGATGGAGTTATGGTACCATCAGTCGTTCGTCCTGTTGCTGTATAATATATGGGTGATAAGACATCACCAATACCACCTGGTCCTTTTTGTTGTACGGGTCTTTTATCTTGAGCACCATCAGGAGGTACTATGGCATTACCAATATTATTTCCTGGCAGCTGTCTTTGGGCAACTGTGCCCTCCCCTGTACCGGACCTACACCATCAGTAACAGGTGGAATCGAGATATCGTCATTACGAATATTGCCGCCAAAACCACCATAGATTATATGTCTTGCATATAATAGGCATGAAGTCGTTTGATGTTGCTAACGATACTAATGTGCTGCTACTTGATGTGGCAGGGGGGCTTCAGCGTAGCGTGATAGTATCCTACATGTTGGTTATTGTCAGTATTGCACTATCCGGATATCTGTCCTTAGAGAGAGGTGGAATTTCATTTAACTCGGTCGTACCCAGCGCAAGTTCCACGTCTGAGGGTGACAATAAAGGGGAAAACACCAGTGATAGCGGGGGTAATGAAGTAAGTAGAGGGACTGGAGGTGATGTTGATGCAGGCGGTGAACGTACCAGAGATGATGAAGGAAGTGGAGAGACTGGAGGTGATATCGGAGAAGAGAACACTGATACCGATACGGAACCGGAGGCGCCAGTCGTGACAGACCAATTGGAGCTGCTCACTATTGGAATATGTGACAACGGAGCGGATGATGATGGTGACGGGCAGATAGATTTTAACGATACCGAATGTAAAAGTAATAATGCTCTACCATCAATCGCGCCTATTTTTTCGCATAACACTACAACGACTACTCCGCCTTCTGGGCCGGGAGTACCGGAAATTTGTGGTGACGGTATAGATAATAACGGTTTTGATGGGATAGATGAAGGGTGCTTAGGCCTTCAGAATCGGTTTCCAGGTGATGTTAGTGGTGTTCTAGCTCCCGAGGGTACCGAAGGACCAAATGGATGGTAGCAGCATAGCTGTACTATCAATAATGAGATAGAATGACCCACACTCAGATGACATTTGATTTCCCGGTTTACGTAGAGAAAATGATGAATCAGTCTGCTCGCTATCACGTACATCACCTACACCATCTTCCTGTCTTTTTGATCTGGGTTGGATCCCAATAACAGCGCTAGCAATTGTCTAGGTTGTATATTCTCACTCCATCTTTGTACATCATATTTCAACTTGACTCGACTTGTAAACAGCCGTCAATAGTAATCGTTAACACACAGACATAGATTTTTGTTTACAAACTACTCTTTTGTCCAATCGGTTCAGTGACTGATCACTCTTGTATTAATCGAACAGACCTAACGAACAATTTAAACAAATTATTTTGGATAGGCCGTACCTTATTTGGCTCAGCTTGAGCTATTTAGCAGGTTAACTTTTCTTCTTCTATCCTGTGTAATAATTGTTGTATCTATCCATTTGGAGTCGCAGCAAACGACCGGAGCCCAACAAATCAGCGACAGTTGCTGGAACTGGTGCGGAGTATCAGCTCCTGGAGGAATCCAAGCAAGGTCGAGTGGTCCAGTTGTATGTTACGGTAATAGCCTTTCTGATGAGACTTGCTTTTGTACATAAGTATTGTTAGCGCATAAGCGTCGCATAAGCGAGAGATCATAAACTCGCTCTCTTTACAAAGCGACTCTGGCGTTCTTTTCTCTTATCGTTCCTGTTACCGTGATCCTTCTGCGGTATATTGCAGTCACTCTCTTGTCTGTGTAGATGAACCAGAGCTTGTGATCACAGACTATGATGTATGCGGTAACTACAAAAGAGGTCAAGTCCAAGTGATCTGCAGCATGAACTGACTATCTAAGTATATGCTCCGGGGGGATTTACTATAACTTTTCCTACCATGTGCGTATGAAGAGAGTCATAGTAGTCCACTGTTCCAGTTTCATTAAAATAGTGCACAAAGGTGCCGCCAGGGCTGATCGGACCCGAGTTAAACTGTGGCGTGCCTGTGGCATTTGAAGGTGTACCCTGCGTCACAGTGTGGTGAACATCATCATCGTTTGTCCATTTTACGCTGGTGAATTCCGCTATTTGGACTTCAGGTGGTACAAAGAATTGTGCGTTGGTAACATTAGACGAGCCTTTTGATATCGAAACTTCAACGGTCTCATCTGTATAGAGTAGTTGCGCGAGGACTGATCCAATGTTGATTTGAGGAATTAATAACAATGCAAGCATTATACAGACTCCAATGCACTGAGAATAAAATCTTATATCATTTACCAATTTCTAATATTGATTAAAACGGATATTGTAATAAAGTTTTGGAACACAGCTTGATAACGACACTTTCTACATTTCAGAGTTCATGCATTAAAAAAGATAGATCAGAATCGATCAATATTGATTTCAGATTAAGTGTCGATTACAGGTCGATCCGTATGACTACAATTGAATTACGCCAGCTGCGTAACTAAAAAGAGCTCGATCTAGAGCTGCCCTTCTGGACCTTCCAAAAGACGCCATAAGGTCAGAGAGGTATGTCCAACTTTTAAAACTATTCGCCACGCGAGAAAAGGGCGGGTTAGTTCTGACTAGAATATGACATCCATTTCAGCACCTAAAATAATATCAAAATTTCCTTAGCTCTCTCGGATACGATAATAAACAAAGCTCTAAATTAAATCAAATAAAAATGGGAGCTTTAACTACAAACCTTTTTCCCTGATTACCTGTACCTGGCGAGCTTTTAATATGTGCTCAAGCGCATCTAGAACAAGCAGTCCAGTAAAGGTTTCTTTAAGATTCATGTGATGTATCCTATCAAGTACGGCTGCAAGAAGCGGATAGCTTGATTTTATTTCATTAATCTTTGACTGTATT
>DASQQK010000404.1:0-2311 GCA_035643435.1 Nitrososphaeraceae archaeon | reverse complement strand
ATATTCTTTTCCTATATCTACAGGCTTAGAGAAGCTTCTAGTTGGACCCTGTCCATCACCCATTAATGGTCTGTTATTCGCATTATTGTTATGGTAATATGAACTAATGGTTTTATGCATTGTGATAAAAGTTTAGTCTATTAAACATATACGATAAGAATTAGGTTTTATTGAAAAGCCTCGACTATATAATTTTGAGTCTATCTGCACAAACTTTATGATAGTAATGTCTTGGCCGTCCGCTACTCACAATAAAATGATTCTCTGTAATACGTTCTTTACAATAAACACAAAGCCCGTTCTGTTTATCTTCAATCATTTTGAGTACACGATATATTCTTTCATTAGGGTAAATGATTAGTGGAAGTGCCAGTTCACTGTTTATAAAAGTGCAAATAAATGAGACTTGTTATACATTAACATAGAGTAAAAACATAACATATTTTGACGTGCCCAGAAATGCATATTGTTACACCATTCATAGGTATATGTAGACCCGTCATCGACTGAATCCAGCAATTAGATTATAAGTTTGTGGATTGAAACTTACCAGCACTTTTTGTAATTCTTCACTGGGCTTGCCATAAACTTCAAATTTACTCATCCTAGAAATACTGAGAATCTTTGGAATTATCGTCTTTGATGCAATACTATTATTGTGAACAAATGCAGCCTCTGAATTTGCGTAAATTTCTTCTACGATACACTTTGTCTCATCCCTATTAAGATAAAACAGATAGCTTAGTGTATCTGGTTCATTAGCTTCTACAGCTCTGCTCATTTCCTGTATCAGTTTCTTGAACTCTTCTTTTTTTCCAACTTCAATAGTAAACTCTGCTCTAAGACGGATTAGTTCATATTCCATGTCACATCCGAATTGAGCGACTAGAAAATTTTAATGTTATTTGTGAGTTATATCCATAACGTTCCGATTCACACATACCCTGGACACTTGGTTATGCATTGGTTATGTTGGTAATATCCATTGTGCCTAAAGACATGGTAATATTGGTTATGCATGATATTCTTACCTTTTAATAATTGACATCGCCATTCTGGATTATCGAATAGCGATTAGGTGAAGTTTGGTGCGGATCAAAATGGAATAATTCCGCTTAGGCGGCTGGGCGTAATTTACAGCAGCAAACTTCGCCTGCTATTTCACTTCCAATAGGAGGGAATGTAATAAGATGTGCTAACTAATGTTATCCCCCTATTGTTCTTACAATAGCAAATCCAATGATAAAACCCAAAACTGCACCGAAGGTCGGCAGCCACTTGCGATCTTTATGAGCTTTCGGTATCATGTCATAGTATAGCATATAGAATATGCCACCGGCTGATAAAGCCAGGATGATAGCAATCACCTCTGTCATGCCTTGCATATAGAATAGTCCTACTAATCCTAGGAGAATAGGAATTACAGATACAATCCCAATTGCAGTGAGAGCCTTTTTTGGATCATTTTTGAAAGCAGTCTTCCCAGTCATCATTTCTCGGTATGATGCAATACCTTCTGGGACGTTCTGAATTCCAATCAAGATCGCTAATGCCATTGCAAGACCAGCAGCAGCAGCAGCAGCAGCTATGGATGCGCCTATAGCAAGGGATTCCGGGATGGAATCCAGGCCTATACCAAGCAATATTCCAGCTCCACCGCCTTTTTTTTCAGCAACTACATCAGCCACTGTAAAAATAATGGCTCCTGCCAAAAATGATAGTAACATGGATGCAATCCCTAGAGTTTTCTCCGCCTCTAGGACCATTTCGAATACCGCGGCGGCTATCAATATTCCTGCTCCAAATGCTGTGAAAAATAGTATTTGTTGTTCAGAAAAATTCATTTTTCTTGCTATCAAAGCGCCTACGAAAGAGGTACCGCCTGCGAATGTGGTTATGGCAATTACCATGAGAATTTCTGTTGAATCAATTGCCGTACTGATCTCACACTAACCAGGAGAATTTAGTAATATAGGATCTATATGTACGATACTACCTCTCAGTTCAGTGACTACCGAAACCATTTACGCTGACTGACCATCGAATCTATTAGCGTTAGAAAATGGATATGATAGTCGCAAAAAAGAAAGGCTAGTTTTTAGTCGTTTCTATATCACACACTTTTCATTAGGTAATATATCATTTACATGGGATGTAATACATGGCTTTATATCAATTATAGGAGAACCATCTATAGCATCGAGTCCTTTTACTTTGAGGATATTGCTATTCCTCTCTAATAATTTTACAACTGTAACACCTATGGGATTTGGGCGATAAGGAGATTTAGTTGCAAAAACGCCTAACTTTG
>DASQQK010000403.1:0-4095 GCA_035643435.1 Nitrososphaeraceae archaeon | reverse complement strand
TTATTGGAGTGCGTACATCGGCATTATTATTGTTATTTCCTAGAGTTGCTAATGATCGAGATAGTTCCTGTTCAGCTCCTTCTAAGTATGTAATTGTATTATTGATGTTATTGCTCTGAAATTCTTGTATAGCATTATCGAGTAGCGTTTTCGCTACAATTGGTAAGTCTATTGTTCTAGCAATAATTGTACTAGCTCCTGCCGCAGCGCTAACAGATTGAATGCAAATAGAATATCCAAGCAGACTAACAACTGCTGTTGACTGAACTACTAAAACAGCACACAAAATTATAAACACATTACATGATAAAATTTTAAATTGAACTACTGCTCCCACTGTCGATATTATTAGAATATGTTATAATATAAAGACATATGGCCATCACATAGCTAGAAATGCTGCTGGCATAATAACAAGTTTTTCTAATATCTCACTCTGCTTATTTCAAGCATAGTTTGAATCTCAAAGTTTGGTTTTTGTGTCGCGCCTGCTATATTCAAGAATTATAATCATAATCTCTTCGATAACAGGTTAGTTTTCTTCTTGCCTCAGATCAATTAACTTAGATGAACGGCAGGACTATATTATACAAATACGGGAAGTCTGTTTTAGTTATTGACGAACGGGGCTGGATCGATACGGTGACAGCAATACCCAATCATTAGCTGCAAATAACGACTGCACGTCAGAGTTGCTTTCACTCATTATTGCAAAGATCCAGTAGGCGATCTGTTCAATGTAGCTTGAACCCATGGAGTGGAGAAATGCTGCTAACGGAAATATGACTGACGTACAATACCACCTATTTATTTTTGAGACAATGAATCAGTTAGGTTTACGGCAAATGTCAGAGGAAACAGGGAATAAGTAACTCAGTTCCACGAAATTCTAGACTCGAATAACAGGAAGAAAAATGAAAACAATTAGAAATAAAAATAGCAATCCAGATCCAGGTTGGAACCTAAGCCTAGTCTACATAGTTGTATGCATGACATCAACATAATTTTCATCTTCTATATCCTGATATTAGGTCAACCATCTCGTTGTATAATCTTACGAACCTGTTCCCTTGAGTTGTGGTTATATATACTCTATCTACTTCGTCATAATTTAATAAATTACATTGTTGAAGGTACATGAGGTATTCCTTTATTTGCGCAATTGATAATTGAACGTCGTACATCACTTTTGTTTTTGAGATGCCTTGACTTACTTGTGCACATTCTAAGATCTCGGCAATTATTTCTTGGGAGTCCCGCAGAAATGTCAACACTTACACCTTGGTCGTCAATACCCCTTTCAGATTGTTAGTACACTCCTAGTGCATTCCAAAGGTAACTATCTGTTTATGACGTGTTATGGTATTAGTCTTCCCTTTCCCAGTTATCCTATATATTCCACTGGTTGGATCTTGTTTAATCCAACCTATTTCATTAAGGAAGTCAGTCACACCCAGAATGAATTCTTTATCATTGTCAAAGTCTTCAGCTATCTTCTCAACACTTTCATGGCCGTTGACTAGTCTTTCTAAAACATACTTTGCCAAACTAAGACCAGACAAAGAATTCACATCGATTTCTTCCACTCTACTCATCACATTTCACCATCTGGGTTCTGCACCATGAGGAGAGTACTGCAGGTAGGACGTGATTCAACTCGTTGTTGTTGTTGCGTGCTTGAAAAGTATGATGTACACCAATAACATGATCTACATAGTAAGAAAATAATCTTGAAATTCTCAATGCTATTCAGTCTGTATTTCTCAGTGTCTTGTGGATCTAACCTATCTTCCGCGGTACAGATTAGGGAGTCCATCAGAAATGGCATTTTTAGCTACGGTCGTTGGAATCTATCATCTTACCCACCAATATTATGACATACAGTCCAACTATCATCTAGTAATATGAATATATTACTCATAATTAAATTTTCTTGTGCAATTTAATATACTAGTGAACATAGATCGTGTCTCTGACAGGCATGCTAGCTGCAATTGCAGATGCAAGATACAGCAAACAATTCCACAACCAGTCCTTGCGCGCAAATGGATGTACTTGTGACCTAAAACCTTTTTTATATTATATCCTTGAAAGAAGCGGCGCAGTACACAATAGAGGTACTGTTACTGTACACCAACTTAAAACAACTAGGAGGGCGACCAGCACTTCGTACTCTGGCATGACCTAATAAGCTTCATTACGGTCGCCCTACCTTTCCTTATTCTGTTATAATAGTGTGGCAAGGTTGTCCCTGAACCACTGAACCAAATAGCTTTTATTCTACACTTCCCCATAAGGCCTTATTGCAAACCTCTGAAGAATCTGAAATGCTAATCCCAAATTGGAGACTTAAGGCAGACTATATTGAGACATGTAACTGCGATTATGGATGTCCATGTAATTTCAGTGGGTTTCCAAGTAATGGCTTTTGTAGAGCTTTGGTGCTCTATCATATACAGAATGGAAATTACGGACAAGATATATGTCTAGATGACGTTGATGCTGTCTATGCAGCTTCATGGCCAAAAGCAATTCATGAAGGAAATGGCACTATGCAACTATTCATCACACAAAAGGCTAATGAGCAACAGAGAAAAGCTCTTGTTAATATTCTATCTGGTAAGGCAAAGGGAGAAGGTCCTTTCCAACTTTTTGCTGGGACATTTAAATATATGCTAGAACCGCAGTTCGTCGATATAGCAGTCAAAATAGATGGGAAAAATAGTAGCTTCTCAGTATCAGATGTGATGGATGTGCAGGTTGAAAGTTTTACAAATCCTGTAACTGGGCAAGAGCAGGAAACGAAGGTGCAGCTGCCAAAAGGATTCATATGGAAACTTGCAGAGGCGGCAAAGACAAAGATAATGCGTATTACAACTCCAAATCTTAACTTTGAACATTCGGGACAGAATGCATTTTATTCCGTAATAGACTTTAAAGGTCCATAAATGATTAGTGATAGGCACATTATCACACTCTAATAAGAACATAGAGTAGGATGTTGAAACATGTCAGGTAGGCGGCCAATATCAAAGGGACTTCGAGGCTGTTCTTTATGGTCGTCTATCTATACATTAAGCATTTAATAGTCCAGTTTTACTACGCTATTAATAACACTATTAATACCAACGATACCACAACAAGTTGAGGCAGCATAGAATTGCAGAATTGTGCCTGAAGTGGAGTAAGTATTCCGTTGTTATATAACTGTTTATTTACATGGGTATAGACCTCTGTACTTGAAACTCCCTTGTACTATGTTGCTCTCAATTAGCCTCTTTCGAAGGAATTCAGTTCGTTTGTACAATTTGATAATAGTTGGCCTGCTGCTCATCAGTCATTTTAGAACGTTGATAAGCCACAAATAACCTATTAAGACGTTGTCTTAACCTCTGTTATCCAATCACAGCTACAGTTCAGTTTTGCTGCATGGTTCATTTCTACAGCTTCCCTGCTTGGTGCTTCAATAATACAGTAGACAACATTTGCTTCAAAATTATATAGAATATTAAGATGCTTTACGCCGAACTCGTCTACTGGTAATTTCTGCAGCTCCATAAGCTGTTCTTCAGTAAAAGCGCCTATTTTATGCGAATCAAGATATCTCGGCATTGTTCTTCTCTGTATATAACATACTCTACTACCAATTTAAGCTACTATACGATTCTACGGATATAAAAAGACCACATATAGCTTCGCTCTTCGACCAGTAAATCAGGTAACTGATTTAGCTTAATTAGAATAACAATCTGTCGTAACATAGCATCTTTCATAAATCTAGACTATTCGATGATTATGATAATCATTAAATCAATCGGAACGAGTATCTGAACAAACACATGTCAGCAACATCTCTGCCGCTTTGAGATATAAGTTCTTGGTAACGCCAGACCTGCAGCACCTCCTGAGACATACAGCTCATTAGGTTCTCATTTCACTATCCAAGACGGATGGTGATTGATATGCGTAGACCTGCTTGGGTCCAGTGAACGAACCTCCAAAGTGTGCGCATTCAAAGGCTCCCGCGCGTTGTGAACCACCCTGCTCCGTACTACCCATTGTAGGGTACCATGGAGCCCAGCTAGTTTCATACTG
>DASQQK010000402.1:0-3523 GCA_035643435.1 Nitrososphaeraceae archaeon | reverse complement strand
TAAAGGTGGAGGATAATGAGGATTCTATGCCGGTTTCTGTTTTGAACCCTGGGTACCCTGTGAGAGCCCTAACTGAGGTATAGAAACGTTGGTTTATTCTCTCGAGCTCGCAGCTCGCTTAAACAAACGACGGAATAGATGAGGCACTAGTCCTAGCTTGTTTCTGAGTTCTTCGCTTGACGGTAATTAGTAATTATGAATTCATTTTCTATCAGTCCATTAAATACGCATCAGAATCTTTTACCATTCTATGTCTTTGGAATTATTTGCATCTTTATAGCCTTCTATTCTTAACTGATCTATTGTCCGGCGTGAGAAGTCGAAGGCTTTGCCATAGATATCGGTTTCATGATCCTCTGAACGCTCAATTCTAAAAACTTCTACCTCGAAATGTCCTTCTAAGAGCTCCTTATATTCTCTCTTCTTTCCATGATCACGCGTCCTGCTTTTTCCTTCAGTATTTAAAATGTCCTCAAATCTTTTTGTCAATGTTTCCTTTCTATTTTGGTCTTCAACTGTATTTATTGCGTCGTCCAAAAGTTCTCTCATACGCTTACCCATATTTATATAGTCTGTTACTAAGTGTGCTACCTTCTCGTCGTACCTTGTCTTATCATGGAATAGGACATCATATTGTCTATCATTGATTTCGTCAAAACCTTCTGGTATGCCTTTTTCTACGGTTGGATACAAGTCTACCATATATACCTTCAATTTCGGAATGCGTTCACTTAGTCCTCTAACTCCATGCCAGTAGTCTCTATGAGCTTGTAGTAGTTCTCTTAGAGGAGTGTTACTCAAGTATATAGCATCCCAGAATGGTCTTGGCTTACTATGAGCATTACTTTCTTGTTTTACCTCTAATGTAGGATACTTGTGTCTTGAATGGAAGGCCATGCTGGTCATAAGGTGTTCCATTCCAATTCCTTCAGGATATTCTATTCTATACTTAGTTTTGTCTTCTCCATAAACTGTCCTGCAGACAGCATCTCCATATTCATCCTTTCCCTTTTCATAGCTATCAAACGTAGCACTTGCACAATTCTGTAAATCAACACTTACAAGAAGCAGCCTAGGCTGGTTGGCATCAATATTAGTCCTTAGTGGAGGAGCATTTGGATGCCAATATTTCTTAATACTTCTTATCAGAGAATCATTGCTTACTCTATAGAGAACTGAGTGTGGATTAAATAGATCAAAGAATTTCAAATCCAGCTGCGGAATGAATGAAGTGTACACGTTAGGTGCACCTGTTAACATAAAATATCTCCATGAATAATACCTTCTTGCAGCCTCATGTAATGCTACAGGGCCATAATTATCAGGCCATAAGAAATAATATAATATATATGGTAGTTCTTCTTTCCAGTTTTGTTGCCAGCTAATCCAACGAACGGGTGGCCATTCTTCTCCTCTCCATATTGGAATGTAGGGCCATTCTAGCTTCCAAATTGTTTTTATTGATCCTGTGAAAAATCTATAATACCCTGCTAACGCTGTTCTAAAGAATTCCTGAAATGCCAACCCACTAGCTAGAAACGGATTATTATCTACTAAGTAAAGCGGCCAGGATATAGGATTAGATAAGCTTGGGCTAGTGGAGATATCATCCCAAAAATTGTAAAGAGTTTCTGCCGAACCATCCCATTTATTGTTATTCTTAGTTACATAATTTACAAGGATTGAAGCATTGACAGCACCTATTGAAACTCCTGCAACAATATCAAATGATTGATTGCTTGGTTTAATGAACCGCTCATACAGTGCCTTGAAAACTCCAGCCTCATATGCTCCAAGCGCACCCCCGCCTTGCATCACAAGGGCCCTTTGTTCTTCAGGAATTCGCTGACTCATTCACAATATCATTCTCTTTTTGCTTTACAAATTAGATCTAGTAAATTTAAGGATTACTAACGTCTAATAATATGACTCCATATTATTGTTGCAATATGAGTGTTTTTGTACACTTGGATATTGAACTCCGATTTGGTAATGATATGGTTTGTTCCAGATATAATACTTGGGCTCAGAGGGAGTCGGATGAAAATTGAATCGAACCCATTATACCATAGGTAACCCAGAAGCCATCTTATTATAGGGCGACCTATAATAGTATGATATATAGATATTAAAAGTCATAACATAAGGAAGTTCACTATTTTTATCCTGATCGTTACTGCAATCTTGGTCATAGTTATCCTCTATAATCTCAGTTGATAATCTCAATTGACCGCAGCAATGAATTCTTTTTCTATAGCTTCCTGATGGTCAGAGACAATCTATGAAATGACCTTGCGTTGCTGTTCCTCACTCCTAGTTGAGCAGATGTAAGAATAGCTGCGCTCTTCTGATGGAGGACTACTAATTACTACCTGTTGTACTTACCCAGATGCTGCTTAGTGCCTGTAGATGTAATTAATCTTTGTAAGAACATCTCAGAGGGAGTGAGACCATTGATTCCTCCCTCTACTTGAATTCATGAGGTTGTTGACATCAAGGGCGTCAGTATCAAACACGAGAAGTGCTAATAAACATCCTGAATGAAATTCCATTCTTTTTTACTGTAGCGGAGAAACCTTTTAATAAATGTCAGTGAAGCTGCTACAGTGGTTGGGATGGGTCTCAATCTATGGCGAATGCCAACTACACGGAAAATATTATTGATTCCTATCATCGTTTTGTCATTGATATCGGTGACCACCTTTTTGTATCAAAGTTCGGGCGGAAGGAACTTTTCTTTGGGTGAAGCGTACCAATCTCCTTACCAATTACTTCCGTTACCCGGAATAGTTGTAACTTCTCCTCTAGGTCAGACATATAATGCCTCCGATGAAAATACCAATGAATCTTATGCATTTTCCAGTCCAACTATTCAACTAGTTAATCCGCCTGAAGGGATCGATAGTTCATGTTATAATCTTACACTTTATGAATTAGTAAACAAATCTACCGACATGTGTTATGTCCTTCAAATAAATGAATTGCTTAAACATCCAACAAATCAATCCCAAAGAGAAGAATTACTAAATCTACCACTGCCCGATATTCACTCTGAAAGAAATATGACCGAACATTTTGACCAAAAGTATCTCTTGCAATTTCTAAAAAAATCACATGACCAACAACTACATGAGCTATTTGACAAAAACTTTCCTTCCGTGTTTAACAATCAAACGAATTCACAGTGCGATAATTCAATATATGACGATTTAGTAAACCCAGGTCCGCCAAGATTCTTCTTGCTCCATCCGTGCATCACTGTAACGGGGAATATAACGCTGGTACACGAACCCTCTGATGGCGATACGGTATTTGCCCTAACATTAGATGAGCCGTATCAAAACCTAGTCACAATATCCAATTTCAATAGTAAAATGACTGGCGGGATATGGGTGGAATTTATATGTCAGCGCACAAATAACTCGACAGAACTTGTGCATAAGGGTGATTGTTCAGCTGGTACTTCACCTAAGTTTCCTCTGCCGGAAGTAGGTGATCGTGTAGAGGTCACAGGGGCCTATGT
>DASQQK010000401.1:0-55025 GCA_035643435.1 Nitrososphaeraceae archaeon | reverse complement strand
AGGCAAGGAGGCGAAGTTGAATACTGGAAAGTGCTTGAACGGATTAAGGTAGTACGAGCTAAAGGCTAGAATCAACATAGTTAGTTCTTTGCCACTAAATACATTCGCTAATTATTCGTTTCTAAATGTTTGCTATGATATCGCTGATTCTCCTCTGGATTTTGACCCTATATCCACCGCATCATCCATCTGGTAGACGAATATCTTTCCTTCTCCCTTTCGTCCACTACTAGAATTTTGTAGGATGGTGTTGAGTATACTATCAACTGCCGAGTCCTGAGCGACAACTACCAATGTGGCATTGAGATTGAATTCTGGGACATACGTGGCCGTGCCTCTCCCAGAATGTAATATCGGACGTGGGTTCTGGCCTCTACCTTTGGATTCGTAATATGTGAGACCTCCTAATCCCAAATCCTTTAACGCTGAGAGTACAAGCTCCAAGCTTTCATGTGGCATTACTGCTTCAATCTTCTTCATAAGGTAGAATCAATCAGCTAACGATGATCTTATATTAAAGTATTATGAGATTTAACGATGGACACGTCAAAAGGAGAATTTCGACTACAAATTTGATTTTCAAGAGGAACAAGTGTGAAGGATGTGGTAGATCATTCAGGAAAATCGAAGAGTTGATGCAGCACGAACAGGTCGTTCATGGAACGGCTAAAACTTATAGATGTAACTCCTGTGGACTGGAATATTTTGGGATGGAAGAAATGAGAGCCCATATTATGAAGTTTCACAGGTACTCCAACAAGAGAGCATAAGATTATTGGATGCAAATGAAAAGATCGAAAACGTGAAGTAACAAACAAT
This sequence comes from Nitrososphaeraceae archaeon, assembly GCA_035643435.1. Taxonomy (GTDB): domain Archaea; phylum Thermoproteota; class Nitrososphaeria; order Nitrososphaerales; family Nitrososphaeraceae; genus TH5896. Next base: position 54,206 of record DASQQK010000401.1, on the reverse strand, counting down.
AAAATACTCCACAGCCAAGAAATCGATCGATGTCAAAGATCTGCGCGAAATGTGGAAAAGACTTTGATGATTTATCTATTGCGGACGAGGCGTCTCAGAAGTATCCGTCATGTCCGACTTGTTGGGCTGAATGGCACACATATTCCATAATGGTAATCAACGAACTGAGGCTTGATATGTCTCTTTCAGAGCATAGAAAAGCGCTGCACAAACAGGAGCGAATGTTCTTTGGTTTGGAGAAGCCAGAGGAACTGCAAAAGAACCCGGAGAGTAAAGAACAGGATAGTTCATTACACCCCTAGCACTGACCGAGGTACGTAGACCGATGCGTCGATTAGCTACATCTTCAGCGAGATAATTGCAAAGTTAATCGTAATTTCTTCACCGTAAAGGCCATTTGCTTAAAATATCTGAGATACCATCTATGAGGTAATGCCATGCACAGTAGTAGTGGGGGGATTTTTTGGTGATGAAGGAAAAGGAAAAATAATTGCATACTTAGCTGTGAAAGATAAAGCTGATATTGCAGTTCGAGGAGGCGTGGGACCTAATGCAGGGCATACAGTAATGTTCTGTGGAAAAGAACATAAGACCAGAATGCTTCCCAGTGCACTGGTAAGCGACAGGACTAGGCTTATGATTGGCCCAGGAGTTCTTATAAACGCGAACGTCCTGCTTGAGGAAATCAGAAGCTTTGATACTAAAGACCGAACATTTGTTGATCCTCAGTGTGGCATAATAAATAGTACCCACGTTGAAGAGGATGCCTCCGACCCTAATCTGAATCGAATAGGAACAACTGGAACGGGAACCGGGCCTGCAAACGCTGACAGAGCTTTGCGCAAGGTTTCTATTGCGAGGGATTCATTCGCGTTATCTGAGTATCTGCAGGACATCGCGAACATTGTGAATAATTCTATCGACGACGATAGGAATGTTCTAGTTGAAGGTACCCAGGGTACGTTCCTATCTCTTTATCATGGGACCTATCCATATGTTACTTCAAAAGATGTGACGGCTTCTGCTATTTGTTCTGATGTAGGAATTGGCCCAAAAAAAGTTAACGAAGTAATGGTAGTATTTAAGGCTTATGTTACTAGGGTGGGTTCAGGTCCCCTAGAGGGCGAACTAGAGCAGGAAGAGACTGCCTCAAAGGGTTGGACTGAATTTGGCAGCGTCACAGGTCGGTTGAGGAGAGCTTCACCCTTTAATTTTGATCTGGCTAGGCGTTCGGTTATGTTAAACAGCGCGACTCAGGTCGCTTTAACAAAACTCGATATTGTTTTTCCTTCAGATGCAGGCAAAAGGGAGTTCAGCAATTTGTCTAGTGAGGCCAAAAGGTTCGTTAACAAGATTGAAGAAGAAATAGGTGTGAGAGTTGCAGTAATTGGAACAGGACAGGAACTTCATGACGTGGTAGATCGCAGATTCAATTCACGTTAGACAAGGTTAAGTGCTGCAAATCCGATTTATTTTTTATGATTCGCGTTCAGTTAGACTAGAAGTAATAGTATCCAGAGGTAACCCATGACCTTTCACATGCTTTTAATAGGATCTCTGATGAAGTTACATGAAATTGCGGATTAAGTCACCTTGGTATATTGAACTTTCGGGGTTGAGCGACTTTGGTCGGCTCGTCTGTGCTTTAGAACGAGTACCCCTTCCATCCTTTGCAATTTCATTGAATGGCTCTCCAACATTGGCAGTCCAGGTAGATTTTGTGAATGGGAGGCCCGTGATCTTCTTTGTAAAGAATGAGTTCGGGAGAGTTGGAGAGTACTTGGCGTATCGAATTATAGGCGATGTGGAAGAGGTAACCCAAGTCGATTACGTGTCAAACCCCACTTTTGTCTATTCTCCAGTTGTTAAGATCGACAAATCTCCCAAAAGTTTTTCGAGATCAACTAAGGTCACTTCTACTTTTGAATATATCCCCATCAGGCTAATAGATCTTGCAAGTTTGGCCAAGGTGTGCGCCTACAAGACCATATATGAAGAACCACCATTGCCTCTTCTGGTATTTGAACACAAGACAAAGTACATAATAGGTGCACCAATGAGCGTAAGTGAGAGCGATACCTTTTCCTACTTCTATTATGTAGTTTTGGAGCGCATTCCACCAGCCTCATTCCTAAGGTACTCAAGTCAAAAGTCTGAATCTACCTCGTTTTACAATAGGATCGACGAGCATGGTTATATATATCTCAAGTTGATTAGACTTTTGAACCCACACCCATTAGTGAGATCCCTTGAGCTTGGGTGATAATTTCTCCTCTAGAATTCGAAACTCTTCCAACAGAAAGCGAAGCAATATTATCTTGGCACTCGATCTAATCAGAAAGAATGGCCTAGCCAAATATTTATCTGAAACTGTCAGTTCCCTGGAATCCGGGCTTTGCGCGGTCAAATTCAACTTTCATGTAATCTTACCTCTAGGTCAAGATGAAATGACCAAATTAATAGAGATCTGCCATTCATACGACATGCAAGTAATAGCAGATGTCAAGCTTAACGATATCCCATCAACTAATAATACAGCCTTAAAATGGCTAACTGAGGAGGGCTTTGATGCAGTCATAGCAAATCCTATAATCGGAAGGATGGAGATAATTGAATTAGCCAAAAAAGCTCACTCATTAGGAGCAGGCATTATAGCACTAATCTATATGAGTCATCCCGGCGCCTCTCAGACATATGGAATCCAGGTTTATGACAAGAACGAAATCAGCGGAACTATGAGAGTACCGCTTTATAGAATATTCCTAAAATATGCCAAGGAGGCAAAGGCGGATGGCTTGATCGTGGGAGCTACGAGGCCCCATATCATAAAAGAAATAGCAGCAGACAAGCCTGCTCCTATCTTTTCTCCTGGGCTGGGACTTCAGGGGGGGAGCATATTAGATGCCGCCAGGAGCGGAGTAGATTATGTAATCGTTGGGAGAAGCATAATTCATAGTCCGGAACCATTGAGGGCACTGGCGTTGCTCAAAGATAGCTTAGGAAGAAGTTAGTATGGCGGCTTGGCATTCTTGATAAATTTGTATGCCGAGGTTAGAATATTTCTGGCTGATCTATATGTGAGTGTCTTTAGAGCCAAATGATAATTTGCCCAGAGATAATCCTGGTGTTCATTCGAAAGTATCACATTTCTGGTTGGAGTTTGGGCAAGGTAAAAAGTGACTCTTTTTTGTACTAAATTCTCATTCCGTTTATAATTGTAATATATCGGTTGGACAAATTCCTCGACAAAGGTCAAGTCGGTTATTCCAGTCTCTTCGAAAACTTCCCTTGTTGTAGCTTCTATTTCAGTTTCACCTTTTTCAACATTACCTTTTGGAAAGTCCCAGTGACCTGAAGTATAATGGAGCAACAAGAATTGAACTTCTTTGTTTATAAAATATCCATAAAGAACCGCTCCTGCTGAATGTTCCTTAATCATTTCCAGAAGTGCTTCAGCTTGCAAAAATAGCTCTGAGCCTCGGTCAAACAAAATAAATCTTGCACTTGTATCTGAATGTATTGATAGGCCGATATTTGATTATATTGATTGGATTCAATGCAGCACTTTGTACAATAATATGTTAGAAAATGATAGAAACAGCATATTTTTCTAAAGACCATATTTTCTAACTCTGTTTTGATAGATCCTTATTGCTCTCATAAAATCTATCTTTCTAAATTGCGGCCAGAAAACATCCATGAAGACTATCTCACTATATGCGCTTTGCCAAAGTAGGAAGCCGCTGAGGCGTTTCTCTCCAGACGTCCTTAGAACCAGATCGGGCTCAGGTTGTGGTAAATGGGAGGTATAGAGGCAAGATTCAATGGTTCTCTCGTCGATATCATCCACCCTGATATCGCCCGTAACGGCCATTCCAGCTATTCTCCTAATTGCGTCAATGAGCTCCCTTTGACCACCATATGCAACGGCTATATTTAAAAACATCGAGTCATATTCAGAGGTTGCTTTTTCTAACTCTTTCAGTATATTTTGTAGCTTTGGAGGCACCAGCTTCACGTTCCCTATAGCTTTAATCTTCATTCGCCTTTTATGAATTCGTGAATCATTGTAAAGCTTGTGTAATTTTACAGATAGAAGTTCATAGATATTGTTTATCTCTGTATCATTTCTACTGAGGTTTTCAGTTGAGAGAATGTAAAGTGTCGTGATCCTGATTCCAATGTCATGGACCCAGTTGAGAAGCTCTTCTGCCTTGTCGGCTCCCACATAATGTCCCTGATACACATTTAGGAGGTTCAGTTTCGCCCAACGTCTGTTTCCATCTAGAATAATCGCGACGTGGTTTGGTAGCGGATTATGTAGAATGTGCGATCGCAGTTTGTTCTCATAGTACCGATATAGCCCGCTCATCTGGAGAAGAGTTTCAGCAAACGCCCTCCCATTCTCAAATGTCTGCATCAGAGACTATCTGAATTAGCAGAGGGTCAATCTGCGATTTTATTGTTTGGACCTATTTTGACTCAGTGTTTCAGAACTTCTCCGCCTTTTCTATTTCTAAAGTACTGGAACAAAAATGTAGCCGCTACGAGCGTAATTGCTAAACCAATCAGGATAGATGATACCAGGCTAAAGGGATTTGCTCTCTCAGTAAGAATTGAAGTGAACTGAAGGACCGGTATATAGAGCAGCGCCAGTACTACCAATCGGAGAATATCTGACATTGTCTTGATACTACCTTTGAACCAGTTGCTCAGCAGTGAACCAACAAATATGGTGGCAATACCTATCCAAAGAAGGGTGATTGTGCCCTGTATAAAGGAACCAACTATCATCCGATTCGAAATTACGGCTGTAATTCCCGAATTAGGTTCGATGAGGTTAGAGGGAATACTTGAAAAGCCATTGACAATCGCAACAAGGATTATAAGTATTCCAGAAAATACCGAAAATATTCTAATGAAACCCGAAGGTGTAGGTCTGCCTAAGGATCCTATCGCCTTATCTAAATCAAAGGCTCTCATAATAAAAGCGATTCCGAGAATGCTTAAGGCTAGCGCAACTGCTTCCTTAGTAAGTCCAAAGATAGTTGCGATCCCTGTCGCAACCAACAAGGCTCCGGGAACGCCCAGGAAGAATTTGGAGTATCTCGGATCGTATACCAGCATTTTTATGTATCGGCCTAGTACTGCGTATGAATACTCCACACTCCTGCTATGTTTAATTATTATCCGCTGTAATGAAATAATAGGTACTAGCGTTTGTAAAACAGGGACTACTGCTTCGTCATCTTCTCCATCAGACACCAAAACGACTGCATCTGCCTGGTAAGAGTTAATAATTAGTTGAACCTCTGAATAGATTTTTTCGTCAGCCTCTATTCCTCTTTCGTATGTTCCGGCTACCACTGCTACCTCGGCATTATGTCCCTTAGAAATCAACTCTTCATAAGTTTTGACTGCTCCAAAAATTGCATTTGCATCAGGGTCTTCGGGGTCTTCGATAGCTAAGCGTATACCTGCATTTATGCATGAACTTCGTCCAACAATAGGTGTCTCTAGTCCCCCCTTCGAGCCTATATCATCGTCCCTATCAACACAGAGGACAAGAATCTTTTTATGTGACAGGGTTTTCTTTACTACTTCCTCTGAAGATGAAATCAGACTCTTTGGATGTCCTTTACTTTTACCGATCACATCTGGCATCTGCGGGGCACGTTCAGACTAAAAGAAGGTTGAACCTATTAATTAATCTGATCAAGGATACACTTGAATATGTTAAGAATATGTTAAGCATCTTAACACACAAGAGTTAATAGTTGATCTGTGAACTCTCATACCAATGCGCAGAGCCAAAGAAGTCTACGCTGCCAGAAAGACAAAATATAGCGACTCCTTAATGATAAGTGTCTGCGATGCAGATCTAGTTGGCAAAACATTAAATCAAGGAAATATGGTCATTACCCTCTCACAGGATTACTTTCAGGAAGAAGTAATTGAAAAAGAGAAAGTCGCATATCTCCTAAATGAGTGTGCCATTGCAAATCTTGTTGGCGAAAAAACCGTTGCCTTGGCCATCTCATTAGGACTCGCAAAAGAGGCAAGTGTGAAACGACTCTGCGGCATACCGTTCTTAATGGTCTTCAAATTCTATCACACATAGAACATGGAAGGAGATGTAATTGTTACTTTAATATAACTAACCTGATGTAGTAACAGCTCAGAGTGTGGAAGGTATCTTGAGACCATCTGAGCACGAACCAGATGTCTCTCAACAGTTCATCAAGGTTCCTGGGGAAAGGATAGGAGCTCTGATAGGAAAGAAAGGTGCAGTGGTCGAGAGAATAAAGCAGGAATGTAACGTGCATGTTGAGATTGAAAGTGAGACAGGAAACGTAACTGTTGGATACGATTCCTTCTCTCTACTTGAAGGGAACCCTTTTAAAGCCCTAGAGATAATCTCTGCAATCGCAAGAGGATTTTCACCAGAGAGAGCGTTCAAATTGCTCCGTGAGGATGTTGTCTTTCAATTGATTGATATGAGGGACTATGTGGGGACCTCACAGAGTTCAATGAATAGATTGAAGGGGAGAATCATCGGGGAGCGAGGAAAGTCTAGGCGCACGATTGAGGAGCTAAGTGGGTCATACGTATCAGTATATGGACACACAGTTGGCTTTATTGGAATCTTTGAGGCCATTAAGGTGGCAGTTGAGGCTATAATCATGTTATCGCGGGGAAGTTCTCACAAGAGTGTTTATGCAATGTTGCAGAACTACAGACGAAAACTGAAAGAAGAGAAAATGTTTCTGTGGGAGACCTGATGCGATAAGCAGACTACACGGCATTGCAATGCACCCGAAACCACCTTATGGACGCGCCCATCTCTTGAAGGAGTTGTTTGGGATACTGAACTGATCCAAGACCTTTCCCACGATATAGTTCACCAGATCATCGACAGATTTCGGTTTATGATAGAAACCGGGCATGGCTGGCAGTATTACAGCTCCCGATTTATTCAACTGGAGCATGTTTACGAGATGAATTCTAGATAATGGTGTCTCGCGGGGAACTATCACCAGTCTTCGAGTTTCTTTCAAGCAAACGTCTGCCGCGCGTGAAATTAGATTATCGTCGTAACCATTAGCTATGCTTGAAAGTGTTTTCATGCTACACGGGATAATCACCATGCCATCTGAAATAAACGATCCGCTGGAGATCTCTGATGCCATGTTATGGGAGTCATAATTCCTAGATGCTAGAGATTTAACATATTCGGTGGTAAAACTTGTTTCTATCCTAATAGTTTTTTCGCCCCATTCACTTATAACTAAATGACTTTCGACATTCAACTCGTAAAGCGCCTCCAAAAATTTTATCCCGTAGATTACGCCAGAGCCTCCCGTGATTCCTACTATGAGTTTCATGTCTTATCTAGTTCCCGATGAGCTAGCAATAACAAAAACAAATTAATGAACTTTCGTTAGCAGAATCCTACTGTGTGCTTAACAGTGTTTGGAAGTCTCGCATTGGACACGACTCGAACTCCGTTTAGAACAGAAGTAGAAATAATGGGAGGAGCCGCCACTTATGCGGCTCTTGCTTCCAGCAAGTTTGTCGAGACGGAAATCTTAGGAGTAATCGGATCTGATTTTCCAGAAAAATACCTGGAGATCTTGCGATCTAGAGTTGGGATAGATGGACTAGATATGAGACCTGGTAAGAAAACATTCAGATATGATTCTTCATTCAATTATGATCTTTCACATAGGACCACTAACAAGACAGAGCTCAATGTAATTGGCGAATACGAACCATCAGTGCCAGAACACCTTAAGGATTCCCGGTATGTGTATTTAGCAAATAATGATCCTGTCCAGAATATCAAGATGCTCGAACAATTCGTAAAACCGAAGATGGTAGTATGTGATACCATCGAATTCTGGATCCAAACAAAGGGGAAGGAAGTGAAGAAAATGTTCGGAATGGTAAATGGTGTCATTATTAATGATCAGGAAGCGAGAATGCTTTGTGGCAAGTCGAACCTAATTAGGTGTGCTAAAGAGATACTCTCATGGGGTCCAGAATTCGTTATCGTGAAGAAGGGCGAACATGGTTCGGTCTTAATACGATCTGACATGATTTTTGTTGCCCCTGCCTATCCTCTTGAAGAGGTTGTAGATCCTACAGGAGCTGGTGACTCGTTTGCTGGAGGATTTATGGGCCATTTGGCATCAATTGAGGCAACCGGTGTGAAAGAACTTAAATTTGCGACGGTTTATGGTAACGTCATGGGCTCATTTGCAGTAGAAGATTTTGGTTTAGCCAGACTTCTTAGTACCACCAAAGAAGAAATTATCAAAAGGTTCAGGCTCTACCAAACATTAACACAGCTTTAGGCTCATGTTTATCTATTACTGTCGACTCTCTTGATAATGTGCCGTCCTGTTTAGGACGTAGCTATTACGAGAGGGATACCACTGAAGTGGCAAAATCTCTTTTGGGGAAGGTCTTGGTGCGGAACTGGGCATCACCACGTGCTATCTTGAGATTATCTGGTTACATCATCGAGACTGAAGCATACGGGGGGCGAGATGATCCTGCCAGTCATGCGTTCAATGGTCTTAGGCCAAGAAACTCTGTTATGTTTGGAAATGTGGGTTGTTTGTACGTATATTTAATTTATGGTAAACATTTTTGCGCTAACGTAACCGCAAGGGATAACGATGCCGAAGCCGGCGCCGTCCTAATCAGAGCCATTATACCCAAAGTAGGACGAGTGATATTGAGGCATCACAAAAATTCGATAATAGGCCCTGGTCGAGTTGCAGAGGCTATGTCCATAACATTAGCTCACAACGGCTTAGATGTTACTCTACGAACCTCTCCCATTTCTGTCCATCAAGGGCTAGAGGTCGCAGATTTTATAACGAGCAAGAGGGTAGGGATATCAAAAGCCGTCGACAAACCTTGGCGATACGCCGCTTCCAACCTGCTACTAACTGATTGAATTTCTTGGAATGCAAAATCGTACAAAGTTTGGGCGATCTCGATTGCGCATTATGCAAATTAGTGTACATTGAAAAGGACTATTGGAACAATGTCTATATCTTGATTTGTATCTTGATTCCCTTGTGAATAAGGGAAAATTATTTTTCATTTATGTCGCAAAAGAGTCTGAATGGAAAGATAGAGAAAGTCAAGATTGGACCTATGTTTTATCTATGGTACGCTTTTTCAATTGGTGGGTAAAAAGAAACTTCAATATCAGTTTTACAATAGATGCTGATATATTACCTGTGATCCCAGGCCATCTCTTCGACCGTATGTCTATCGGCTACCTGACTAGAGATCACAAGGAACGAGGCCTATCAACTTATCATTTCTATTTGACCTATTTTAAGCCAATCTGGACTGATTGTAAGATTGATGGCTATTCAGCCGAAAATTTTTCGATGGTATATTGGAGAAGACCGGAAGACAGCGTAATTGGATATTACAGATCCAGATTCTTCGCAGAAAATAACTGCGCAAAGATATCTCACCTTCTTACTCACGAGTGTTTGAGACTTTTAGGAAGACATAGGAAAGAGTATTTTTCTTCTGTCCATGACCTATGGGAAAGCCATGTAAGAGGTTCAATTCCTTTTTTGTATTATAATGACAAGTTTTTGCCAGTTAGGGATGATTCAATTTACTATTACAAGGCAATGGATATCAAGCGGCTACACCATCTCTGACCAACAAATATTTCAAACACGAGAGGATTGGCCTATTGGATCATTTTGAAGACCTCATGATTAAGTTTGGGGCAATTTCTTCCCTAATTGGGACTGCCATCTTGGTGACATTGATTATTGTTCTATTAGCCTATCCAGTATCGAAGTACTGTGAAAATAATGGCGAGCAATGCAAATTCATTTCTGATTCACCTGAACCCCTTAGAGATATTGTCCAACCTGTAACCTTGATCACCTCGCTGTTAGTAATAGCTGTTGGCATATTGTTACTTAGGATAGGAATGTATTCCAGAGCTAGAAATATTAGATAGCTTTCAATGCCCTTCTGCATAGTTGTGATATGCTAAAAGGGAGTCATAATATGAAGGATGGGGCCGAAGGGATATGTTCTACTTACACTATCGAGTGTCAGTAATTGAACCCTTGATCCACGGGTTTCTACCCAATTACGTTTGTTGGGATGTAAGATCTGGAGCCCGTTGCGATGCCTAGCTTCGCTACGACCCCACCCAGCAACGGCTATGAGTAGCAAAGCGTAATATCTGCATATCTCTCATGCAATCAATTTGGGAAAGAATTAAGTGCTAAGTATCAAAGAAAGAGATAAATAATTTTAGGGCATAGCAACACTATTGACCGGAGAGACGCAGCTGCGGGCAAGACGAACCAGAATAAAGATCTTGAGGGCGATAGCCGATAGGAGAGGGGCTGCAAGGTTCTCCGACATTAGGAATTCTACCGGACTTTCTACGGGATCAATTTACTATCATCTAGAACGAATGGCTGATTATGTGGGCAAAAATTCGAAGGAATATACCCTGACTGACCAGGGATTTCAATTTCTCCAAGAAATCGATCGAAATATTACTGATAGGCGGCCAGAGCAGACCTCTGTATCTCAAAAAGCTATGGGGGATCAGATCCTGCCTGAAGGAGGCTTATATCGACACCATTTGAAGGAGTTCGCGTGGATAATTCCTTATGCTGGCGTCGTCGCGCTAATAGTATCTTTGTTGCAGGTAAATTCAACTTTTGGTCTCCCTGGCTTGGATTTAGACAATATGATCGCTAACGCAAGCTTAATATCGTCACTATCAATAACAGGAATTCTTACAGCAGCATTCCTGATCATGCTTAGAAAGAGGATAATCCACGTGGGGATTAGAGGTATCTTCTTCTCTGCTATTACTGTAGCGTCAGTAGTAGCTGTTAACCTAGGAGTATTCTCGGGGCTATATGCGCAGATAGGTGTGATTTCAAGTGTTTCATATGCTACCGAACTAATCTCTAACGCAAGCTTAATATCATCACTATCAATAACGGGAATTCTCGCTGCGGCATTTCTCATTATGTTTAGGAGGCAGATAATTCCAGGAGGAATAATCGGACTGACATTTCCAGTCCTAATTGTAATTTCGGTAGTCATAGTCAATGTCCTTGTATTCTCAGGGCTGGGTACTCAGGTAACTATGAATCAAGTGGTCTATTGAATTCGCCTATCAGCAGGATACCTATACAACGGAGATAGCAATTTACCGGGAACCACATTGATCAGCCTTCGAAATTGCAATTCAATACTCGAATCAATGTTGGGCCTAGATCCGAAGGAAGCCCAACTTTACCTGTTAATCACACGTTCGGGAAGAATGACCATTTCCAAAATTGTGGAGACATGCAACTGGAGTTCTGAGGAGGCAAGACTCTATTCAACTAGGTTGGTGGAGAAAGGTATGTTTATCGAAATTAAGGACGGCGAATTTGAATCACTCCATCCCCGATTCGCTCTGTCGAACAGGTATAGAAAGAGATGTGATGAACTAGGTATAAAATTTGGTAGAAACGATCAAGTGGATAGCCTTGCGATTTATTTGGAGAAGTATTATTACTCGGCGAGAACCAAATAAATATATCAATGATAAGAAAGAATTGATTGACACCGGATACGAGTTATTCCAAACCTGTCAGCGGAGTTGTGTATTATGGGGTTATCAATATAAATGAAGGAGGTAGAAATATAGGATCTGTCGACGTTTGGCGGAGTGCCGTGACCAAGGAGGTCTTCTGCGAGGAAAAAAGAATTGGTGTACTAGATATCTCAGATAAGATTGGGCTACATAGAATTGACAAATCCAAAAAATGGGCCGTGGCTGTAAATAGAAATCGAAGAGGAGCTAATAGATGGAAGCTAGTAGAACTTGCCAGAGATGGTCTTCAACGATTCCAAGATTCTGATTATGAGTCAGTGGTTGAAATTAGCAGCGAGCGCTTTAGTATAGTCGATGATGAATGGTGGAGCTTTTTGGTAGAGCCTAATGTGAATCGAACTATTGATGTTAGTGAGGTTCTTCCTGGAAATGCAACCAGATAATATTCCAGAATTTAATCAACCTTATATCGTGATTATAACCTCGTCCAGAGGTGGTAACATTGCAAGTAAGTTGAGAGGATATATATTGATTGATGGCAAGAGATTACATTTTAATGCGTTAGCATTTGGCAGGATTGGCGGTCATAATGTTAGTCTTAACCTGTCAAAGAAGACTCATGCAGAACTGAGGAAAATGGGACTTGACAGCGAAAAACTGTCACTAAGTTTGCAGAGGAGGATTATCGAGGGAGATGTAATTCTAAGACCTAATCGACGAGGGGACGAAGTGAATGTCTAGACTAGTGCGTCATCGAGCGAAGTACCACAGCTGCATCTAGTTCGGCTTTCGGGTATCATCAATACTAGTTCCTTAATTATGGTTCTAACCTTCACTATATTTTCTTGAAGCTTGGTCAAAATGTCCTGAGAGCTAACGGGATGTTGGACCCATACATCGAAGTCGGTAATTGTTGCCATTGATACATAGCAAATTTCTACCTCCCTCGCCAGTACACATTCGGGGACCAAAGTCATCCCTATTATTTGAGCGCCTACTACCTGCCGGTAATATTTAGATTCCGCTCTGGTCGAAAATCTTGGCCCTTCTATACATAGATAGGTGGCCTGATCGTGACAAGAGATTGAATGTTTTCTAGCCACTCCAACGGTCAACTCTCTAAGTTCTGGACAGAACGGATCGGCTACTGAGATATGACAAACTTGTCCACCTTGATAGAAAGTCTGTTCCCGCTTTTTAGTAAAGTCTACAAATTGGTCAGGTACAATAACGTCCCCAGGGACAAGAGAGCTATCGAGGCTACCGACAGCTGAAGGTGAAATTATTCTAGATACTCCGATTTCCTTTAACGCCCAGATGTTTGCTCTGTAATTAATGCAGTGAGGAGGTATTGTATGATTTCTACCGTGTCGCGGCAAAAATGCTATTTTCGTTCCCTCAAATTCTCCAATGGTGATGAGGTCAGAAGGGGATCCAAATGGGGTACTCATCTTAACCTCAACTGCATTTGTGAGAATAGTATTATCATACAATCCTGTTCCTCCAATTATGGCAATATCTGCAGCGAGACGTGTTTTCATCTTTAGTACACTATTAACGACTGAATGTTATATCCTAAATCCCTCAATGAATCTCCGCCTTTCAGGTCATTTAGTTCGATCAGAAACGCGAATCCGGAGATATTAGCTCCTTCGTCACGAATTAGTCTAGCAGCCGCCAAGGCAGTGCCTCCCGTTGCTATCAAATCATCAGCAATTATTACATTCTGTCCTGGTATAAGACTGCCCTGTTGGATTTCCATCTCAGCTGTGCCATACTCAATCTGGTATGATTGTCGACTTGTCTTGCCTGGTAATTTCCCAGCTTTTCTGATCATAATTATACCTAAACCAAATTTGATTGCAATACAGGTGGCAATGATGAAGCCCCTGGATTCAATTCCTGCAATCACTGCAGGCCTATCTGGAACAAACCGCCGATAGAACTCCTCTGATATATAATTCAAGGCATTCCCGTCACTAATTAGCGGATTGATATCTCTGAATATTATTCCTTCCTTTGGAAAATCAGGAAATTCCTTTATCAACTTCTTCAGATCAAATGTTGCAGCCAATAATTCCCTACGGAGATACATTATGTGGATAAAAAACCTTTCTCCGATAATGAGAAGAATCTTAGCTATCTGGTACCTCAATTTAGTGAAATAATTCTATTATAGGGATATTACTTTTCAAAAAGTTGAAAAGAAGATATAAATAATCTCAAAGATAATACTATGTAACCATGCCTATTCGCAGTGGGGCAGAATATATACAGAGTCTAAGAGGACGAAATCTTGAGGTATATTTATTTGGAGATCTTGTAACTGAACCAGTTGATCATCCTATGATAAGACCTTCTATTAATGCTGTTGCTGAAACTTATGAACTGGCCGAGAGGGAACCTGAGCTGGCATCGACTTATTCATCTTTGTCTAATACAAAAGTAAATCGATTTCTACACATTACTGAGAGTGCGACCGATTTGGTCAACCAAAATCGTATGCAGCGGAAGTTAGGACAACTGACCGCGACTTGCTTCCAGAGATGTGTAGGAATGGATGCCTTAAATTCTTTGTTTTCAACAACTTATGAGATCGACCAAAAGTATGGTAGCGAGTATCATTCCAGACTTAAGGAATTTATAAAATTTGTTCAAACTGAAAATTTGGTTATTGGTGGAGCGATGACCGATGTGAAGGGTGATCGAAGTCTTTCTCCCAGCCAGCAGGACGATCCTGATATGTTTCTCCATATCTCAAAGAGGGATGAGAATGGTGTATACGTTACTGGAGCCAAGGCTCATCAGACCGGCTGCATTAATTCACACTGGGTAATAGTCATGCCGACCATGAGATTGCGACCTGAAGATCGGGATTACGCTATAGTAGGTGCAGTACCAGTTGATGCTTGCGGGATAACTTACATTTACGGTAGACAGTCATGCGATACGCGGAGCATGGAAGGAGGAGAAATAGATCCTGGGAATGCCCAGTTTTCTGGCCAGGAAGCCATGATAATTTTCAAGGATGTGTTCATCCCAAATGAACGGATTTTTATGAATGGAGAAGTTGAGTATGCATCGATGCTTGTTGAGCGCTTTACCTGTTATCATAGGCGGAGTTATGTTTGTAAGACTGGTTTAGGAGATGTCTTGATAGGAGCGGCTGCTGCAATCGCTGATTACAATGGGGTTGCAAACGCTTCTCACATTAAAGACAAGTTGGTCGAAATGACTCATTTGAATGAAACTATTTTTGCAGCAGGAATCGCATCATCATATCAGGCGCAACAAACTGCTTCTGGCAATTTTCAGAACGACGACATGCTTGCCAACGTCTGTAAGCACAATGTGACAAGATTTCCCTATGAGCTGAGCAGAATAGCCCAGGACGTGGCAGGAGGATTAATGGTGACCATGCCATCAGAGAAAGACTTTAAGAGCCCTAAAGTTGGGCCCTTGCTTGAAAAGTACCTAAAAGGAAGAAAAGGTGTGTCAACCGAAAACCGTGTTAGGATATTGAGATTAATTGAAAATATGACACTTGGCCGGAACGCAGTAGGGTATCTTACCGAATCTATGCATGGAGCAGGTTCACCACAGGCCCAACGCATTCAGATTGCGAGGCAAATGCAATTAGGATATAAGAAGAAGTTGGCGAAGAAGCTGGCAAACGTTCACGAAGGCGAAACTGAGGAGTTAAGCCATGAACAGGCGGATTACTTCAACAAGATATTCGGAATTGTCGATTCAGCTTGAATGAATGACAAATTCTTTCACATTCGCTTTTATTAAGAGGTTCTAGACATAGCCGAATCGCACTTGTTGGCAGTGCTACGCAGTACAGGACAACTCAATTCCCGCATGTATGTAAATATCAAAAAAATCTCAGACCACCATGTAAGTCAGGCGCGTTTCTGAGATAAAATATCATGTTCATATTGTCTTTACGGTAATAAGGACTATATTGACCGACGATAGGAGCTATTCTTATATTTAAGCACGATAGATTATCTACAGTTGGCAACACAGGCGTATTGTGTAAAATGTAAGGCAAAACGAGAAATGGAAAACGAAAAGCAAATAACGATGAAAAATGGTCAGAGGGCAATATCAGGAACCTGTCCTGTTTGTAGTACAAAAATGTTCAAGATAGGCGGCGGTAGGGTAAAGACGGTAGCTGCTCCTAAGGCTAAGGCAGGAAAAAAGAAAACAGCAAAGAAAACTAGTGATAAGTCTAAGGCTAAGGCAAAGACGAAGTCGAAAACTAAAGGAAAGTGATCTGCACTTGATAAATGGAAGCAAGTGTTAGATAACAAATTTTTTCTTCGTCTAGTTGCGACGGCTCACTATCGTCGCTTATTCAGGGTTCGTTCCACAGTCAGTAATTTCTCCTCGTCGCCGCACTCCTTTATGAAATTTCGAAGAACCATACGTGCATTCCCGTTCTTTATGTTCATTCTTGCTAATTCTATCCCTTCACTTAGCTTGTCAACTATGTTACCTACCAACAAAGCAGCAGCAGCATTTAACACTACTACGTCCTGTATTTGCTCCGGAGCATAACCATATATGGCCTCCATTGTTACTCTGACACATTCCTTCTTTGAAGTTATAATTAGATCATTCTTTTCCGAGAGAGTTAGATCGTAATCCTGTGGGTGGATGAAGAATGAACTAATCTCGCCTTGATTGAAGTAAAGGACCTTGTTGTCGCAAGTATTAGTTAGTTCATCAAATCCGTCCTGAGAATGAGCTACCATGAACCTCTCAAGATCCGATTTTTCTAATACATTCGATATTTGTGTCAACAAGGATTCCTTAGAAACGCCTATGAACTGACCACTCAAATTAACGCATGGATTGCACAGTGGACCAACAATATTTAGAACTGTTCTTACGCCCACTGACTTCCGAGCTAGGGCCACATTTTTCATTAGCGGATGAAACCTAGGTGCGAATAGAAAGGCAATACCTACGTTATCAAGTGATCGCAAAAGGCTCTCATCTGATGAAAGCAGATCGAAGCCTACAGATTCGAAAAAATCTGCACTTCCACAAGGACCCGACATGGATCGGTTGCCATGTTTCGCAACCCGGCAACCTGAAGCTGCTGACACGATCGCAGCGGCTGTACTTATGTTAAAAGTTTTTAACAATTCCCCACCCGTGCCGCAGATATCAATGGAAGGTCTTGAGCAAGGTCCAAACGTATTCTCTTTCTTCCTGACTGCTTCGTAGGTTCCCAAGATCTCGTCATCGGATTCGCCCTTCATGGCCAAAGCGGTTAAGAATGCACCAATAGCTATGTCGGATTCACTTCCATCAAAGATATGCTCCAAGGCGAATATCATTTCTTCTTTGCTGAGATTGGCCTTCTCTGTGACCATCTTCCTGATGAATTCTTGCAGCGGAGATCTCATTTCTTTATCATATTAATGAAATTCAATAGGATCTGAGGTCCTTGAACGGTCATTACCGACTCTGGGTGGAACTGTACGCCCTCTATCAGGTACTTCTTGTGTTTGACCGCCATTATTTCATGATCGTCGATGGAAAGAGCCGTAACTTCTAGACATTCAGGAATCCTGTATGGATCTGCGACTAGCGAATGATATCGTGTCGCTATAAACGGATTATCAAGATTGCTAAACAAATTGCTAGAATAATACTGAATCTCACTTGTCTTTCCGTGCCTGATCTCCTTTGCATTAATTATTTTACCACCAAATGAGCTTACAATGCCTTGATGTCCCAAACAAATCCCTAGTATGGGAAACGAAGGTCCAAGTTCACTAATAACACTGCCGCATACCCCAAAATCTCTTTTCTCTGTCGGAGTTCCTGGACCTGGCGATATTACTATGCCATCAGGATTCATGTTTCTAATTTCTCTCACCGATCTTTCGTCATTTCTGATTACCTCTGGTTCACACCCAAGTTTACCAATCAGCTGAGCTACATTGTAAACGAAAGAATCGTAGTTGTCAATAATAAGAATTTTCAAGTTGAAATTCCACCCCCCATGAAAAATACTCACCTCATCTGTAGCAGCCTATATACTCGTAGACGGAAGCAGATCGGTAACAAGCCAACTATATACTCGTACTAACTGTATCAACCTATAAAAATCTAATTGAAATTAGGAACTGTCTCTACTCTCCGACAGTATATAAAAGCAAACTTCTGCTTCTTATTCTATGGTGAGAGAGCCAGTTAAGGTATTCGTTAACGGGTATGGGAATATAGGGAGGCGACTAGCCTTTGCCCTCTCAAAGGACCGCGATATTAGTTTGGTGGGGATAGCCAAATATACTGTGGACGAGGAGATTTTAAAAGATCTTGGTAATAAATTTGACATTTACGTTCCTGAGAACTTGGTTAATACACACAAGAGCAGAGTGAGCGGCTCTATAAAAGGAGCCGTTTCTAACTGTGATCTGGTGATAGATGCTGCAAAGGAAGGCGGCGGTTACGATAATAAGATCAAAGTCTATGAGCCGTTGGGAAAACCTGCTATCTTCCAAGGAGGAGAAAAACGACATGGCGATAGGGCAGTAGCGAATATGATTCATAATTCCAGAGTAAATTACGATGAAGCCTCAGGAGAACAGTACATTATCCAAGGAAGCTGTAATGTATCTGGAATGGGCAAAATCATGCAGCCGCTAATGGAAAGCTTTGGGGATCAAATCCTACGTTTTGATGTCACACTGGTTAGAAGGTGGGCAGATCTGGAAGATTCCAAGGAAGTGAAGGATTCTATCCAGTGGGCTAAAAGTCCACATCATCAAGAGGATGTAAAAGACTTTATTCCTAAGGCCAATCTTTACGTCGAGGCTTTCAAAGTACCTTCGAGGATGATGCATCTTCACCAAATGGTTGTACGATTCAATTCAAAATCGCCCACCAGAGACCAAATTCTTGACCTGTTTAGCAAAGAATTTGCTGTAGCCACATTGAATTCAGCCAAGGGAACCGCAGATGTCAGAATGAAGGCTATTGAACTCGGGTTTGAACATGGTGACACCAACATGGTACACATTCATTCAGACGTGCTACGTGTACAGGATGAAACCCTAAAGATTGTGTATTCAGACGACCAAACAGGCCTGGTAATTCCAGAGAATCATCTTCTTCTACAGTCAATGATTATGCAAAGACCTAGGCCTGAAGCAGTGAAAAAAACAGATGAATTGTTTCGAATTAGCGAAAAAAAAGTGATCTTGGAAAAGGAATTTAGCTGAATAACTGCGTTGTCAGAGCATCATTGTTTTGGTACCGGGTACGTTAAATTCCTCTGATTATCTTTACCACATTAAATTCAATCTGCCTCTGACAATTTGATCATCCCAGGGATGATGTAGGAACGAATCCAAAGAACATCCAAATTGGACTAGCGAGTAATAATATCTACGTGATCAATCTTGGGTATTATGGTGTGTTCAGACTGAGTGACGATCTGGCCTTGCGCCTCAACGAGAATCGGGTAGGCGTGGATATTTTTCTTTGCAATCAGGACGTCTATCGAGCTGAGCACTTCAGCAACTTCGTATCTATCCAATAACCACCTAGCTGCGAATGGTAAGCTCTTATACTTATTCCATACAGCTTCCAAGATATTATCAGCTCTTTTGTCTTTGGAAGGCTTCCTAGAACGAATCGCGAAGATGTTTCTTGTTTTCCCCTCTTGCACAACTCCATGACCATTTTTTGTCGTTACAAAGGGTTCGATTGCATATGCTTGGTTTGCCAGTAATCCAAATGAGGGCCCTATGGTACGTATGTTTGGTATAGATTTCCCCGCATGAATGGTATATTGTTCCAATGAGTGGCCACTCAAGTTGTGAATTGGCTTGAAGCCAAATTTGGTTATCGTGCTTTCAATAATCCTTCCTATCTCGCTTACACGGGTGTCGGCTATAGCGTATCTTACCGCTTCAGCTAGTGCGGCCTCTGATGCCCTTACCAGAGGGTCGTACTTCGCATCATAGCAAACAGTTACAGCTGTATCAGCTATGTATCCTTCAACTTGAACACCAATGTCGATTTTTAGTACGTCACCGTCATTCACCTTGGTTTCATCATATGGTTCGGCGGTGTAGTGCGCAGCCACCTCATTTAGGCTAACATTGACAGGGAAGGCGGGAAGTCCTCCAAGTCGCTTAATCTTATATTCTAAGGCATCACAAATATCCAACAGTCTACTTCCTATATAGTTGGTATTTCTAGCGGTCTCCCGTACTTCAGAAGCTATTCGACCTGCCTTCTGGTAGCACTGCATATAATCCATAGGAGTTGGAAGAATCTGTTTATTATGATATATATAGAGCTACTGTCCCAAAAAAAAGAAACTGTGTTGACCGGGGTCGTTGTCTAGCTTGGTATGATGCCAGCCTTGGGCGCTGGAGGCCGCCGGTTCAAATCCGGCCGATCCCATTTCTTTTGACAGTAGGTCAATTCGGCATGAGAGAGTTTAGGTATCTTAATAAAGTTAATGTGATAAGGTGTGACATGAAGTCTTTACTCATAGAGGATACAACTTTCAAAAGATTATCTGACATTCTTTCTGAATCTATGCAAACTTACAAGCGAGATCTCACGTACGACGATCTTGTTAATGAGCTAATAGATGTTTACCAGGAATACAATTGGGGAACGATTGGTGGTGGCGCAGGTGGAGGTTAGGTTTTCTTTTATCGTAAATGAAGACTGATAACTGAGGAAGGTATCGAGAATATTTAACCTAACTCTTTTAAAATGCACTGTACAACCAGCGTTTTGAAAATGGTCAAAAAGGAGTTTATTATGGTAGTTAACGATATGCAGATCCCTATTCTAGGTCACACTCACAGAAACGTCGCTGTAAAATATCTGATGAAAAGGAGAAGATCACTTCTAATGACAAGAGATCCTGCAAAGGTTGAGAATCTGTACACGAATCTCCCTACTCAAATACTGGTGAAGAGTAAGAGGGTTATTCGTATTTATGACATAAACTGGGAGAGGGTTGGCACGGAAAATTTCGAGGGTTCTAGGTTCCCATTTACTATCTATGAAAAAGCAGATGTTCAGGCTCAGACTTAATGTATTGATGGTTCCATTTCTTTGCCTTAATATAACTCGATTTACCTTGGCCTGGTTGGTTATGCATTCAAGCCAGAAGGTCGAGTACTGTGTGGTGGATAATAGCCACCTCTCAAAATATATAGGCATGTATCGTATATAAGGCACTTAAGAGTGGCATGTTGAGTTTGTCTGGAGGTTACCGCTGAGTGGCCGTCGATTTTAGAGCAATGGTTGAGATCCTGATTGAAAAAAAGCCTGAGATTAGCGCAGAAGAGATCAAAAATCTTGTAGATGAAAAAAAGCGGAAGATAGGGGCCGGTTACCTGACAGACCAGGGTGCATTGTTTCTCGTAGCCGCCGACTTAGGTATTTCGCTTGAACGAAATCAACCGAAATTCCAACAACTGAAAGACCTATACGTCGGAGAGAGGGATATCAACATTGTTGGCAGAGTAATGTCGATCTATCCTACTCGAACGTTTAATAGAAAGGATACTAATGAAGAGCTGCGCAACAGAACTCTAACGATCGTTGACGGCGATACAGCTATGAGACTCAAACTTTGGGAAAAAAACGTTCAGTTTCCAGAGGAATCCGGTTTACGTCCAGGAGATCTCGTCAAATTGACCAAGGGATATGTTAGGTCTGGCCTCAACGGACAACCCGTACTTAACGCTGGAGATGCAAGCTCTATAGAGATAATGAAAGAAGATCTTGTGGATATACCAACACTTGACCATTTCGCACGTGATATTTCAAAAATCTCAGACCAAATCGATAACGTAGTCATTTTTGGCACCATTACATCATCGCCTCGAATTGTGGAATACAAAAATATTAGAGGTCAGGACAGCAAGGCTCTTCAGTTGAATATATCAAATGTTGAAGGTACACGCACCATGCGAACAGTTATTTGGAATGTGGACGAATCGAAGCTTCCTAAGATTTTGACTGTGGGCTCTAATATACGCCTTGTAGGCGTAAGAATTAAGCGAGGAAACGCGCAGTACGGAAACTCAGAATTTGAAATACACGGAGATGAAGGGACTCATTTGGATATCCACAGCCAGGGGGCAGAACCTGACATCCTTGTACTCAAATTGATTTCTGTCGGAAAAGACTTGGGAAATGGCTATTTGGAATGTCTTGCCTTTCAGAAAGATGGAAAGATCATTACTCTTAAAATTGATTCCAAATTGTTGAAAACCCCGATCAATCCAGGCTCAATGATTCAATGCATACCAAGTACAATTCTTGGTAATCAAATAACCCTGTCTCGAGACGATTCCTATGTGAGTGAGATTGAAGACGATACATCATTTCCCTCCATCGAGACGCTCGAGACCAAAATTGAAGGCATTACTAGTTCGGACCGTCCCTACTTAGTTGAGGGGATAGTACTCCAAACACCCTCGGTTAATACTGTGACTACAAGAAACGGGGAGAATATCTCCCTCGCTGAGACTATGGTAGGCGATGATACTGCTGAAATAAGTCTTGTAGGGTGGAGGGATTTATCAGTACTTATCTCCGATCTTAAGGTTGGCGAGAGGATAAAAGTTAGAGGGGTGGTGACTAGCAACAGTAGAGAGGGTAAAATTCAGATTTTGTTAAAGCCCTTCTCTAGCATTGAAAAAATCGGGTAGGCCGGTAGCTATTACCATCTTGGTCCACTACTCACTCCAGAAGCCTCTTGTAAGGACGTACTGTCTCTCTGCCTCGTATATACCCCTATACAGTGTTGGCTCATCTATACTATTGCGAAGAATCCTAGCAGCGGTATCTGCCCCTATACCATGACCTGATAATACTGTTACAGCACCTCTGCCAAAGTTATTTATTAGAGATGCAATCTTCCATGAACGCTCGAACTTTCTACTATCGTCAGCTGAGATTCTAGTCCCTTTCAGCTTTCTTACAATTATGCTGGAAAGTTCAAGATCCGAAACATATGTTGCGGTAATTAAGCGGGATCTACATTTCTTGCAGCAAATTTGATCGGGTACGTCCTTGGTTTCGAATACTCTCTCCCACTCCCCACAGCGAATACAAATTAATCTATGTTTGGTCCTAAGGAGTCTTTCTTTAACAAGCTCAATGATCCCTGTTTCTAAACTTAGGGATGTAGCAGAAAATCTTTGATAGCGCCCCGCAATGGGTTTGGCGAGGTCAGTAAATTCTTCAACCTCGACCCATTCAAGCCTTATCAGATGGTTTGTATATTCATAAAAAATTCTGTTTGTTGTAAACACGTCATATTTCTCATGAATTAGTTCTCGGATCGCTTCATTACTAAGAGGGGTCTTCATATACCTGTCGTAGAGCAATCTAGCGATTTTTTTGTCGTACACTGATTCTTTTGACACGATACCAAATCTCTTCCCCACAGTCCACACCTTCCAATTCATAACGTAGGTACCAGCAAATGAAGCAATTAGGATTGGTTCACAATCGACTAAATCACTGAATATCCGCTCGACGTGAGCTTTTCCTATTCTGGTTGCAGGAGATGTTAGCAAAATCCTATATGCATCAGATCTGCCTTCAACCATATATCCAAGCTGGGAAGAAAGGAGCGTAGAAAGAACCGATGCTAAGGTGTTGTTCACTTTAGTTCCAAAGGGCACGTGCAAGATTAGTGCATTATTCTTAAGGTTACTTTCAATCAATATCACCTTCGGGCTGGGTAGCATCTTCAATGCGACCAAACTGTTTTCAATAGTTTCTCTACTGCAAAATGCATCAGAATCAGCATTGCGTCTTCGGCTTTCAGCTACCCTGGTAGCTGTTAGATAGTCTACTGGAATCGTTTCTCCTGCCCAATATGGCACATTCATAGTAACCCCGCCCAGGGGCTCAACATTTACAACTAGTCGCTTTTCGTCAGTCGATATAATTTTCCACTGTAGCCCCTTTAGAACAAATACGTTTCCTCTCTCTCCATAATCTCCAACAAATTGTTGATCCAGCATCCCTATTTTCCTCTTGCTAACTACATCTATAACTTCAAATTTCTGGACGAAAGGAATCATAGATAGATTACTGAAATAGTACTTGTAGGATCTAAGTGTGTATTTGTAAGAGTTCTCTGTGAGGTCTATTCTTACTATCCCAATATCGGCCAAAAGCTTTAGCGACATAACCAAATCCGAAATCTGCAAATTTCGAAATGGATATGACTTTCTGACCATCTGAAAGGCTTCACTTATAGCGACTGAGGTCCTCATTTGCAAAGATAGACCTACCAAATGGTGGGCCATGACGTCAAATGGCAGCTGATGTATTTCTTGCGCCTCCATTTCTCCTTTCCGCATTCGATGCAAGATGGCATGTGCTTCAAGCTCATCGTCATGAGAATTAGTAATAATTAACCCCTTTGCTGACTTGTGATTATTATGTCTACTTCGACCTATCCTTTGAACAAGCTTAGAAATCTGTCTTGGAGATCCATAATGGATAACGAGATCCACTGAACCAATATCCAGTCCCAATTCCAGAGAAGATGTGCAGACAACTACTCCACCAGAACCTTCGCGTAACTTCCTCTCTGTTTCCTCACGGTTGATCTTTGAAAGAGAACCATGGTGAACATCGACAGCGAATCTGGCACGTGACCTTAGAATAGTTCCAATATATTCTGCTTCATCTCTCGTATTAGTGAATACCAAGATTGAATTCTTTTGGGGTAGTGTGGGATCAACGCATGCGATAATTAGGTCGCACGCATCGTTGATAGATCCGTTCACATATCTGATGTCTATATCATATTCTCTCATAGATCTGTCCACCAGCACAGCGATCTTTCTTCCCGAACCAGCTACGAACCTTGCAGCTTCACCCGGATCTGCGACACTGGCAGAAAGTCCGATTCTACATGGCCTACTAGAAGCAACTTTCTCCAGTCTTTCCAGACTCACAGATAAATGGGAACCCCTTTCGTTAGAAAGCAACTCATGGACTTCGTCAACAATCACCCATTGCACTGACGTCAAATGCTTTATGAGTTTGTTATTTGTCAGAATGATTCCCAGAGTTTCAGGAGTAGTTATTAAGACATCAGGGGGACTGTCTGACATCTTTTTCTTCCTGATCGCACTTGTATCCCCGTGTCTTATTTCCAACTGCAGACCTTGGTAGCTTGTGTATTTCTTAATTCTTCTAAAGACATCATTGTTTAGTGATCGCAGTGGCGTAATATACAAGGCTTTAACTCCCGTGGACTTTTGGACATTCGATTCCCTGAGCACAGTTAACAGCGGAAGGATTGCTGCTTCAGTTTTGCCCGAACCTGTGGGTGCGATAAGTATCGAATCTATCCTTCTACAGATGACTGGCAGAGATTTGGCTTGAATGCTTGTAAGATTTGTGAATCCCAGATTCTTATATAATTCTCTTATCTTGACCTCTATTCCCAAGTAGTTATGACCTGAAGTCGGAAGTCTTTCCTGAGCTTTTTGTTGAATGCCGTTGTACATCAGATTTTTCATAAAATAGTACTCCGATGATACCTAGAACAAACAAACCGACAGCTATCCAGGCATAAGAGTCGAAATTTGGAATTGCTTCTACAACCATTCAATATCGAAATTTCGGGTCTCCAATATAATCGTTGATCACACATCGGTGTAACGAGTCATTCTGCTGATTCATTTTCGATGTAGAATGCAAAATCACGAGGGCTTAAGATCCCAAGAGGTTTATTAGGATTATTATTTTCCACGACCAAAAGGTGTCTGACATTATTTTGTTTCATTACGTCTGCTGCCGCTTCAATAGGCGAATAAGGATCAACAGTAACAATTGGAGTAGACATTATATCTCTGACAACGATACTGTTACAAGGAACATCTTCAGTACACGTACTTCTTACCAGATCTCTGTGCGTAACAACTCCTACCGGTGTTTCCTTAGAATCTAGTACGATCAATACCGAGACGCTGTCTCGGTCCATCCTCAAGGCTGCTTCCTGAGCTGTATTAGATTGAAGAATATACGACAACTTAGATGTCATAAATTTTCCTATGGAATTTTTCATGCCATATATTCCGATTTCCATCCTATAAACAATACCCAGATTCCGTTGTGTAACAAAAGGGCTATTACTTTTTAAATTCCGCTGGGCAAACGATATAATATCCAAAAAATAGCTATCATTACCATAAATGTCTTTTTCATCTGAAACAAAACCTTCCGTTCCGAGAAAACCAAAGGTGGTTTTGCTACTCTCAGGGGGTTTGGATAGCAACCTCTCCACGCGACTGCTACTGGATCAAGAGATTGAAGTAGAGGCTGTTGCAATAAAGACTCCGTTTTGTGATTTTGATTGTGGAAAGGGATGTGGCCACAAGGTAAAGGAAGTCGCAGACTCACTCGGGATCACGCTAAAGACCGTGTATTTTGGAGATGAATATCTCGCAATGCTCAAGAATCCGAAGCATGGTTTCGGATCAGGTATGAATCCGTGCATCGATTGTAGGGCAATGATGTATAAGGCTGCAAAAAAACATATGGAGACAATTGGAGCTTCCTACTTAGCGACAGGTGAAGTATTGTCCCAGAGACCGATGAGCCAACATCGTCACGCTTTAAGAATAATTGAAGAAGAATCTGACTTAGTCGGCAAAGTGGTCCGACCTCTCTCAGCAGGAAAGCTTCCTCCATCTGATGCAGAAATAGCGGGAATTATCGACAGACGTAAGCTTTGTTCTATTGTAGGCCGATCACGAAAAGAACAGCTCGCATTGGCTAAGGAATTTGGCATTCAGGACCCTCCAAATTCTGCTGGCGGATGCCTCCTTACTGATCCCTGCTTCTCAAAGCGTGTTCACGATCTTTTCAAGCATACTGACGGAGTCCCCACTCTCAATGACGTCGAACTCCTTAAGGTAGGACGCCATTTCAGGTTATCGAACGAAGCAAAGCTTATCGTCGGTAGAAACAGGAACGAAAACGAAATAATGAAATTTCTCTCTCGCGATATTGACTATTATCTAGAAGCTATCGAGTTTACCGGTCCAATTGGGATTCTAAGGACAAAAAAAGTTTCTGATCTTGGGAGCGATCTAATGTCAACTGCAGGAGGAATAGTGGGACGATACAGCGATGCTCCAAGAGGGCAAGCTATTAGGCTTAGCATTTGTCACAATAACAAAGATTACAGCATAGATTGTCGAATATCAGATAACTCGGAAGTACGCAAGTATATGATCTAACCTTAGGGGTCAATATCTTTTGACCAGAATGACTATTTGATTATCTCTGAAATTCATACAATGGACAAGAGATAATTTAATGCAAACGCATGAACCAGAAGTTTATTTGAAAGCGATAACTCTTCGCGATCCTCTTGAAGTTCAGTTGATTAAAGAAGATCTGAAGAGGCAGATGATCGTAATCATTAGGGTTACTCCACTTGCTCAAAGGAGTGTCGATGAACTAAGAAGAGTCATAGACGATCTATACAAATTTGTTCAATCTTCTGGTGGGGATATAGCAAGACTGGGTGAAGAACGGGTTGTAATTACTCCTTCAAAGGTAAAAATCTGGAGGGGGCCATACGAATTTACTTAGCACACATAATTAACTGAACCTTTTATACTAGTTTTACTGCTTCTTCTACAAGAGGATGTTGTGTATGTATCCTCAGAATCCGATTGACTGATCCAGCCAAGTTCTGAGCTTTACTCTTATCTCCATGATTTACGATCACCTTCCTGAGCTTCTGTTTCATTCTTTTTATGTATGCTAAGGTCTGCCCGTAATCTGAGTGATTTGTAAAATCTGTAAGGTATTCTACTCTACATTCAACGTTAAGTCTTTTATCTTTGATCATTAAATCCTTCTTACCTTCTATCAAACAACGGGCTGGAGTATTTGGTATGGGCTCGGACGTAAAGATGACCGAGCTAGTGGGATCATTGCATATCTGATCTAGATAGCCAACTGAAGGCCCATGGGTCAGCATCGACGAAGGTGAGAGAATAATATGAGAGTCCTTCCTAAGTTTCTTGGATTCAACGATCTGAGATTTCGGAGGTCTGAGCATATTTATAGAATAACCATCGATTTCTTGTCTAATTTCCCTTGAGAGATAATCCATATAGGTCTCGTAGATCGAACTCGCCTCACCTATTGATTTTTCAATGAAAATTCTTGAGGAAAGCAACCCAGACCTAGCAAAATTGCTTAAAGTAAATAATAGCTCCTGTGATTGCCCCAGGATGGAAACTGGAAAAAGCAAATTTCCACCGCCGGACAAGCAACTATTGATCAATTCAATTAGTTTTTGATTAGTTTCGTCTCTAGATCGAAGGATGTCTTCTTTACCCCCCAGGGTAGATTCAACTATAAGTGTCTCTGCGCGTTGAAAGTTCCAATAAGCATTTTCAAGTGCCAATGATCGGCCAAATTTAAAATCTCCAGTATACACCAAATTATGGTCACCATTTCCAAAATGTAAATGGGTTATCGATGATCCCAAAATGTGACCTGCGTTCGAGAGAGTTAGCCTGATGTCGGGGGCAATATCCGTGACTACTCCATAAGGTAATGGTATCATATGAGTAATGACATCATCAATATCACTTGAGGTCGAATTCATAAAGCCATTTTGTTCCCCAAGCTGTAAGCTGCTTTTAAGGAGCAAATACGTCAAAGGAATGGTAGGTTCTGAGCAGTAAATTGGGCCCTTGTAACCATGTTTGAACAACATAGGCAAGAAACCTGAGTGATCTAAATGTGCATGACTCAGTATCACGCAATCAATATCGTCTATATTAAGTCCAGTAACATCGAACCTAGGTGTGAACATTGTAACGTCCCTGGAAAATGAATTAATGCCACAATCAAGAAGAACGTTACTCTCGTTGGTGGTGACCAAAATGCAAGATCTACCTATCTCATTGAATCCACCCAATAACACTAAGCTAACTTCGGTTCTTTCGTTTAGCCTTGGACGAAAGATCTTCTCACCGACTTCTTTATAGAATCGAATTCGGTCATTGGCTTTTCTAGCTAATATTCCATTGACGTGTTCCACTAATTCAGGCTCCTTTGGTGCGCGTCTGATCAAGTATCTCCATCCTGTTTTTTCAGATAATAGGGCGTTTCCTTGATCGTCGATTGTATATTCCTTTGTTAAATCTTTGACCAAAACAGTTACCTCGCCAATAGCAGGATCAAATAGTAATTTTGTAAACTCGGTATTACGAGGAAATGCCGTGCGTAATACTTCGGTACATTCTGTTTCCGATCTCCTGATTGATTCGTCAGTTCGGACGACAATCCTTTTTTTCACCGCATTGACCATATTTGAAATGATGTTATTATTTAGTATAAAATAGGCAGGATTAGTGGTAAACAAAGCGATTCTTGGTCCCTCATATTCTATGCGTGTAAGCCCAGACTCTGAAGGCAATGTATTAAGTATTCTTAGCATGAAATTCTGTCCGCTTTGTTCACCAATCATGGAATGTCTTCGTTCGTAACGTATTCATATATATGCTTGACGTCTAGCGCATTACTCGCAGGCAGAAACGAGGAGAGACGGTCGTATTCAAACTAACTATTAGATAGTAGTAGACGCGGAAACACCTAATCATTAGTACTCGCAAATTGACTCATATTGAATACAGGAAGTCCGGACCAATTTGAATAACATAGAGATCACTCGATCCCCTAATGTAATAACAATCTTCAACTAGGAACGCCTCTTTTCGGATTCTTCGCCAGATACGGTTATAGATAGGACAATGCGAAGATACTCTATCTTTGTGATAAACCACCTTTGGCCCATGAACAACCACATTTGATGGAATTGCCGAGAAAGATATTGATAGGATCCACTGTTATTTTGGGATTAGGCAATTTTATTCAGCAGCTTGATCACAATTTTTCAAAAGTCGCGTTCATCAGCGGTAAGATTGTGAGGGAAAGGACACAGGTAATCTCCCAAAAATCGATGAAAGATGCAGGCTTAAGGGAATACAAATGGTTCCTAGCCGCTGACGCGAATGTCAATGAATCGGCAAGATTGGCTAGAGGACTTGTGAATTACTCCCCAGATGTAATAATCGGGCAAGGTGGAGGGCGTTCTGTGGACCTCGCCAAGATGACAGCATACAATCTGCGTAAACCTTTCATAAGTGTGCCCACTTCTGCTTCACATGATGGAATATCGAGTCCTTTCGTCTCGATGAGAGGATCAGACAAGCCCTATTCGATTAAGGCAAAAGCTCCTATTGGGGTATTGGCAGATGTAGAACTCATGTCAAAAGCCCCACATCGTTTGATGATAAGCGGCTGCGGCGACCTTGTTGGTAAGATAACAGCCGTAAAGGATTGGGAACTGGCAAGGGACGAAGTTGATGAATACTATGGTACGTACGCCGCTAATCTTGCTTACCTAAGTGCAAAAATAATTCTTGATGAAGGCCGAAATCTTGTGAGGGATAATTTGTACGGATTAAGAACGGTAGTGGAAGCGCTGATAAGTGCAGGAGTAGCGTCCTGCATTGCAGGGAGCAGCAGACCGTGCTCAGGGTCAGAACATCTTTTTAGCCATGCCGTCGAATATGTGGCCGGAAAAAATTCTGGACTCCATGGAGAACGAGTCGGCATCGGCACCATCATGATGGCCAAGTTACATGGGTTGGATTGGGAAAAAATATCCGAGACTTTGGCTTTATTTGGTGCCCCTACAAGAGGAAAACAGATCAATTTGAGCGAAGATCAAGTGGTGAAATCGCTAGTATTAGCAAGTTCACTTAGACCTGAAAGATTTACTATTCTCAATAGAGAAAAACTAGACAAAACCAGGGCAGCTACTCTTGCAAGAACGGCAAAAGTGATTTGAAACACTAGGGCCAGGTTAATACGAGCGCAAAAGGTTGTTGAGCTTTTATTTGCCCCCAGAATTGTCTTCTACTTTCTTGCCTTTTTCCCGACTGACATATTCTTCAATAAATCTGACGGATGTTATAGAAGGCACATACTTGAAAATTTCGTTTGAGACCGCTCCTTTTATGATCTGTATTCCATCCAAAAGGAAGGTCTCTTCTGGAAGGACCATTTCAAGGCTGGAATTTTTCATCTCAAATCTGATCTTATCTTCTTTTAGTGGTATCCACCTTCTAGTCAATGACTTTACTTTATCCTCGTCTGTCTGAATTTTCTTTACTACATTGATATTGTAAAGCAGAACTCTACCGGCGTACCTGTGATTGAAATCCAGTTGAACCCTGCCCGAACCTATATGCCTGACTATACCCTTTCTTTTGTCTATTTCGATTTCGTCACCAACCACAACCTCGTCTGCCTTTTCACCAAGCTTCCTTTGCGGAATCATCCTGATTTTGCTAGGATCCCTTTCACCAAAGCCTTTATCTGGTGGAATCTCCACATCCATCCTATCACCTTCATTTGCTCTGAATAGGGCTTCATCCAATCCCTTCAAGACCCAACCATCCCCTACCGAGATCAATTTCGGCTCATACTTGCGAGTAGGATCGTGCATGCCAGATTTCTTAGCATCTTCTTCAATGGTGGTTTCAATTATGTTACCGGTATCCTTAATCTTTGCTGTGTAATCCAAGAGTATGAGCGAGCCTTTCTCCAAGGGCATACATGTCGCTATCGAAGTACCATATATTAAGTTTGAGTGTTCCTTGCAAGAGATCTAATTCAAACATTCAAGACTTTCAATGCGATGGGTATCGCTTCAGATTCAGTTTGTACACCCATCATTTTCAAAGTTAATGCGATGGATGACAGAGTTCTAACTACATGGTAGCGATCAACCTCACCCATCGAGCCTATCCTGAAGACCTTCCCTTTTAACTCACCGAAGCCACCCGCCACTAGAACCCGGAAGTGTTCGCCAAGCATTTTCCTGAAAGTCTTATCTTCAATGCCCGGCATATAGTTAAAGGCAATCACCACATTACTTCTTGCTTCTGGATGAGCGAATGGAGTGAATCCTAGCTCGCTCAAACCGGTGTAAAATGCATTGGCACACCTCTTATGGCGCTCAACTCTCCTTTCTAGACCCTCTTCTAATACTATCCTTAATGCTTCTTGGTAAGCAGACAATAGCGGCAACGCAGGCGTAAAGGGTGTTTCACCACTTTCGACGAAATATTTGAAATATCTTTTCAAGTTAAAGTACTGGGTCGGTGGTGGGCTTTCGAGCATCTGTTTCTTAGCTCTTGGGCTAATGGATATAGGCGCAAGACCCGGAGGTGCGGCCAGAGCCTTCTGTGTAGCCGTCACACACACGTCTATTCCCCATCTGTCAACTGGAAGTTCGTCCCCTCCCAAAATGGAAACCGCATCTACTATGAAAAGGGAGCCGTACCTTGAACAAATTTCTCCGAGTTTCTCTAAATATCTTAAAGTAGTTCCAGTTGAAGTTTCATTATACACAGCATATAAGGCTTTGGTGTCCTTGTTTGTTTCAAATGCATCCTCTATTTGGCTAAGGGGGGGGTTCTCCCCAAATTTTGCATTTATCCTAATGGAACTACCGCCCCAATTTTCAATTAGATCAGCCAATCTGCCGCCAAATTCCCCGTTGACAGGAATTATGATCTTATCATTCTTCTTAACTATATTGATAACTGATGCTTCAACCGCACCAGTGCCAGATGCAGTCAATACAATTACATCATTAGAGGTCTGAAACACACGCTGGGTTTTGTCTACTACATCCCTATAGAGGGTTCGAAAATCGTCGCTTCTGTGATTGATTATGGGTGAAAGCATGGCATTCATTACTCTGTCAGGCACGTTTGTAGGCCCAGGAAGCATTACCAAGTATTCCATTTAGGTCTCAATATCGTGGAGCATCATCCGTTATTTATGTAATTACGTTTATTACTCGATTGCTCATTGAGGAGAGTAACAATAACAGCATGTTGGTCAAGGATCATAGGAATCGGGTTTTGGACTATGCAACAAAAATCGGATGTAGTACAGTGGTATCCTTTAACCCTGAAAACAATTTCTATCTGACAGGTTTTTGGGGTGAGTCGGTAACCATATGCTCCGATGATTGTGCCAAAATTATCACTCCACCTCTTGAGATGGATAGAGCTGAGGAATCTGCACTTTCGTGTGAAGTAATACCTGGAGAAAGAGGGGAAAACATGCTATTTAGAGTAATTGACGAATTAGCCGGGAAGTCGGTATGTACAGATAGTACCGATTTTCATACTATCGAAATTATGGCTAAAAAACTCGGTGAAACCAATGTGCAAATGAATAAAAAACCCTTCACCATGAGTCGGATTATAAAGGATCCCGATGAACAAGCAAATATCTGCAATGCTGCGAATATTATAGACCATTTATTCCATCTAGGTGCTGAAGAAATTAGGGAGAGTAGAACAGAAATCGAATTAATTGCATTGCTTGTGTCTGAAACTTATCTTCTTGGTGGAAATCTCGTTTCGTACAAGAGTGCTAGATATCCTTTCATCATTGCTGGTGGGCCTAACGCAGCTTTTCCCCATTCTGAGGTCACCAGACGACCATTTTCAAAGGGGGATACGGTAATTGTTGACCTAGTGGTTCAATATAGAGGATATGTGGCAGATGCTACACGAACATTTGTTATAGGCCATGCTACTGACGAAGTGAAACAAGCGTATGAATGTGTAAAGGATGCACAACAAACTGGTTTGGACTCACTACTGTCTGCCAAAGACTTTGGACAAGTTGACTTGGCTTGTAGAAATCTGGTAATTAACAGAGGCTATGGAAATAAATTCGTACACTCCACAGGCCATGGAATAGGTTTGGAAGTGCACGAACCACCTTGGATTAGCAACACCGGGAAAGAAAATATAATGCCGGGGATGTGCGTCACTATTGAACCAGGTGTCTATATAAACGGGAAATTTGGTGTGCGGATTGAGGACAGTATTATCGTACAAACTGCGAGCAGCAAAGATTCCAGTGTAACGATCCTTAACTTGAATAGGTTCCCTAAGGACCTGATCTGTTTATGTTAGCCGGTTTTAGATCTTTTGTTTCGATATTTTACTTCGATCAAATCCAATATTTTAGAGGCTACCTTGTCCTTCGATTGAATCGGCAAGTGCACAGCCTTCTTTTGTGGATCTATTATGTACACTTCATTGTTATCTGATCCAAATCCTGTATTCTTTTTTCCAACGTCGTTTGCCACAATTAAATCTGCTCCAGATTCTAGAAGCTTGTTATAACCCTTATCCATGAGGAGACTCGGTTCTACGTTATATTCCGCCTTAAACCCAACCAAGAATACATCGTATTTGCATACGTTCTTGACTTTTGAAATGATTTTGTGAACCGGCACAAGAGTGATATCTAACCTACCTACGGAACTTTCAATTTTGTTCCTGTATTTCTTTGCAATAGAAAAATCAGAAGTAGCTGATGCAAGGATCACCATGTCAAATTTCTTCTCAGATAGTTTGGAGATCACTGATTCATACATCTCCTCAGCTGTGCTAACTCTTTGAATTTCAATACCAGGAGCTTTCAGGTAGGCATTAGGGTCGACCGATCCGTGTCCATAGACTACGGTCACGCTTGCGCCCCTTTCGTATGCTTTCTTTGCAAGTGACATACCCATCTTTCCAGAACTCATATTCATTATCGCTCGAACCGGATCAATGTATTCAGCAGTGCTACCAGCAGTAATCAAAACAGTCATTCCTGCCAATTTCTTCTGGCTTACGCCAGGTTGATAGTCTTGAACGTACTTGAGAACATCATTGGCATCTACCAGTTTGGCTTTCCCCTGTTCGAGCCGCGGCTGCAAAAATTCAACGCCAGTCGCCTTTAGCTTAGTAATGTTATCTTGTATGATCCGGTTGTGATACATCGCTTCATGCATGGCCGGGCAAATAACCATTGGGATACCAGATCCAAGGGCAACAGTCAGTACAGAAGTCACGACTGTGTCATCTATCCCGCAGGCCAATTTTCCAACCGTATTTGCGGTACACGGGTAAACTATAACCATATCCACAGTATTTCGGTCACTCAGGATAATATGTTCCAAGTTGCCGGTCAATTCAGTAACAACATCATTTCCTGTGGCCCATTTCATCATCTCTTTAGAAAGGAATATTTCGGACGTCCGCTGATTCATAACTGCGAAGACTTCGGCTCCATGCTTGACCAACAACCTTGATAAATCAATAGCCTTGTACGCCGCAACGCTTCCTGTGATGCAGAGCA
Organism: Nitrososphaeraceae archaeon; assembly: GCA_035643435.1. Classification (GTDB taxonomy): domain Archaea; phylum Thermoproteota; class Nitrososphaeria; order Nitrososphaerales; family Nitrososphaeraceae; genus TH5896. Next base: position 19,288 of record DASQQK010000401.1, on the reverse strand, counting down.
CTATGCGGTTGCCTACTAGCTCCTCCCCTTCAGTACTAAAAATATCCCTAGTTGGCCGATATGGGTGTTTCTTCATTTGTGAACTCGGAGACCACATTCGTTCAAGAATTCCTTGTATTCCTCAGAATCCATGTGAATTACATTCTCATCGCTGGGAAAAACCCCTGCTTTGACCTCACGCGAATAAGATTGAACAGAAGAGGCAATTAATTGATTTAGATCTAGATACTTCTTTACAAACCTTGGCTTCAAGTTTTGATATATGCCTAACATGTCATAAGTTACTAGTACTTGACCGTCACAATGGGGGCCTGAGCCTATACCTATGGTTGGTATCGACATATTATTGGTAATTATCTCGGCAACTTCAGTAGTTACCATTTCAAGTACAATGCTAAATGCTCCTGCCTTTTCAACTGCCTGTGCATCACGTAGGAGCTTTTGTGCCGATTCCTTAGTCTTTCCTGAAGCTTTTGAAAAATTCCATATGCTAGAGGTTTGAGGTGTGTATCCTATATGTCCCATAACGGGTATTCCTATATCAACTAGCGCTCTTATCCGATCTGCTATTTGTACACCTCCTTCGACCTTGACAGAATCTGCCCCGCACTTGACTAATTTTACTGCGTTGGAGAGAGTCTTTTTGATGCTTTCTTGGTATGAGCCAAATGGCATATCAACCGTTATCATCGCTTTGCTTGTGGCATTGGATACAGCCTTACAGAAAAGTAACATCTCAGCCATCTTTACTGGTCTTGTCGTCGGATATCCAAGCATTACCATCCCTGCACTATCACCTACAAGTATTACGTCAATGTCACTCATGTCAATAATTAAAGCCATTGAAAAATCATATGCAGTTAGTACTGCGAGTTTTTCTCCTTTCTTCTTTGTATCAATTATCTCAAGTACTGTCTTCTTAGATTGCTTACTATGAGGTTGCACCAGTCTCAGAACCCCCACGACGTATTAGTCTAAGGCTTTCATTCAAATTCCATTCATTGTCGAATTCAGCAACCATGCTCTTTAAGGTATCAGTATCGTTACTCTTGAGCTGCTGGATTGCACATATCAAAGTAGGGATTGCTCTGACAACGTTATCAACTATGCATATGGTAGCATAGTCTGCAGTCCTCGAGAGAGGATTTAGATCAACTGCAATTACCCTTTTACCCACTCCTATCAAAGCTTTAGTCCTGTCACCATCTTCCAAAGGAACTAAAACGGTATCAGCAATTGCAATTCCCCTTGGATCCACAAGTCCACGCTGCCCATTCAAATTAGGAATAGTAGCAGTCCTATCCTTGCCCACTCCTAGAATGTATGTTGCTCCTAATCCCTCGAGATGACTCTTTATTGCTCGCTCCCTTTGATTTGAATGATAGAAAAGGTTCACTTCGATCAGCGCTTTACATGCCATGCTTAACTCTATTATCTCTTTCCCACACAAAGCAGCAAAGTTTCCGTTGACAGATATGACGGGATGATTAGAAGTAAGTAACATGGCAGCCGCAGCGTTGATCGCTTTTACGGCAAACGGTGTTGTTTTCTCGCCTATTAGATAATCAAAGGTTTCCCCTCTTCCATGAGCGATAAGGCCCTCTTCTACGACTAGTCCCTCTCTTAACCCGTCCACAAGCATTTCCCTTATTCGCAGGGATTGTGCCCTGGGATGATCCTTGGGCACCTTAATTCGCATACTTACATTCGCATATCATTCTAGGACCCATCGAATCAATGTTAGCTTCAATAATTGTTCCCTTAAATTCACCAAGACATGAACGTGCTTCCTTTGCTCTTTCTCGTCGGATGATGGTGAATACCGTTTCACCAAATAACGCAACACCGCATTTAAAACCTTTAGATTTTAAAGACCCAATTGGATCATTACAAATGCCTCTGGTCAAGCCCAATGATTTAGCAAGATTGAATGATGCATCCAGAAACTCCTCTACGTCATCCGTTTTTGTCAAACCGTTTAATATCTCTGTGGTGCAGCAATACTTGACTGCTGGGTTCATTGTTTGATTACTAAGGATTTTCTTAGTTGATACTGGTGAAATACACAGGATAATTGCAACATAGTCATGAAGATCCTTTCTCAGAGTCAATCCCTTCCCTGGGGCACCTGGTTTCAACCTAGTTTCGTATCCCCCTGCATATATTGCTGCGACAGTGCCTAGGCCCGTCTTGCACGCGATATCTGCACGATGTGCTATCTGAGCAGCCTCCACCTTGCTAAGGCCACTCTTGAACAGGTCGTTTAGGGCATATGAAAGACTCAATGCTCCCGCGCCACTTGAACCGAGCCCAAATCCAATAGGTATCTCAGCAATGTGGCTAATCTGTAGAAATATGGGCTTACTAATTAGCCTTAGATAATGTTCCGCAACATACGCTGACACAGCTGCATTAGGTGTTTGAACACCATTAATGGAAATATTGTAGCCTTTGGTTTTAGCTTCAGATATTTTAGTGGTGGTGGTAATACCTTTGGAAATTGAAAATCCCGCACCTACTGAACCCTTGCTGAGAACGTCTCTATCACCCAATTCTGCAGGAGCGAATATACCAGTCACATGTCCAGGGCTAAAGGCTGTAGACGTATTGACAATATCTGAAATTAATGTGGCCATTATTAATTTTTGATTTATTGATAATATAAGAATAATGTTTAATTAGTTTAAATACGTTTAAATTTGAATGGCTTCCTATGCGCGTCGCCTTCAAAAGATCGGAAGTAGCACACTCGTTTCACTTCCGGTTAACTGGGTGCGCCAGAACCAGCTTAAGAAAGGCGATACCATCCAAATGGAACTCACAAGTGACAATTCACTTGCCATTCTTACGTCACAGGATAAGAACGAGATAATACGCGGGTTTGGTATTGATTATCCTGCTAGAGTCGTAGATATTCTCGTTAACCAGCTGTTTGGGGCCTATCTATCAGGATATGATAGTATCAGGATCAAGGCCAGAACCCCAATAGATTATGAGGATCGCGAGAAAATCCTAACTGCCTTAGGTAAGTTGGTAGGGCTTGAAATAGTGGATGAGGACAGCCTAAACATTAACTTTCAATTCCTTATTGATGCTGGTTCACTGGATGCAGCCAAGATCCTTCGGAGAATGAACGCAATAATCAAAGGGATGATGAGGGACGGGCTTAATGCTATAGTGAGAAAGGATATGAAGCTAGTAAAGCTCATAGCAAGAAGAGACGATGAAATCGATAGACAGTACTTCTTGTTAGTTCGTCTCATCCGAAGTGCGATGCTAAATCAGCGAATTGCACGCAAACTTGATCTGAGTAACATTGACATACTAGATTACCGGGTAGCGGCCAGCCATCTGGAAAGCGCCGGCGATTATGTCTCAGAGTTTTCGTCATTAATACCCAAATTATGGGGAACTGGATTTGAAAATGAGATTGTAGAAGCAGGCATGATCGTTGATGGTATGCAGCATAGGTCGATAAGTGCTTTTATATCTAAGGATGATTTGATGAGCGAGGAAGTAGTTAGAATGTACATCAAATTTTCGAACCTATCTGTTTCCATAAAAGAGAAATCAGCTAAGGGATCGCAACCTGATCCTAACATTTCAATTCTTAACTCTGTCTATTCGATGGACCGGATTGCGAAATGTTGGGTCGATGTTGCAGATCTTGTAAAACCAGGATACGCAAAATCACAAATCTGAGAAATACCAATTCAGGTTTGAACTGCCTTAATCGTATCTGGAGATACTCCGGCGTCTGATCTCTCTGTAAGTCACCTATATCCTATAACGGATAGAGATATTCTCATAGCGAAACCCACTTAGAAGCATCATTAACGTCACGGGCTCGGAGGGATTTGAACCCTCGCCCTGACGCTTAGGAGGCGTCCGCGCTGTCCATTTTACGCCCAAACATTTCATTATACGTTTGGCCTGCGCCACGAGCCCACAGTCCCGTTGATGACAAACCAATTATTATAGTAAACGGTAGGACCTTAGGTATTGATGGTAACTTACCGTTCCGGTAATCTACCTAATTATGGGTCATTAGGTACTAATTAAGTGACATAAAACATCTTGCCTAGCAGCGTCGCAGGCACCAACAACACAAATGTGCTGATACCAGAGTACCAGCTATCTAAAGAGCCCCCAATGTAGATTGCATCATGAATAATTACTCCTATAACCAGCAAGCTTATTATCTTTTGCAGTGTAGAATTCGGCACAGGTGATTTTGAAAAAGGTATAATAATAGATGAGATGAAGCTACCAAAAATAAGGAGGTAAATCCAAGTATTATCATTAAAGAAGCCTGAAATTGCACCAAAGGCACCGATAATTAGCGGTGAAACAAAAAGTGTGATGTTCAATCGCCCCAGACAGAATAAATTGTTGTTGAGGGTCTCATATTTACTTAGAATTGAAATCCCCGAAATGTAAGTAAACTCTGAAGCACATACTAAAAATAGCCTGTAGAAAATAAAATCAGTTTCTCCTACAATGAAACTCAGATTAGTACTGGCACCTAAGAGAACGTTTAGTACACGGGTACCGCTCATGATTACTGGAGAAAGTAAGGTATTCTTTAACAGAAAATCGTAAAGTAAAATGAGAACTATCAGGAATACTACTACAATAGAAGTGGTAATGGAAATGAAAAGGCTAGCCACGATCGATGTTACAATGAGTAAAGATGCTAGAAAAATCGCGTTTGTGAGTGTAATCTTGCCAGACGGTATTGGTCGGTTAGGCCGTTCTTTAAGATCTATTTTTCTATCAGCCACATCATTCAAGATTACCCCAGCTGCATAAAGGCTCACTGAGACCAATATAAGGGGAATTACCGTGTTTATTTCGATAGAATGTTGTATCTGCACTGAAAAGTACCCGGCAAAGATATTAGATGGCAACGTAAACAAGTTTGGAAATCTTACAAGTGTTAAATAGCTCTTGATTAATTGGGTGCTCATCTTCGGTTCACTTGAATATTATGATTATTCGCTGGATGGGGGATATTCATTGCTTTTCCTATCCTCTATAGGATGCACAAAGAATTAGATGATAGAATTGAAGATTACGCATAAATGTCATTAGGACATCAATATAGAAAATAATGGGTAGCCCTATACTGCCAGGTGATGACGGCATAGTTCTGAAAATGGAGGAAATGCAAGTGGAAGAGTTATACCATTGCGTATTTGATGGTATAATCTATCTGTTCTATAAGGATTCGCAGGACCTTCTTCATTGTTATGAAATCGGCGACAAACAAGTGGTAAGCGAAGTCGAGGCACATCCCGCAGATTTTAAGGAAATAATAAAGAAACATAGCATTGATGTTAGGTCGAAATAACAATTTATATAGTGAAATAGGGGATAGAATTTAGAGATGTCAGCGCAGGAAAGTAATGGAAGCAGACCAAGAAACGCAATATTCATCGGCAAGAAACCTTTGATGACTTATGTGACTGCAACTTTGGTGCAATTGGCTAACGAACCCACTGTAGTTATCAAAGCCAGAGGAAAAAGCATCACGAGGGCGGTTGACGTGGCGCAAATCATTGTTAAGAGAATGGACACATTGGGATATAAAATTGGACCCGTAAAGGTAGGTACAGAAACAGTTTCTTCCGAAGACGGAAAAACACGAAATGTGTCCACCATAGAGGTTTCAATTTCTAGGGCAAAATAACCTTGATAGAGATTTGAACAATCTTAACAGTTGACACGACCCCTTTAAACCCCATTTCTCGAATCTCAGTCAGACAATTGCATTAAGTTATGTTGGTTACTTTCCCTTGATGTCCCTAGATGGCTTGAAAAAACATAGTACAGGATAAAGATGGAGAGAAGTTATTTATGCTTAAAACATAAGCAGGGCTTCATTTAGTGAAGAACAAATTAAAGGCTTAATAGCAAAATATGCTAGGATATCTAGGATAGGATTTTCTGACACCTTGGCGGTTATGTTGACCAGAACATTGTACTTCTCCCTTCAATAGACGGACATGCTAGTGATAATTGCACACTCTTTCGTTAGTCAAAGGTATTAAGAAACCGCCTATATAGCTAATAACGTCTTGCAAAAGGTCCGTTTCGGATTATAGGGCTGCGCAGAGACGTAAAAGGAATATTAATAGTCATCCTCTCAGGTTCTTATAGGTCGCGTAGAAGACATGCACAAACATTTGATTGTCTTTAATATAGTGGGCTTAGAATCCGCCAATATATTCTCTGAAGACTTGCCCAGTATTCAACAGATCGCAGAGCTGGGGTCATGTCGCGATATCACACCTGTTTTTCCGGCTGTTACATCAACTGTACAAGCAAGTTTGTTAACAGGGAAATATCCAAGCGAACATGGTATAATATCAAATGGGAGATATGGTAGGCAAAACTATTCCGTTTCATTTTGGGATCAAGATAGCTCACTGGTTGAAGCCCCTCGGATATGGGATTTACTGGACAGTAGCTCAACTGGAAACGTACGCAGTGCGGTCTTATTCTGGCAGAATACGCTTCACGCAAATTCAGACATAGTAGTGACCCCTAAACCTATTCATCTTGAAAATGGGATGATTATGTGGTGCTATTCTAGGCCTCCCGGGTTCTACGAAGAAGTTCTAAAACCTAAATTGGGTGAATTTCAACTACCCACATATTGGGGCCCCTTAGCATCATCAAAATCGACTGAGTGGATAGCTGGAGCTACAGATACTACATTTGAGACACAAAGACCATCAATTCTTTTCACTTATTTTCCTCATGTTGATTACTCAGCTCAGCGATTTGGAAAAAATAGCAGGGAGGTAAAGGATGATCTAGTTAAAGCAGATAGTCTGATTGGGCGTTCTGTCGAAAAAGTAAAAAAATTAGGTCTATTCGATCACACCGAGTTTGTGATCTTGTCTGAATACTCATTTAGTGACGTAGTAGGATTTATCGATTTGAATAGGTTCCTACGGGACGAAGGGTTTCTACAAGTAAGACAGATAGGAGGCTATGAATTTATAGATTTCGAGTACAGCGATGCGTTCGCGATGGTCGATCATCAAGTAGCTCATATCTATGTGAAGCTATCCGAGAAGATCGACTTGGTAAAAAAATGCTTGAACCGGATTCCGGGAGTCTGCCAGGTATTGTCCACTCAAATTGAGAAGCGTGAATATCAAATAGATCACCCCAATAGCGGAGATCTGATTGCCATCGCCGACAAGAATAAATGGTTTACTTACTACTGGTGGTATAGTTCAGCCATGGCTCCTCCATTTGCTGCTACAGTGGACATTCATAGGAAACCCGGCTACGACCCCGTCGAGCTATTCTTTGATCAATCAAAGAGATCAATTCCCCTAGACGCAAGTCTAGTGAAAAGCTCTCATGGACGGCCCCTGCAATCGGAAGAAGGAGATACTTATCCCATTTTTATTACGAGCAGAAAGAATGAAAGTGACAGTTCGCTCTTGGAAAAAGACTCCATGACGTCCGCGGAATTAGGTTCATATCTTATAGAATTATACACTTGAGAAACGGATCGATGATGAAGTATTCTATTACCCTTAGTTCATTCAAGGAGATATTTGAATCGCCCACTGACGCCTTACCCATGATAGAGCGGCTAAATTACGACGCTGTTGAGTTTATCGGAGAAGACGATTCAAGTGAGGACCTAGATAATTTCACCGAAAACTTGGCCTCTTATGACCTCAAGGTTTCAGGAGTTACTGGGATGTGGGGCAACTTGAATAGGTCGGCAGCAAGTAGACGTCTGCTCAGCTATGATGCTAAGACTGTGAAAATCGCAAAGAGATATGTCATTAGATGTGTAGAACTCTGCAGGAGATTAGGCGGACAAGAATTCAACATTTGTCTTTTCACCGATCCATGTACTGTAATGCCTGATTTCAGCCACAGAGTACTTTCTCCTAGCGATAAATTTGCAGTGGTAAACAAATCTATTCCTATTCTTAGAAATCTTTCCAATTACGCTGGGGATCACGGCGTACTTCTACTTCTTGAGCCACTAAACAGATACGCCACTCCATACTGTTGTACCGCAGCAGATGCATTAGATATCTGCAAGGCGGTAGATAATCCGAGTTTTGGCATTTTGCTAGACACTTTTCACATGAATATTGAAGAAGGCTCCTTTTCTCGGGCGTTAGAATCGACTAGAGATTTCTTGCACCACATGCATTTTGCGGACAACAATCGAAAAATGCCCGGAGAGGGACATCTCGATTTTGGCTCAATCTTGAGAGGCTTACATAAAATCAATTATCAGCAATACATAAGTTTTGAACCAATCTTAGAGAAAATGAGCTATCTTGAATCATTAAGAAAGGGCATGGCACATATAAGAAATCTGAATTCTACAGAACATTAATGATTTATGCACAACTTATTTATGAACCCACATGTTGCTATCTAAGAAATAGTAATGCGTCCATTCGTTTCACGTGATATTTCATTGGTCGACCCTCTTGCTAGGGATGTAGTTGCAGGGCTAACTGAAGGAAACAATAGGAAATGGATCAAACCAAGATATCTCTATGATGAAGTGGGATCAAGTCTTTTTGAGAGAATTTGTGAGCAGCCAGAATACTACCCTTTTAGAACAGAAACTTGGATTCTCAGGAGATACGGACATAGTATCTTCCAACTTATAGACCATGATGTCACTGTCGTTGAGTTAGGAAGTGGTAATTCCGCTAAGACGAGGATTCTGCTCTCCTCATTACTCGCAAAGCAGAAGCATGTTTTCTACCTCCCTATCGATGTTTCTCAAGAGATTCTCTTGAAAACTACACGTGATCTAAATCGCGAGTTCGCTCGACTCGATGCCGTTGGTATTCCTGCAGATTATTCCGAGGGCATCCATAAAGCTTTCAATATTTCAGCTAAGAATGCGACAATGCCTGATAGGAAATTTGTGCTTTTCCTAGGATCCACTATCGGGAACTTTGAGTACCAGGAAGCGGTCGATTTTCTGATTTCGCTAAGATCGAGTATGAACGCAGGTGACTTCTTGCTTTTGGGATATGACCTCCAAAAGGATGTTAAGCTACTTGAAGATGCCTATAATGATAAGCGAGGGTTTACCGCAGCTTTTAATCTTAACCTACTCTCCCGAATAAATCGCGAGCTAGGAGGGGAATTCAGACAGACGAATTTTCGTCATTTAGCGTTTTACAACAATGAACGCAATCGGATAGAGATGAATCTCATTTCTAAAATCACCCATGAAGTATTTGTGAGCAAACTTGGGAGATCATTTTTGTTCTCTAGAAATGAACGAATTCACACAGAAAGTTCGTATAAATTTACTTTAGAAAGAATGGAAGATATGGTTGAGCATTCTGGGTTCCAAATCGCAAGAAACTTTCTCGATCATAATAATCTATATTGCGTGGGCTTGTTAATCGCAAGCGACTAGCTGCTTCAGTCTGAAAATGCTAATCGAAGAATTAGGGATCTTCAGCGCATCTAAATCCCGAAAAAAGTATTCGCTCATTTGGTCTGAAATAGTTTCTATAGCTGTTTCTAATTTGTAAGCGCGGCGTAGCAAATGATCCACCTCTGAGAACCTTCTGGTTAATGGACCACTTATCAGTATATTCAGGAAATTTCGAGTTGAACCGCGGATACAAACAGTATTCTGAGGATGTCCATTCCCACACATCCCCTATCATATGGTAGCAACCAAAATGGCTTCTTCCTTGTCTATACGATCCAATATGACTAGGGGCCCATTTGTTAGATTCAAGCACATTTGCATACTTGTGAACACATGTGTCTTCTCCCCATGGATACGAGAATTTGCGCTGTAACTTTTCATTCCAGCTAGCAGCTTTTTCCCACTCTGCTTCAGTTGGAAGGCGCTTTCCTGCCCATCTGGCATATGCGTTCGCTTCGTAGAAGCTAACATTCACAACTGGCTCCCAAGGATCTAACCTAATCTTGCCTCTAAAGTCCTTCTTCAGCCATCGTTCCTCTGTCCTGTCATAGTCCCAAAACAAAGGAGCTTTCCATTCTTGACTTTTAATCAAATCCCACCCATCAGCCAACCATAGACTAAAATCGTTATAGCCGCCGTCGTCTATGAATCGCTGAAAATCCCCATTGGTCACTGGAAACGTATCTATTAAATAATTTTCCAAGTACACTTTATGTTCCGGGAGCTCATTATCATAACAGAAGCGGTCACCTGAGTAACCAAGCTCGTAAATCCCTCCTGGGATCTTGACCATTGAGGGATGTGTGTCGTGAGGGCTAGAATTGTCTTCCAGAGAATTTCGCTGCATTTCCAGTGATTCCACAGTGGGGGGCTGAAAATTATCGTAAGGATCAGTGAAGCGATTAAAGTAATACTGTAAATCATAAATCATTAGCTCCTGATGTTGCATTTCATGCTGATTGGCTAATTTTATGTCATAGCAAGCTTCATCATCACAACCGACATCTCTATCTTTTAGAAATCTTATAACTTCTTTGTCTATAAAGGATCTGTATTGTAAAGTCTGTCTGACTGTGGGCCTCGGAAATCTTCCTCTCTGAGGTTTGCTCAAAATAAAATCGTACTTTTGATAGTAAGAGTTTAAGTATGCCAAATTAATTCCGGCAAGTAGCTCCATTTTTACTCCATGCTTTTCCAGAACTTTTTGGTAGAACCAGCTCACATGGGCCAAGTGCCAATTAGGCGGACTCCCAAAGTCACTTGCTTGAATCACAGCATCCTCATACCTAAGTTGAGAGAATAAACTGAGGGTAGTTCGCCGTGTGGCCTTAAATTCTTTCATCAGGGACTCTGAGGTATCCTGAAGGACTTGCTTCACCTAGTAATATATAGAAATATCACTTATAAACCGATCTTTGCATAGCTAGACTTCAAGGCTAAATCAGTTACCGAGCGTCCCCGTAGTGATTTAGAACGATAATCTCTTTACAATCCTATTCCATCCAGATAATTGAGTAAATCAGAAACACACAGTAACACTCCAATTTCTACTGGTGCCAGGAGTAGCTTAGTAAACTGTCGATCTGTTAGCCCACCTGACGATTGTAAATGTACTAATTGCAGAAACGATAATCCCAGCCGCCAAGGCCCCTAAGGTATTTTGATCTATAAAGACCGGCACAGCTTGCCCTAGCCATTCGGCTATATCTGGGAACACAAGATATCCTGCAAAGCCTATTGAAAAGCCCATTATCCAGAACAGGAAAATGGCAAGTCCTCTTGACATCTCATTTCTTCCTCCGCCGAACGGTGACATCAACGTAATCCAGGGTTACTTCTAGTCGACTGCTAAGCACAACCCACATTGGTCATTTCACAAATAAGCATTAGTGTCAAATATTGTCACATATATTGACAAAATATAGCCTCTTGTAAATTAGGATTTCAAAATATGAATTGTATCTACAAAAGTTTTCAACTAAAATAAATACTTATGACCATTTCAAATAAATATAATGCCGGCTTTTGCGTTCTGACGATCACGGTGGTTGGACATGCTCAAATAATTTGGATCACAAAAAAAATGTCGGATGATGTCTTTCCAGTAAGTCTTCAAGATTCGGAAGTTGTCGGACCTGTTAACGCGGATGACTTTTATCAGTTAGGGCAGATTGAATCAGGGACTTGTAATAAAGCATGACAAGTATGGATTATTGTACAATTTGTCCGGAATGTAATTCACGACTAATACACGACCAGGGCAAAGGTGAGTACATTTGCGAAGGGTGCGGTTGTGTCGTGATGGATCAGATCAATGATTACGGCCCAGAGAGTCACTCGAACGATTTTGAAGAGAAAAGTAAGCTGACTAGAGCAAGCGGTCATACAAGTTTTTCCTTGCATGATTACGGCCTAAGAACAGAGATCAGTATTAGTTCTAAGGATTACAGCGGAAAGAACATAGATTATGCAATTGTTGAACAAATGAATACCATGAGAAAATGGCAATCCCGAATAAGGGTTGCCTCCCCCAAAGAAAGGAGACTGTCAAACGTGTTGTACAAGATTAATGAAATATGTTCTCTGCTTTCTCTTCCTAAGACTATCACGGAAACCGCAGCAATGTTCTATCGGCTATTTGAGAATCGGAGCGAAGCGAAAGGAAAATCCGTAGTTTGTATTGCGGCCGCTGTTATCTACCTCGCTTGTAAGAAATGCAATGTGGTGAGGTCGCTTGACGAAATTGTTAGTCCATCAGGTTCAAGTGAAAGATCTAAAGCAAATATGAGATTAGCTTCCAAATACTATAGATCCATGGTTATGGAACTGGGAACGTTTACCGATTCTAATATCCACTCCCGGTGCGGGTATCGGCATTTCGAGAACTTAAACGAAAAACCTACGGTAGGTCGAAGTTATCTTGGAGGGTCACATAGACTCAACGATTTATCGCTTAACAAGCGATCGGACCAGGCTTTGCTTTCTCCTCCAACCCTGGCTCCAACTCATTCTATTGGAATATCACATGATAGTTACCCAGTGCCCGTTGCAATCGATCAGTATATTTCTAAATTAGCCAATATGGCAAAGATTGATACTAAGGTAGAAAGATTGGCCATTGACATAGCTCACAAAACTAATGACCATCTCTTGGCTGATGGTAAATCACCACATGGACTTGCAGCAGCTTACATATACCTTGCATCCGTGTTATTGGGGGTAAGTTTGTTACAAATGGAGATCTCAAGCTTTGCTGGGATTACTGAAGTAACGATCCGCAATAGATGTAAGGACATCTTGTCCTCATTCAAGATGTCTATAGTAGTACGACCATTGCGTCCAGAGTGATACCGTATAATTTTTGGATTAATAAGTGTGATAACTGAACTGAAATAGTACGATAGGGAAGCGAGACCTGGGTGATATTTTTGTCAAGAAAACTAGTGATGAGCATTAACGTACAGCTTATATTTAACAAATACAAGTAGGAATTCCATGGGCGGCGTAAAAAAGAAGCCGGTAGGCTCAAGTGCTAAAAATAGGGACACTTCCGCGGCATCTGGCTCTTCTCAGTCCCAAGCTCAGAAGAAAGATGATTCAAAAAGAGCAAGCGGAGGCAGACAAAAATTATCAGTCGCAATTGAGGAAGCGGCAGGCAAGAACGCATTACAACACATGAAGGCCATCACAGTCCAAGCATTGGCAAGAAACCTGGGTGTAAAGATATCTGTAGCCAATACCTTTATAAGAACCATGGAGGCTAAGGGTGCAGTTAAACCGGTTGGTGGATACAGCGGACATCGGATTTATCAACCAATTCCTGGAACAAATTCATGATGGATATCAATTGCCCCTTTATTGTTTCTTTAATATTAATACGTTACCAGCTTTGCACCTGCTGAATATCTCTATGTTAGATTTTGCCATTCCCATCAAATTCATTGGTGATACCCTGCACTCATGAAGAAAGAAACATACTGATGACGAACTAGCTAGGAATGCTACATCTCCAGATTTAAAATTGGTTCTTGGTTTCTCTCCCCCGATCTGAAGGTTCGTATTTATATAAGCAAATTTATTGTCGTAAAAATGTACAGTATCATTGATTGGTAGAGCACTGTACACCTTGTTGACGGTAAGAGGCGCTAGATGTCGAATGAGCTCATATTCGATTGTACCCTGTCCCTGTATTTCTACAAGAGCGGTTAGCCTTGAAACCGATTTCAGACTGTCCCGATTATTATCCCCCATTTTACTCCTCTAATCTTGACCTACTAAAATAAAAGTTATCATTAATGGTCTATCTTTGGTATGTGGGTCTCGATCTACAGTTTCGATATGTGAGTACTGGTACCCAATACTAAACTGAAAGAAAACATTTATTTATAGCCGTGCCCGGTGATTTTCGGAACATTTAATTACATATTGATTTCCCCTTTGGTTAGTTCTTGGTACTTAAAGAGTCTCCTAACAAACAGTCTTCGACAAAAAAGAAGAGACCGTCCGGTCCAGTGGCTTCAAAAAGTAAGAAGGTATCATCGCGGGGAAAAAGAGAGGCCGAGAGAAGCAAAAAGAAAGCTGACAAAGGGAAATACGTTGGGAGTAACACAGGGGGGAAAGCTAACACCATGCAGGAGCTTTCAGTAAGCACTAGACCAAAAGATGAGGTTGTCACATATGATGAAATCGAATTCCTGCTTCAAGAGGTCTCAGGTTCCTCCACCGAAGTTTTAATTGGCCCTCGTAGTCTTACGAGATTTGAGAAGGCGAGAATTACCGGTGCAAGGTCACTTCAACTTTCTTTAGGAGCTCCGAGCCTTATCCAAATCCCGAGTGAAATCAAAGATTCGATATCCCTGGCTATCGCAGAGTTAGAGGCTAGAGCTCTACCTATTTCGATTAGAAGAATTCTACCAAATGGTCTCTATCAGGACATTCCTATCGGTTGGCTAAGATGATTATACCCCTTTTTAATAGCATCTGGACGAATCCTAATTTCTTTCGATCCATATGGACTTATTTACTTCATTAATGCATGCGTTACGTCTGACCGCCTACAGTGTATGCATCAAACCGCACAAGTAAAGGATAAACCCGTATCCAAGGAAATCTCTTGGAAAAGAATAGTATCCCAAGCGAGTACCACTCTATACTCATATCTGGACTGAGGTTAATCAGTAGTAAGGCGGCTGAAGGCCAGAACTAACTGACCTTTTAACCATGGTGATGCCATTATTGTTGTCTTGTGACCGCCTCCTCCTACCACTACCAAAAGTCCTTTATCTTAAAGCACTTCATTTCATCACGGAACCGCCCCCTTTAATTTCCTTCCTCAATGCATCTTCTACTAGTTCAGACAGATCGATCTCCCGGTTGATTGCTTCTATCTTTGCCTTTTTCCATAATTCAGGATCGACTTTGATAGATGTGACCTCTCTTTTTTTATGTGAGATTGAATGTTTTGCTTTCATGCAATATCGTTTACAGTCATAGTGTTATAAATATATATATCCTAATCACTACAAAATACCCTACGAGTAATTATCTACCATTACTTTAAAGTGAAGTATTCAAGTTGAGGAAAATAATTAATACATCTAATGAGTATCGCTATATATATTCTTTTATTTTTACGAATCTCGACTATTAATTTGAGTTGAAGATGTATCTCGACTGTTATTATGTCTATTAGTCATTCCTATTATGTACGACCACACAATTCAGCATTAAAAACAAATAAACTAAGGGGGTGTTAGTGGGCTAAAAGTATCTCTTTAATCTTCATATTGTCTATCAATGATTCCAGGATCCTTTCTCTTTCTTCATGGGGTACTCGGGCAGTCTTGGCGAATTCGAGACTATCCAAAGCCTTTAATTTCCAATAATTTGTCAAGCCCAGTTCAATGATCCCTAAAGCATCATATACCATTTTTCCGAACGACGTCAAGGTATAATTGCTGCGATACTTTCTGATAAGTCCGACTTCTACCATCTCGGAGAGTCGGGTATAGTACTGCTTTCGAGATAGGTTAAGTTGGCTGCGTAGGGTTGCTGTATCAGCCGGCTGCTTGGCTATGGACTTAATTATTGACAAGGACTTTCGATCTCCCAATGCATACATTACTTTATCAAGTTCAATCAATGCTCGTAATAAGAATATCACCAATATTAGCATTGGGGTCAATAGTGTCCGCCTGAGGAGATTTACCGATATTTTTGTGCCGTCTTTTTTCGTTATGACCACAACAACCCAAACTAAGCCACCTGAGAGGCACTTGAGAGTGATACGGTAATTGAGCTACCGGCGGGTAATTTTAACTCAGATGTCCCAGAGTTGTATAATGCTAGTGAAATTGATGTAACTGGACCGTCAATAGAATCCTCGTCTGCAGGAGGAATCGGAGGGACATGCAAATCAATAATGCTGTTTTCTGGATATTCAATCCTGAACATACAGAGCTGTCCCTCGGGGTTGTCATAAACTATATGCATTTTAGGAGGCGGATAAGTTATGCTTGACCAATTTTCCAGTAAGACCAGTTTCAATGGAGTTTCATGATTACCGTCACATGGAATTCGCGCAGTCGCAGAAATCTTTGCATTCCAGCCGTCGTTATAGCTCGATACTATGAGATAATCCTTCGGTGGTATAACTGCGCCATACAAAGGTATGGTCGAAAATCTATTGGTGATGAAGCTCGTACTCATATTATCTGCTGGCTGGTTATCTTGAGAATTGTCAGCTTCATTACTACCACTTTTCCGAATATCATCTATCGCTGAAGAGAGTAAAGAGCTAGGATTTACCATATTTTCGATTGCACTTTGAGTCATCTCGCTTGCTTCTTGAGCGGTAGAGGCTTCAGGTGTTCTAGTTGCAGAGGTGAGATCAGGAACTGGCAGAAAGCTGCTATTAGCAGTCAAGTCATTAGTCCTGGCTAGGCCATTTATAGTCTGAATATAGTCGAATGCAGGATATGTTGTGTAGTTGGAATACTCATCGATCACCCCGCTTGCGTTGAAACCAATTGATCCGTTAATAGTATGAGCAGAAACAAACGAAGTGAAGTAGATACTCGGCCGATGGGTTATCATACTATTTACAGTAGGTGGCTTTAATGCTGAGGATAGAAGCACAATAATTAGAGCCGTGACGGCAATAAACATAATGGTCAAATACCATACAATGATGCTCAATCTTTGAAAAAATTAATGGTTAAAATTTATTGATTTCCTGTTGAGACACTCCAACAAGTTTTCTCTCCTGAAAGTTCTAGTTCGTCTCATCTTATGTAGGGAGGCAGAACTGAGGTAATAGTACTAATCTCGATGTCTTCCAAGTTCATTTAATGTCTCAAGAAGGGACTTCAGCTGTTCATGTCTAAATTGACCCTTTTTGATTTGATTTACGTCAACACCTAATTGACCAAGCTCTTGATATACTTCAGTATCTTCAAGTATATCGATGAATTGTCGTTCGCTAAACGGCTTTTGAACCAGCTCGACTAGTTGTCTAAGCTGTCTCACTGCCTCCATCAATATGTCTCTAACATAAGCGGATGCAAATATTATTCGCTGATGAGGATTAACTGCTAGAATCTCTTTAGCAACTTCAAGACCATTGCGCCCAGGCATTTTGTAATCTAATATCACAGCATCAAATGGTTGGATTTTTTGCATTGCATCAGTTAGCAGCCTGACATTCTCGAATTCGTCATGATATATTTTCAAACATTCTAAACCGTCCTTGGCTGAAACTAGCACATGTTGATACTTTTCAAAAAGGATATCATAGTAAAACCGAGTATCTGGGTTGTCCTCGGCTATTAGCACCTTCACACACTGTTTTATGAAAGGAAATAATATATACTTATTTTCATACTGTATGATATGGATATGGTCAGCGGCGGATCGACAAAGAATAAAATGACCTCGTAAAGGAAATAGATGTGCACAATAAGCTAAGCTAACGTTGAATGAGAGAAAACATTACCATATTGTTATAATTGGTGGAGGTATCCTTGGCTGTTCTATAGCTTATTTGTTGTCGTACAATCTAGGATCAGATTCGCGTATTCTTCTTATTGAACAAGAAAGTTCACCGGGGTTCCATGCAAGCTCGCGAAACACCGGAAAAGTTCATGCTCCATTCCTCTATGATCCGACGAGGAGGAAACTCTTTGCCAAGTCCGCATCTCTTGGTTTTGAAATGATTTTCGAATATTGCCGGACTAGACATCTTACTTTCATCAGGGATGGCATTTTGGAAGTCGCTACTAAAGAGAGTGAAATAGCCCATCTCCACAGGTATCTTGAATGGGGGTATTCAAATGGTTTGCATCAAGATGAACTGTATTATTTGGATAAACGAGATGTCGCAGCGCTGGAACCAAATGTCAGATGTAAGGGTGCTATTCATTGTACTAAAGATGCCTCAGTTAACTACGGTGAAATTACTTCGAGTCTCTTGAATGATGCTCGACATCTTGGATGTAAAGTGATGTTCTCAACCAAGGTAGTGTCAGTGAAGTCAGGAGAACACTCTTCCTCCGACCAAAGTTCCAGAAAGTATTGCCAAGATTCTACGCACAAACAGCGGCATCAAGGCATACGGCTCACGCTATCAGCTGGTTCAGGATCTATCCCAAATCCTGGAGCTGAAACTTATGTGAGACACTCAACATCTGACAACCAAAGGTTCGTCACCGAGTTATCCACAGATTACCTTGTTAATGTGGCAGGAGGGGGGGCTCTTCACATTGCTCATGGGATGGGATTAGCCACGGGCTACGCAGTCCTGCATTTCAAAGGTGAGTATTGGTTAGCTCCGCCCTCCCTCAGAGACCTCACAAAGCGGAGTATTTATTCAGTGCCAAAATATCATGAATATCCCTTTCTTGATCCTCATTGGATCGTGAGGGTAGATGGAAGAAGAGAAGTCGGACCAAATGCACTTTTGGTATCAGGCCCCTTTGCATATGACTGGCACAGAAATATGAGGTTGTTGTTGCCGAATATACTGCAGTCAATCAAATGCTCAGGAAGACTTGGACTGATCCGACTTTTCAGAGACAAGAGATTCTTATCTCTGCTCCTCTATGAATTTAGAAGCTCTCTTTCAAAGAGGGCAATGATAAATCGTGCAAAGCGGTTTCTTCCTGCGCTGGATCCTTCACTATTCACTGTAAGAGGCACATCGGGAATAAGATCTTCTTTGGTAGATATGAGCGGTAGATTCGTCCCAGACATCCTTTTCGTTGGAAATGAAGATTCAGTCCATACCCTAAATTACAATTCCCCCGGAGCAACTGGGGCTTTGCCAGTTGCTGCACTTATAGTCGATAGGATCATGAAGCTTGGTAGATTCAGAACCTCGGGTGGTGAGAAGGCCACTTCAAGAGATCTGGGGCCAGTGACAACGTGGGATATAGGCCAAATTAGCGAATTTTTGACAAAGGATAGCCTTTAGTTAGAATAGAACATTCATCTTGTTGCATTTGTTAGTAGCGTGTTATTTAATACATCCTGCAACGTATCACCGCCTCCAGCCAAACCTGACGCAAGTGCAGCAGTGGAATTACTATTACCGGCCTGTGATCCTAATTCACTTCTGCTAGTCGGAATCTCTATAAATGGAGTAACAGATTGACCCGCACCACCACTGCCAACTACAAGGGGGAGGTGGCCATTCCATTTCTGGGACTTGAGCCATTCTAGGTAGCTTGGACTCTGACGTAGCTGTTCATCTATTGTGGTTATGGCCTGTGCTTCACCTTGTGCTTGTAGTACGTTAGCTTGTCTAATCCCTTCTGCTCTCGCGATATTAGCTTG
>DASQQK010000400.1:0-3994 GCA_035643435.1 Nitrososphaeraceae archaeon | reverse complement strand
TATCTGGTGAAGCTTGCTTGCAGAATCTCATTTACTCCTAGACCTGTTTGCATTGGTCATTTTCATGGGCCACTTGAGTTCAAAATAGCAAGTTTGATATCATAATCAGATTCGAAACTAGTCTATTGTGATTGATTTCCTCCACCAACAAGACCACTTAATAACCTCTCTTTAATCAGTTGTTCGAGTGCGTCTTCAAGTGCATTTTGCTGAGTCTCATTTCCTCCACCAATTCCAATACCAACATTAATTTGAACTATAACGCCAACACTAACTCCGATGCCGCCTGTTTGATTTCCCGTCATTTTGCTAGTCTCATTAATGGCGTGAGTAGTAGTAGTCGTATTTGCACTGTCTTGTTGTGCGACTGCTATTGCTAGGTGTACTGAGAAAAGAGATAATACTCCAATAATAGTTATGAGTTCAGTTTTTAGGAGTTGTTCTAAATTAGCCTCTTAGGCAGGTACAAAGCAAGTTTGTCGAATGTAAACATTGTAGTAGAAAAATATGTTTTAAATTATCACACAGGTCAGACAGGCATACGAATAAGAAAAATTATACCGGCTAACAGTCAGGAGGCCAAGAGTAAGCCGTCTGGGTCTTCTGGACCGTACGCAACTGATAATTCAGCTACAAATGAGAGTAAAAATGGGGGTACAAGAGTCTGAAATTGCGTACGACTCATCAACGATTGAAATCTCTCAAAATTACACAAAAAATAGATCCGCTTACGGTGCATACGACCCAGACGACATACTCCAAACTTCCATATACAGCAACTTAACAATAGATGCAGTCATAACTATGCAGTACAAAAAGACATTCAGACTTGTAAAAGCTATTGTATACGGACAAAAGAAAAGAGGAGATGGTCCAATAGGAGTTTATAGGACCAGCAAAAATAGCGATATATGGAACTGCAATATCTGTAAACAAAAAGGCGATATATTTAATATCTTTGATCATGTTCCAGCTTGTTTAACACGTTATAATAATTAATGGCTATGTTACTTGATTAATTGGGATTCTAGATTATACAAACTCGGTTCGAAGATGAATTTAAACATAGCAAGGCGACAATGAATGAAGAGAGGAAGAATGTAATACAAGGCACAGGAACCTAACAGATTGAAGAGACGAAAGGTTATAACAACATTTGAAGCGCTGAATGTTCAGAAACAACTAAACAGAGTGAAACATGAGCATGCTCGAAGGCTATTAGAATCACGCTTAAGTAGTACATATGTGGAATCGTTTATCGACCTTGATGCCCTAAAAGTAGTAATTTGGGTTCCTTATCAAAGTTATGTATCAGAAGCAGTCATGGAGGAAATAAATGACATGGTACTCTCAATCAAGAGAGAGTATCCTAAAATCGAAAGAGTCGACGCATACGGACGTGACGCTATTATAGAAGCTTTTGAAACAGGTGAATTCAAACAAATTCCTAAATCGTCTATCATACAACCTGAATTGGAAGGCGATAAAGATGCGGTTCAACAAATCATGATTGATGGAACTGACCTAATACATCATGACAAAGAAACTAAATCAAAGGTTGAAGTATTCATGGATTTATATGATAATGTTCTTCAAAAGATGAACAAAGCTCCTGCAATTGAACACGGAGATATTGAAGCGGGTGAAATAAGGATCATAATAGAGACTGTCAATACACCTAAGAATAAAGAATAGTCTGTTAACTCTAAGCTACTGTATTATTTGAACTTAGACACAATAATACTATACACACCGACCTAGCACGTCCTTTGACACTTTGGGTCTGTACTAACGACATATCATAAACAAGCATCCAAGACACACGGCTTACCCAGGACCAGCAGATCTGCATAATCGCTATAGCAAGAAAAGTTGAGAGAAGCTGCAGCTTTCAAGGTTTAAGCAAAAAAGAGGGATGAGAAAAGTCGTTCTAATTCTATCAAATAAAACATCATAATTATCTATAGTGGAAGGAAGCTACACCCCAGGATCTATGGATGAAATTCTGTTTGAATTGGATACAGAAAAAGCGACGATAACCATTTCTAAGGATATCCGAAAGTTCAATAAACCTGTTACAATCGTGCAAGATCTCATGATTATATATCCTTAAAATGGGCTTAAATGGAACATAATATGGAATGAAAAAAATTCTAGCATTTAGTGGTATGATCACTGTTCTTATGCTTTCTGCTGTAATAGCACCTTCCGCCTCATCAGTAGTAAATGGACTTCCAACATTCAAGACACAACAGGATAAAAGATTCAATGAAATAGTAAACAGCCAGGTTGCACCGGAGCTTAGACCTTTAACCCAAAACCTAACAGATAAACAACAAGGCATGTTAGCCCTTGTTCTAACAATAGGAAAGGAACAAATTACAACAGAAGAGCGATTGACGGATATAATAACCGGTGTTAATGAAACACGTGATCCAAAGGTTGAAGCACAAGATCTAGTAAAGCACTCTTCGCATGTCTGTGGTTCTGGTTCTGGTGGTGTTGTGGGTGGATGACTGGGCTTTTCCTGAACTTTACCTCTGGAAATGTTTGCTGTGCAGTTAGTGCTGCTGCATTTTCATCACCCTGTATCTGAGAGTCAGTACTCTGACATCCTATATTGATAGGATGCAGTTTAACCTAGTATTTTAGGAGGAGCCGCCATAGGTATGCATATGTATGAGCCTCAGTACCAAACTCCACTATCCATATCCACAGAATGCAAGGGCTCGGCAGACTGTTTCAGAGGAATGGTAACTGAGATTGTAGATGGCGATACACTTGATGTTGATAATGTCCGAATTCGCTTGTCAATGGTAAATACACCAGAAAGGGGTCAAACAGGATACGAGGATGCAACAGATACTACAGAATCTGAATGCCCGGTGGGAAGTGAAGCACTGGTGGATGAAGATGATGGTCAGAAAGGCGGAAGTTTTGGAGGGCTGATTGGCGTTGTCTATTGCAATGGAAATGATACTTCATTAAACGAAGTGCTGCTGCAAGCAGATAAAGCAGTTGTGTACGAGGACTTCTGCAACGTTAGCGAGTTTGCCAATGAAGATTGGGTAACCAAATTTGGGTGTTAGAATTGGCTATATTTCTTGACCATTGCGCCTGGCTTGTTGGTAACCAATACGATCGTTCTGCGTATGGAGAGTCTTTGGCCATAATACAACCCTACTATGAGGTAGGCTTAAAATGATAACTGGTAACACTGAACTGGACCGATTTCTAAGGGCAATGGAGGGATGGATATCAGGTTCAGGGCTGCGCTACAGACACTTGATAAATCAAGGGATGCATACATATGTAGTGCAACATGATACTGGAAAAAATGCTGCGTATTTTATGAAAGGGTATTACAAGAGAGCGCTTGAATTCATGAAAGTAAAGAACTTGGAAGTTAAATCTACGAATGACACACTGTGGATAGAATTCAGTACTTAAGTCTCGTGTGCGAGACTGACTTGAGTAGTAGCGCGAGCAGTGGTAGCTAGGGCACCGATCATGATGGTGTTCAGACCCATCATCGCGACGATTATCAGGCCAGTCGCAGCTACAACGGATTGGAAAAAAAGAAAAATTGTGGACTCTTTCAATAGTCCAGTTAGCCTGCTGCTGCCGTCGAGTTCTGACCTGTTGCTGTTGTAGTTGTCGAAGTCGCATTGGTTGCCGGCTCAGGCAAGACCTGCAGTGCCATTATGTGACCATCTTGAAGCACATGATAACTCAAGCCACCATATCCTGGCACCACTTGAGACCCTGAAGACATGGGAGTGAAGAAGTCAGAGGCTGCAAGTAACTTGCCTGTTTCAGCATCGCGCCACATTACCTGTTCGGTATAGGAGGCGTTTATCGGTCCGGGCTGTATATCTGACTCATTCTCGAGCTTCATGTTTGTACCTACCAGTACTCTGCCATCGTCAGGACCAATAGCGGTAACCCATCCAAACGTCCTCATTTCCTCAGGTCCCCACGCTACTGACATATT
>DASQQK010000399.1:0-2264 GCA_035643435.1 Nitrososphaeraceae archaeon | reverse complement strand
AATTAAATTAACTTGAATCCCTGGATAAAATGTGCATAAACGAGTCTTTGGGACACGCTAAGCTCATCAAACAAAGGCGATATGAGTTGGTAACCGTCCATCTACCACTCTGAAAATTATGAAGAAAAATATGGAGTAGGTATAACTACGATTAATTGAACTGCAATTAAACATTTAGTTAGCTATAATGTCACCGATGGTAGGAAGTGCAACAACCAAAATCTCACTGTAATGGAATCATAACGCGAGTATTTTAGTCCTGATGTACTCCACGTATGGCCCAAGCACGAGCCATCAGCTGAATCGAACCATCTGTGGAGGTGGGAAGCATCCGCCTAATATGTTCTCTCAGGGCAACCCTCTTTTCCTCAGAAAGTGATATGGCATAACCGGGAGCGGGACCTTGGCCACCCAAAAATGGCGACCAGTAATCATCGAAATTGCGGAAAGGAGTGACTACATCGATCGAGCGAACTTCCACATTTCCTAACTGATTAGCAATCTGAAATAGTTGGCGAAGAGGCTCTGGCCGGCAGATAGGGAACCGTTGTCCTTCATCTAAACTGAACGTCTCTGTCCTGTTAAGCTCCACAGCAGCATTCCAAAAGTAGCGCGTAAGTTGCATCTGATCTGCATAATCCCATACATATGCTGCGACAGTTCCTCCCCCACGCACAGCTCTTATCATCTCCCTTAGCATCTGACTTGGGTGGGAAACAAAATTGAGCACTAGTCCAGAGACAGCTACATCATATGAAGCAGTCTCAACCGGAAGTACCTGTGCATCTCCGAGGCAAAATGCTGCACGTGTGTCATTGATCTTCTCTCGAGCAAACTCAATATATTCTTCTGAAGAATCAATTCCCAACACCTTATCAGGAGATGCTATATCAAGAATTGTTTGGCAGAGGTTTCCTGTTCCACATCCAACATCTAACCATTGTGCATCGGCCGAAACATTGAGCCAGACTACAAATTGATGGGCAACAAGCCTACTCCACCTACCCATATATGACTCATATCTGGCTCCGCTGTTCCACTCATCCTTTTTCCGTTCACGTGATGTCATATGATACATTACAATATTACGGGTTAAAATCATTCATCGTATAACAACCATCCTCATCAGATGGCAGTTTGCAGGCACAAACTCAGAATTGTGGTTTCTTAAACACCGAGTTAGAAACACCGACTCTTAATGTGATGATGAATGTGAGATGTCCTGCTGGACTTGGCTGTCCCTCTGAAGAAGACGTTATTACCACAGTAATACAACCTCTTCCTATCCATATCCTAACTATCTTCGATGGTTCAGCTGAAGGGACACCAGTCAATATAATAGCAAATATGCCGTACCACATCGCCTTCGGCAATAGGGTACCTGAAGGATTGGATTCCTTTATAGCTTTGAGTCCAGAATGTGGGCATGAATTAGCAGCAGGTGAAACTGCCACTTGTACTACAATACTTATCTTTTTTGTGCCTTAGGATCACTTCCGGTATCCCAAGGGCTTAAGCGAGACATTGGGAGAAGACGACATTGTCCTTCTGTAGTCCACAATACTATCACACCAGATTAAGCTCTGAAAATCATGAACTATATAATGCTATTACTGGAGGGCGGCTAAATATCAATATACTTCAGGCGTTCAAGCTTGATCAAGAATTGATCTCAGCTGAAACTATTATATATAAGCCTTAATAGTTCAGCCAAAAAGGCAGTCAACCACTACTACTATCGAGGACTGTCAAAGTGCCCGATTATTTTATTGTTTCTCGTCAGGATACAGCATGGACATTTTTGGTCTATACATTCTTTGGATTGGTCATGTTTACAAATAGAGCATCTACAGCTACCTATCTTATATGCTCAGGTCTATTTCTGAGGGAAAGTGTGAAGAGCAGATTGCAGAAAGATTCGCTGGTGATAACAAGCCAGTTAGGATTTGGATCGAGACATTAGAACAAATGCATTTCATTGCCAGGAACTTGTTTGATGAACTAGTCGAATCCATCTTGAAGAATACAAACCTCATTGGTGAGCTGTCTACCTGCATTCCCGAATCCATTCATCATTTCAGTAGATAGATTATATCTACATTGCATATGATTCATTCTAATTAACTAAAATATAATGATGTTTAAACATATAGTAAAGATCTCAAAAGTTGATCTGTACGATCTCGGATTAGCAACAATATTGCATTCTTATCACGTAACTGATGCCAATTATTTTTGGTTTAGTCATTCCATGGAAAGAAGAT
>DASQQK010000398.1:0-4255 GCA_035643435.1 Nitrososphaeraceae archaeon | reverse complement strand
CACAGTAAAGACGAGATTTGTTAGTCGATGCATATTATAGGCAATACATTTGAATGATAGTTCTCTATTCTGTGTTCTTGTTAGCCTTGATGTAACATATTCTCCAAGCCTTAGAGTGTGTAATATAGTACGTGCCAACCTAACATATCTTGATTCTTTCACTAGCTTTCTACAGAGCTAATAGGACATACATTGTAGCTAGTTCACATAATCTGACATTGCAATTCTGCTGCATTAGAACATGAAATTTTGTTTGAGTGCGGAGCGATTATTGGCAAAACCAAAGCAATTAGAGCTCTCGAAAATAGGGTAACATCCTTTTACCAAACTCCCGAACGAACTCTATCTCATTTGGGCTAGTACTATGGATATACACTCTCGAAAAACCCGCTTTAAAGTATTTTTCCATTGATTTTATACAGTCCTCAATGGAAGTGATAATATCAATAGACTACTTTAGCCTCTTATCTGAAACTTGTTGTTTTGCCTTCTTTTCCAACTTCCTAGGATCACTTATAGATGAATTAAATACATTTTTTATTAGCGTAGCTCTCCAAAACATACTAGATTTGAAGGCTTTGTCATAATCCGCAGAATAAGATATTTTATATTCAGGTACTTTTTCCATTTTAGAAGGATTCTTCCCTGCTTTTTTTGCAGCCTTACTTAAAATGTCGAGGGTCCTCCTAGACTCTTCTGGTTTAAGAAACGAAATCAAACCATCTGAATTTTTAGCAGCTGCTCTTGTAGATTCAGAACCAACGGCTGCCATGTATATCGGTATATAATTTAAAGGAGGCGTATACAACTTTGCATTTCTTATCAAAAAGTACTCGCCATTCAAATTCACATAGCCATTGTTATAATTCTTACTTTTACTTTTCGACATGGCTCCAGCTGACTTCCTGTTGTTGTCGAGAGCCTTTTGTTTCTTTTTTATACCATTATTATCAGTCTGCCATAGCTTTCTAATAATTTGGATTGCTTCAGTTGTCTTAGCTAACCTGAAGCGTGGCTTGGGCCAATTATAACCTAGTGAAACTTCATTCATTGCCTCACCCGTTCCAATGCCAAGACCGATGCGGCCAGGATACAAAACATCAAGTGAAGCAAATGCCTGAGCTATTATGGCTGGATGATATCTATATAATGGAGCAGTCACTCCTGTTATAAATTGCATTTTCTTTGTTCTTTCTGCTGCGGCAGCAATCCATACCCAAGTAAAATTGCCGTATGCACCATCATGCCACCAAGGATGGAAATGGTCACTTGTCATTGTTGTAGTAAATCCACGTTTCTCGGCTTCTATCACGTACCTAAGTAAATCCTGAAGGGAATATTGTTCGTGTGCAGCCCAGTACCCAATTGCAGCTTGTTTTTTTTGTGTTACTCTTGTGTTATTATTTATCATATTTCGAGTTATCAAACATAATGCAAAAAAGTTTCCTAGTTCAAATACAGATTTGTTAGAAAATAATATCGTTCAGAAACACCTTTCATCATCAGTTTCTTCAGATAGATCCTCTATGACGATAAAACATGAAGTCGGAGAAGAATAATCTATTAATTATACGCATGAAGTAGAGTCCAGTATTATGAGAGATGATACAACAGTTCTTTCTGCTGTTCCTGATACTTCCCCTACTATATCTATATTGATTTTGGGAAGTGGTTTTGGAGGAGTTGAAGTCCTAAGAAGACTTCAAAAAAAATTCAAAAATGATAAAGATGTGGAGATTACTTTAATAAGTGAAGACAACTTTTTTCTATTTACACCGATGCTTCATGAAGTATCAACAGGCACTATCGAAACGAGGCATATAATCACTCCAATGAGATCTTTTTGCAAAAACGCTAAATTTTATGAGGCTAAAATAGAATCAATTGACCTAAAGTCAAAAACTGTGGTCACTAATCATTTAGTGGGTCGGCAATCTGACCCGTATGCATGGCATAAAATCACCTTCAGTTACGATTACCTCGTCATAGCTTTAGGTAGTAAGACAGACTTCTACGGAATGAAAGACATAAAGCAACAATCCTTTACTATGAAAACGATTAATGATGCTCTCATTCTAAGAAATCATATTTTGAGAATGCTAGAGCAGGCTAGTATAGAACACAGCAATAAGGAACTAAGAAAGAGTTTGTTGACATTTGTTGTTGTAGGCGGAGGATTTGGCGGGGTAGAAACTGTTGGAGGTTTGAATGACTTTGTAAGAGGGACAGTACGAGAGTATTACAAGGATATCTATATGACAGAAATTAAGATATTACTTGTTAGTGCTGAAGAGAGTATACTTTCAGAAATTGATGAGAATTTGGGTAAATACGCCCTAGAAAGATTAAGAGATAGAGGTGTCGAATTTATAGTGAATACTCATGCTAATGGGGCAACACAGAACAGTTTAAAGTTAGACAATGGAAATATTATTTTATGTCATACAATAGTTTGGGAAGCCGGTGTAACATCTGAACATCTAATCAAGAATCTTCCATGTACACATGATAAAGGAGGAAGGATACAGACAAACAGCTATATGGAAGTGGAGGAATATACTGGTGTTTATGCTGTAGGTGATTGTGCGTCTATACCAAACCCGAATACAGGCAAGCCGTACCCTCCAACTGCCCAGCACGCCATAAGGGAAGGTCGGACTGCGGCAAAAAATATCGTATCTTCAATAAGGAGTACAAACGGCAGAGCAGGACAAAGGCATAGTAAAAAAGAAAAACTAGACTATAAAGCTAAGGGCATAATGGCCAACATTGGAAATAGAAATGGTGTTGCGATCATTTTTGGCGTCAGATTACATGGTTTCATTGCTTGGTTTTTATGGCGAACTTTCTACCTTTCTAATTTGCCTGTCACAAAAAAGAAATTAAAGGTCATGTCGGATTGGACAATGGATCTAATATTCAAACCTGATGTAGCGATGTTAAAAGGATTTACTAGATATCCAATAGAGGGAAAGAATAACGATAATAATAATGAGACAGAATAATCATTTAACTGCCTTTGTTTGTTGTGGGTGCATAAGCATATAAAAGCAACTGAAGACTACCATCCAAAAAGGTGAAGTAATACCTATCGCCATATAGTATTGAATAAGTGATGATAATAATCAGAAACTGGAGGGATTCTAAACCTACAATAGCCCATGAAAGTGGTATAGATTGGAGGCTGCTTTCATCCCCTGAAAAGACTAGTGGAGATATTACGTCAGATCTCGAACCAGAGTTTCAATGTCTGAAATCTATAACCTATGTATCCCTTGCTAAATTACAACCAAACCTTTCATACGAGCCACATCAACATGAAGATCATGAGGAGATATACTACATTATTAGTGGGACTGGCAGGATTAAGATAGGAAATGAAGAAGCCCATTTTAGAGACGGGGACATTGTATATATTCCAGTGAATACTGTTCATTCAATAACAAATGATGGAAAAGATATGGTAAACTTTTTGGCGTTTGGTGGCTCATTGGAAAAAGTCTAAAGTTGGGCCATTGGCTAGTTTAATCTATATTTATAGATTTACTGTAATGTTTTAGTTCTTTAATGCACATTAAAGATAGAAATGAATAAGTTGAAACTTGGTATTATCGGTCTAGGAAAAATGGGCGGAAATTTGGCTCTCCAAGCTCTAGAAAAGGAAATGGGAATAGTTGGAAAAGCGAGGAAACAAAAACCAGAGCTAGAAGACAAGGGTCTAAAGGTCGTAACAAACTATGAAGATTTCATATCATATCTAGAGCACCCCATTGTTATCTATCTCTCTTTACCTGCTGGCAAAACAGTTGACCAAGTATTAGATGAACTCTCACCTTACCTTGAGGAAGGTGATGTCGTTATGGATGGTGGAAACTCTTTTTATCTGGATTCCATTGAACGAGAAAGAAGACTCTGGAATGGAAAGGGAATCTATTTTCTAGATTGTGGAACTAGTGGAGGACCAGAAGGTGCCAGAAACGGGGCCTGTTTTATGGTGGGTGGCAGAGAAGAGGGAACCAAAATCGCTGAACCAGTATTAAAAAAATTGGCTGTCAATGATGATGCTTACATACATACTGGAATTCCAGGAAGTGGCCATTTTGTGAAATTGGTCCATAATGGGATTGAATTCGGGATGTTGCAAGCAATTGGAGAAGGTGTTGAACTGCTTGTAGGCCAGAATGAATTTAATTTGAATATCGCTGGAATTTTCAAAAACTGGTCCAATGGTTCAGTTATTAGAGGATTCCTTGTA
>DASQQK010000397.1:0-8503 GCA_035643435.1 Nitrososphaeraceae archaeon | reverse complement strand
ATTCTGCCAGGAAGTAAAAATCTGCTCAAGAACAGCGTCTACGCACATCAAAATTGGATAGACACTCCTAGTGATAGTGATCATGGAAAGGTAAAAAGTGGAGATATACTTGTTGTTTATTTTGCAAGTCATTCAATAGAGTTTCAAAGACAAATTAGAAAGGTATACAGGGTTGATTCTGTGTCAGGAGATAAGGTAAAGTTTAATGTCTCAGAGATCAAAGATCTAAATGGAATAACTCTTGAAGTAATTAAGGATGCCTTCCAAAATGGAAAGCTACAAAGTAAAGCTTTTAGAAGGATAGGTCAACAGGGATTCAATATTATTGAAATAGAAAAATCTGATTTTGATCAGTTACTTTCTTTAGATAGTTCATCTGTTCCAGGATTCTTATTTACCTTTATCGATTTACAGAAATTTCTCCTAAAAGACATGAAGTTGCAAGCAAATTATCAGCCAACTATGATAAAGGCACTTCTAGTTTCAGGTGGTAAAGCAAGTAAGGAAGATATAGCTACAATGATCAAGGATCTCAATCCAGATGACCAAAGACAGGATTTTAAGAATGTGCCTGTTTACGAAGTGCTGACAAAGCATGGAATCGTCAGAAAGGAAGGAAATGAATTCATCCTGAATAGTGTTGAGCTAACCGCCGAGCAGCGTCAGCAACTAATTGCGCTTTGTAACTGGAAAACTGGCAATATAAAAATCCAACTTGAAGAACTTATTGTGACATTCGATATAAATAGATCGCTATTTGATCCAGATAAACCTTCTTTAGAAGATAGATTGAGATCTCAGGAAGACTTTGTTAGGGATTTCCCATCAAATAAAATTCTAGAAATGCAGCTGGATGAATATGTCGTAGGAAAACATGATCCTACAACTCACAGAACCAATAAATCCACATTTTGTTATCGCTTGGAATTCGGAATGCCTGAATTTGGCGGTATAGGAGGAAGGTCATCACTCAAATTTGGTATCCACTGCGACAAAGAGCTCCAAGCGTATGATTATGACAAAAATATACATGCATCTCCACAGGAAGCATTTAATACCATAAAATCAGAGATTTACAAGACCATAGAGGCGGGTGCTAAATTTCATGCGAATAGAAACTGGAACGAGCTCTCCGAAATAATAGAACACGAGGGTTATAATGTTTTTAGGAACGTACGATCGAAGATCCTTTCGATTTATTATCCAACTGAGTTTGTCCCAATACATGCAGAAATTCCTATTGACAGGATATTAGAATCATTCGGAAAAACTGTGTCTGATCTCAAAGGCAAATTGTTTCTAAAACAGGAGAGACTCTTGGAAATTAAAAATGATCATCGTATAATGAAGAAATGGGATATTAGCGAATTCTGGCACTTTATATGGTCAGCGATAATGGAAAGGAAAACCAGCTTAAAACCAAGTACAGGCGAATCCAGTATTTGGCTCGATGATCTGAACCGAGCATTTACTGCTCTAGGAGGAGCAGGCAATTACTACCATTTGAACGATATATACAAGAAAATTGAGCAAGTCAGAGAGGAACAAAACAGACCTCTCCCTAAAAGCTACCGTGCTATTGTCAGATTCTATCTTGAAACCAACTCTAGGGGCAATGGGAAGAATTTGTTTGAATTAAAGGAAGCAGGTTCTGGGTATTGGATGCTTAAAGATATTAAAGGTACACAATACGAAACAGCAGATAAGAAAGGCTGGATTTCACTTACAGATGAAGCAGTTGAGGAAATAGTTTCATCCGTCTTAGAGGGTATTGAAACAAATGAGAATAGGTTAGCAATAGCCCCAGAGATAGTAAAACGGATTATTATTCATCTTATTTCTTCAAAGCATGTGATTATAGTTGGAGCTCCAGGGACAGGGAAGACAGATTTGGCTAGACGTTTACTTCGAGAGCTAAGCAAGAGACTTATCGGAATATCGGATCCTATTGAAGCTGTAGCTTCATACGAATGGGGACGATACGAGGTAATAGGTGGAAATTCCTTAAGAACAAATAGCGAAGGTAATAATTACATCTTTCATTTTGGATGCGTCACCAAGGCGTTAAAGGAAGGAAGACTTCTCCTCATAGACGAGTTTAATAGAGCAGATATGAACAAAGCCTTTGGTGAAATGTTTCTTGCGCTAGACCACGGAACAATTCAGCTTAGGGGAGATGAATACCCTATACTTAACGACTCATTGTATGATAAATTGAAACATAATATCGTAATACCACTGGAATTCCGTATGATTTGTACTATGAACGACTACGACAAAGCCCTATTAAATGAATTATCTTATGGCTTGTTAAGACGTTTTGCTTTTGTTGAGGTGGATACTCCTGCCAATCAAGATAACATTCTCTAATGCATTAATAGATGCAGCTCAGTCTGACTATAAAGCAGTTAATATTCTCAGAACAAATGGGTACTATTCACATTCAATTTATCATTTTCAACAGTCATTTGAAAAAGCGATAAAGGCGCTTTATTGTCACTTCAAGACAAAGTATGAAAAAAATGCTGAAAAAACAATATGTGATGTGATCGAAGGTTATGGGCATAATACTAAGAAATCTAGCCTTGATCTACTGATAATGATTTCAAAAAAAAATAACCGATTAGTTATTTGTTAAAACAAATACCTAATCATGAGAAGCGCAAACCGGAGTATCAGAGGCTGATAAGAAGACTTCTTGAAATGACCAGTACATTTGTTAAGAGTCTGGAAGTACTGAAAAAGGAAAATGTGGTAAATTCAGGTACTCTATTAAAACGATACCCTAAGTTTGTTGAAAATAACTACAACAATTTCAAGAAAAGCAATTCAAGTATACAACCCATCGCTTCAAGGTTGATATCCCAATCAGGATTTTCTATTGAGAGATTGTCTGACGAAACAAATTCTTTCCTAAACCTCCTTATCAGTTCACGGTTGCTTTATCCGTGCTTAGCTCAAATGCAATCCATTTCCAGGTATCCTTTGGAAAGGTTCCAATATAATAATATTCAAATTCTAAACTCCAAGGATATGTATATAGCATGTAGACAGATCGAATGATTCAAGCGTTCATTAACGCAACATCTAAAATCGTAAGAGCTTAACATATAATCTTCTTAAGAAGTTCGTGGTGGCTTTGAATAATGGATAAATCATTCCCAGTTATATCAGCATAAGGTCGAGTTCTATTGAGTGGTAATGTCGTAGATGAGGTACAATGATAATTTCATGCTAATTCACTTTAATTATTTCAAATGGCATGAATATCTCATATCAAAATCAAATGTTCAAGGATACCTTTTAGTAGATGATATAGCATTAAAAGTCCTCAAATGCTACCGAGATACATTTCAAGTATTTAATGCGTCTTCAATGGCTAGATTATAGACCGGGCTATGTTATGTACTAGGCTTGCTTGCAACCTTATGATTTAAGGCCATTGACTGATCCGACAACTATGCAATCACATCATCTTTGGTCTGCTACGCTCTATTAATGATTGATTTATTTTCCAGTTCATCTATCTTGCTTTGTATTAGCTTTCGGCTTTCTGTATCATGTACGATTAATCCCTCATTGTTATTGTTCCCATGCAGCTATGTCTTTTTCTGCCAGTATTTTTGTAGGTTTTATACGTACAACAATTTCGCCTTCGCCGCTATTTCTCTTGCCATACGCTTCAGCCTTGTCTTTACCCATATATCGTTCTGCTATTCTGGTAGCCCATTTGAGAAGTTCTTTTTGTTTGTAACGAAATATTTTTGCAATACCATCTACAGTTACGAATGAAAACTGGGGTGTCTGGTCATCTACACAAATGCTTATTCTACTATCACGTTCAATATTTCTTGCCTTAACTGAGCCATCATAAGTGGTAAAAACAATATCTCCTACTTTTCTGGTTGTTCGTTCTTTTTGATCATCTAATACAAACCAAATTGGAACAACATGAGGACTTCCATCTTTTTTGACAGTAGTAAGTTTTCCAGTAAAAGTACCATGCATAAGGAATTTCCTAATTTCTCTATTGGACATTCTTGTCATTATGTTTAGTCATCTTGTAGTTGAATATAAGATATGAGGAATTTTAGTAAATGGATCCTAGAATTTACTGACCTACAGTGCTCATTTTATTTCAGAAAGCATTTTTATAATTTAAAGTACTAAAAGCTGTGGACAGTGAGTCACTCATAAAGAACATCACTGCCAAATGTCAAGCATAGAGTAGGCGGCCAGATTGAGTTGATTCTGACACCATTCTTCCTCATGGTCGGCTACCTCATTTACCCTATAGACCAAAAAGAATTTTTATCACAATTGACATTATGTAATGTACACACAATGTCATCAAGGTATGCGGCTACAGCTTTGTGCCTCAAAACACTACCTTCATATAGTGGTCGTCTACCTTTTTCACAATAGAAACCTAGAAGACAGATAAGTATTAAGTATTGTTTTTTCGTATGTGGACATCCTCTGCTGTGAATAGTCGTATGCCTGGGCCGGCCGCCGGATTATCGTATCTCTTCAACTATTGGACGTCTTGGTATCTAAAACCAGTTCTTACTGGACTGCAGGTTCCTCTCCGGGCTTTGTATCGTAGTGCTATTATACCTGCCAGTAGGAACAACGCAAATGGTAGTATTCCATACCAGCTTGTACTTAGAAATTGATGAATTCAAAACTATTGGCTATGTCGTTGATAGCATCGACAGCAGCTGTTACTGGATCTGCTCTATTATCTACTCAGAATGTACTAGCATCAATCTGTCCCCCAATGTGTGCAGCTGACATTGACGAAGAAGAGGAAACTGCAGCAGCAGGAAATGCAACTATGATGGCGAATCAAACTGCGGATGGAAATATGACTGGAATGACTAACTCAACCAGTTAATTTTCATTTTTTAATTTAAGTATTTAAGTATTCATTATTCTATGAATTCTATGCGTACTCTTCGCATATCTGGAATATTTTCCAGGTGAGTTTATTATTTCGAGAACCAGGTATTTTCTCAGCTACAGGTAAGCCCATATTGAAAGTCTCCTTTGGTGCTCAACTACCTGAACAAGAGAAGAATCTATCCATGTAATGAGCCTGATCCCTTTATGTATATTCCGATGCATATCCATAATTTCATGGAATATAGCGAGTTGATCATCTCCTATGAACTCAGGTAGCTTTCCATCAATGCACATTGAGAAGAGTTGAGAGTGAGAAAGTATCACTTTCTACTAATTATTTTAGAATAGATCCGGTCATAAGATCTCACTTAAGTTAGATCGAAGGTCTCTTTCCAAAGCTCGCTTTAACATATCAACATGCGTTTGCGTATCATTCTTAATCGTTTGCCACGTTTCCACCAAATCAGGTTTGTCAGCTTTAATTGCATTGGTGATATAGCTGTCAGCAGCATCATGAAGGAATTCAGCGTCATTTACCAAGGCTATAAAGATATCATGCGTTGTATTACTCAATTCTGTAGTAGGTGTCACTGTGTCATTCTGTGCGTATGCGCCTGAGACTCCTATTATATCAAAGAATCCTGTTGTCGAGAACACCGTCGTAACGCCAATGACTGCGAATCCTGTGAGTACGATAAATATAGCCAGCTCTTTTTTTGGTGGCATGCTCGATACCTTAGCAGACTCAGAGGTATATAAGTATTATATGTTCTATTCCGTTGAAAGGCTAAAATATCTAATAGAAGAGGCATTCGCAGTTAAAGCTGTATCGGCTTAACTTAATCCGACTGACAACAGTAATCGTAATGTAACCTTTTCGACAACTGCATGCTAAGACAGGCTATTTGAAGATCTCGTCCCACGGCGCATTTGAAGTAGTTAAGAATGTGATACTTATCAAATGGCCTAATCTTGATCAGGCAGAGGTGCTTAATTAGTCGATAAATATACACTCTAAGAAGGTAAGAATCGATTGATTGCAATCATGAAGTTTTTCTTCAAATTTGTTAGGTGTTGATGTGTCATTCTGTGCGTATGCGCCTGAGACTCCTATTATATCAAAGAATCCTGTTGTCGAGAACACCGTCGTAACGCCAATGACTGCGAATCCTGTGAGTACGATAAATATAGCCAGCTCTTTTTTTGGTGGCATGATCGACAGACAACTAAACTTTATACAAATATTTAAACCTATCACGGATCCGTTCTGTTAACTTATCGGACAAATTTCCTGTCGAGATGAGTGTTAATCATCGAGTAGATATCCTGATAAGTTAACATCCACGGATCCTATCTTCAACTGCAGGACAAGTATTTATTTAAATGCCTAGTTCTAAATAATGAATATGAAATTAGTTTTCAACGATCCTACGTTCTCCTTTCAACTGCTGAGGACAATTGGTTCCTCGTACTATGGTGGAGCGGATATAGGAGAATGCCTATCGACTGCTTATCGTATAAAGGAGGGCGATTTTGAGAGTTGGTATTCAGAATGGTTCAAAACTGCAGAGAGGGTCAGAAAGTTTGGAGATGACAGTCTCTCCTCAGAACACAGTGTGAGTGCGCGTCAAGCCTATATACGAGCCTCAAGTTATTATCGTACTGCAGAATTCTTTTTACATGAAAACCCCAGTGATCCGAGGATTATTGAAACATGGCAAAATAGTGTTGACTGCTTTCTTAAGGCAGCAGAGCACTTCTCACATCCATTTGAGTCTATAGAAATACCATATGAAGGAACGAGAATACCTGCGTATTTCTATAAAAGTCCATTACCAAGGCAAAATAACATAAACAATGAGGATAAAGACTTTTCTCCTTCTTCCTCTTCTTCCTCATCGCCAAAACCTACTCTTATTGTTCACACAGGTTTTGATGGTACTCAAGAAGAACTTTATTCGCAGTGTGTCGTAGCAGCCTTACAAAGGGGATATAACTGTCTAACGTTTGAGGGACCAGGTCAAGGTAGAGTGATACGCAAACAAGGTATCCCTTTTAGATATGACTGGGAAAGAGTAGTGAGTCCAGTTATAGACTATGTTATAGGTAGAAATGAAATTGATAGTAATCACATATCGTTGATGGGGATAAGTCTAGGTGGATATCTTGCAGCTCGGGCGGCTGCATTTGAAAAAAGAATCGTTAACTGCATTCTAAACGATGGCGTTTTTGACGTCTATATGGCGTTTGCAAGGAATTTCCCCAAACCAATAACAGAGATTGTTGAACAAAACATTATCTCAAAGTCAGAAGTGATAGACTCAGTCATAGAAACGACAATGGGACTACTCACAGGGGCTAGATGGGCCTATTCTCACGGAATGTGGGTTTTCGGGGTGTCGTCTCCATTTGAGCTTCTCAGAAGAACTATAGATTATACCCTTAAGGATATTATAAATAAAATAGAATGCCAAACTCTAGTTCTTGAGGGAGAGAAAGATGATTCATTTCCTGGACAACCAAAATTGGTTTACAAGTCATTAACCTGCCCAAAGAAGTATATTGTATTTAGAGAAGAGGAAGGGGCAGAGGACCACTGTCATATTGGTGCACTATCTTTAGCAAATCAAAGAATATTTGATTGGCTTGATGGACATATCAATGTCAAACGGTAGGATATACCAGTTAGCATAGGTTCTCTAACCTTCCTATCCAGTTAGATACTTGTACTTGAGATTGAAACGTTTAGTTCTGAAGTACTGTCCTATTCTCGTTCTAAATCCTCGTAAGTAATCTGTATCATGCTGGGAGAAGCCTTGATTTACATGAGTAGGAATCAAAGTAATGTCAAATACAGAAGAATACATCACAACTAGGCCTTGCTGATAATAATCACAATTTATCAACTCTATGTTACAAAATGTTAATAGTAAGGTCCCCTAAAAAAGGAATTACTTAGTGTAACTCCTGCGTAGACAGGAATAGCAGATCAGAAAAGTGTCTGCTTCAACCTACGGCCTGCTATTCTTTTTATAAGATATTGTATAATAATGGAAAGTGGTAAGCACTCGAGGTGGCGTCTCTTCGTAATCATCTCCAATATGATTGTCGCCTATCCTTTTTGAATTATCCATTAATATTCTATTGAGTGCTATTATGTATGCATGTTTAAAGAAAGAAAATTGATATAAAATATTTCCAATATCTTCAAAAAACTTGCTTTTTGGATAACGGTATAAGATGAAATAGAATTCTCTAAATCTCGGATAAATTCCGAAGGATCTGGAAATGAAGTTGCAAGATCGATGATAATCCTTTTCTTATTGTTAGGCACACCATCTAAAAAAATACTGATTGATAAATATTATCTATTGGCGAGTGATCTTTCTTAGAAATTTCAATATCAGTCGATCGTAATAAGAAATAAGAACAAACAATTCAGTTTATAATGCCACATTCATCTAACTATAATAGTATCTATACCATGTTGTAGTATAAAAGAATACATAGATTGATTTAGTCTAAAAATTAACAATTTTTTAATTTCTTTTTTGGACATTTCTGTCATTACTATTGTATAATACTTAGCTTTCTAAAA
>DASQQK010000396.1:0-2443 GCA_035643435.1 Nitrososphaeraceae archaeon | reverse complement strand
AAGAACAGCTTCGGAGCCCCCTAATAGTGGTGTTAACGCAGTTCCTACCACAATTATTGATGGTAAAATTAAAGTTGTAGGTATTCCTGACCTTCCTTGGATTTGCAGTGATGATTTATATGGCAGACTGAAAAGAGACTATTCATTTACCTCCGGGTAACTGTTCTCCTATCCCGAAATTATTAACATACAACAGTAACTCTGTGGTTAAACTCACAGATCGAAAGATAAGATGGATAATTAGGGAGAAAACGAAAGGGATTCTCAGTACCAATGATATTGCATTGCTACAAAATGTTAACAGATCTAGAATTAGTCAGATATAGTCTCATTACCAGAATGCAAAGACTGTACCGATACTTGGAAAGCCTGGAAGACCATCTAGAATTACTACCAATGAAGAAATCTCAGCTGTCATTGGAGCATACAAAGAATATCCTTGCAGCGCAGCAGTATTAGAAACCATACTTGACAACAGACATGGTATTAAGATTCCTCACAATAGAATACACAAGATATTGAAGGAGCATAACCTTGCTTCAATTGATACCAACAAACAAAGGAGAAGAAAGTGGGTCAAATACGAAAGAAAGCACAGTATGAGTTTATAGCATACTGATTGGTATCTGATTGAAAACGATCGATGGAATGGCAAATGGCTGATAGCCTATCTGGATGATGCCTCACGTTTCATTGCTGGATATGGATTATTTGATGAAGCTACAACAGAGAATGCAATATCTGTACTGGAAAGAAGCATCAACAGATATGGCAAACCACTTGAATTACTTAAACAGACCATGGTAGTCAATTCTATGCAAATTTTGGTGAAATAAAGTCAGTCGGAGTAAGCAAGTTCCAGCAGTATCTGGTTAATAGAAAGATCAACCATATACTTGGAAGAGTACAACATCCTCAAACTAACGGCAAGATAGAAAGATTTTATGAGACATTTCAGTCAAAGGTAGAACATTTTAATTCTATTGAGGAGTTTGTCATATGGTACAACACCAAGAGGCCGCATATGTCATTGAACTGGAATGAATTAGAAACACCAATACAGGCATTCTACAGAAAGATAGACAGAAGAAGACATCTACCGTTTATGATTAATAATTTAAGGTGATTGAATGGCAAATAGAAACATGAGACGGAATGTTAATAATTTCAGGATACTACACCTCCGGGTAACTGTTGAAATCCTTTAATACCATATCTTCGAAGCTAGCTATACGTTAACGTCAGGCGAGAACCTGTAGACAAGAATTAGGTAGGCGGCCGGAACACTATGTCATGAGTCAGCTTCATTTTGGTCGTCCTACCTTTCTTATCACATAAAAGTCTTAATAGTTCAACTAAGAAAGCAGATAAAAGTTTAGTCTTTGTAATGTTATATTATTGTAAACATCGTTCATCACTGTTGTATATTCTGTAACCTATCGGATGATTTATCTGAGTTGAAACATCATATTCTTGGGAGTGCCTGTTTAGTACTGAGGTTTGTGGCCGACCTGTTGATGTACACAGCACCTATTAATCATGTACCACATCGTAAGTTTATTTTACCACTATCATTACAATAAGCACAAGAACCTGTATGACCTTTCTTTATGAAACCAATATCCTCAACCAACCCCATGAATGGAGAAGAATTCTTGATATTCCACTTCCTTCTAGAATGTACACTCTCGACTTTAAAAGGATCTATTTTATAGGAATCGGTAGCAGCTTCTGGGCTGCTAAAGTCGCCGAATTCTTGTGGAGAGAGTACGTACAAATGGATGCTATTGCAGTGCAAAGCTACGATTTTGTTAACTCGAAGTATTTTGTATCACGAGAAGACCTCGTAGTCGTCTTTTCGCATCGAGGAACCAAGACCTTTAGCATTAAAGCTCTGGAAGTAGCGAAAGGACATTTTGGTGCTACGACAGTACTCATAACGGGAATGGAAAGTCCGACTTCCTCTAACGCCAACATCCGTATTGAAACATGTCCTCAAGAAAATTGTGGAGCATTTACTATCTCACTTACTTGTGCCATCATTCGAATCATACAATGTATTGATATGTTCTCAGAAGGTTTGATCGAACGATTCAGGATCTGGTTAGAGTCACTTAGACTTCCTTTTGAGATTCAAGAGCTGCCAAAATATACTGAAAAGCTAATCTTGGTGGGAGATATGATAAGGGAAACGCGCCATGGTCCAAAACGATCCTCCTGGTAGCCTCTCCAGGCATTATCCTCACCAGCGCATTATAAACTTCGCTATGTCCAATATGTTGCGCCCTATTTTCATCTACCATCATATTACATACTGGATCCTTGTACACAATCTTACCTACCAGAACACCGGATAAAAAGGCTTTAATATTTACAGATTTGATATTTGATTAATTTAAAAAGAATATGTGAAGGAGAAGATATCTCGGATGACGACTTGCAT
>DASQQK010000395.1:0-8538 GCA_035643435.1 Nitrososphaeraceae archaeon | reverse complement strand
AGAAGAAGCAGCTCCAACAGAAGAAGCAGCTCCAACAGAAGAAGCAGCTCCAACAGAAGAAGCAGCTCCAACAGAAGAAGCAGCTCCAACAGAAGAAGCAGCTCCTGAAGAACCGACGGCAGCTCCTCTACAACAGGCAGCTCCTCTACAACAAGGTGAACCTGAACCCCCTGACGAATGTCCTGAAGGTTTCATTCTTGCAACACCGCCGCTGAACCCAGACCTGGGATGTGTGCCTGAAAATATAGCTGCGGAACCGACTCCAGAACCAGCTCCACAAGCAGAACCAGTAGAACAGCAACCATCAGCAGCTCCACAAGCAGAACCAGTAGAACAGCAACCATCTGGAAGCGATGACAACAACGGTGGAGACGGTGACAGCAACAACGGTGGAAGGTAACTAGGAAAGCATAAGAAAGAATTCCCTCCATTTTTTTGATTTCTGCGTAGCGATAAGTAACTCTATTTGTAATTCAATATTCAGTCCTAGAGTTAGGACCATCAGTTAACATGAATGCTCAAATGCTATCTGACGCCTCATATCAACCGCTTATATAATAGGCCGTTACCCATTATCCACACATTGATCAAAATTATACATTCTCCTATTGAGCAAATAATCATACACGAGATGGTCGAGTATACCCTCCCAGATTTCGTCAAACATATGACACTTGGCGTTGTACCTGAAGGCACAGCAAGCTTGGTCAAGTGGTGTGACGGGATCGTTTTTTCACACGTTTCACTGCCTTCTACTGCAGAAGTAGTGAAGGACCAGATGAACGGTATAGTTCATTGGGCGTGGCTTTCTTATGCAGAAATGAACTCTTTCAAAGAATCTCTGGAATCGACTAGTAAAGTAAGACTTCCTCTGATAGATGTCAGCAACAATGACCTGAATAAAGAACTTGTTCGCTGGTTAAAGAAGAATAGAATTGGGAGATGACGTGTATTGCGCGTACGCGTCGTCAGATTGACGATCTGCAAGTAGAAAACGGCAGTCATGTGTCTGACCCTGACATGACCAATTAGATTAAGTTCAAAAAATATCTTACCAGTACCCACTAGAAGGTATTTCAGCCCTATTCGTAGTAACTTCTTAGTTATAAAGGGATATCACTTGCCGCGTTGCATATGGAAGGCTTGGCAATGTGCTGAATTTAGATCATCATTGCGCTATAATAATGATGATCAGATAGTAGAAATTTTCTTATAAAAAAGACTCAAATCGCTTAAAGCGCACTTAGGTGTATGCCTAGATGAAGATTGGCGCGTGTAGTAATAATCACCAAAGATAATATTTCTAATAGGATCGTGAGTATAATAAACACGAGACAGAACGGTGTGTGCTGTTTTTGTGAACAAAAAATTCTAAGTGATGACGTGCTGGTTAGCACCGGGATTCCCCGGAGTTATTACCATATTGGTTGTGCAAAAAGATTGCACATAATTTAGTGCTTTACCGCGTTATTTTACCGAGAATATATAATGCATCTAGGCGTCTACCCAGTTTGATGCACCAAGACCCTCTCTAGTTGTTCGATTCATTGACATATTATAATCGAAGATAATTTTAGAGTAATTCTCCAGTTCTTCTTTGATTGGCTCCAAGTTCTTGGCCGTATAAAAGCCTGGACAGTCTCCAGTCAATTGAAATGAGGCGTGCACTTGAGGCCTGCCTTTATCGATTTGAATCCATGAAGAAAATGGATATAACCAGCATACTCCTGGTTTGTCTGGATGCAGAGAACATGAGCCTGTTTCAGAAAGGAACCTGCACCGACATGGGATGCCAATATCAGTTTCATCTTCATTTTCCTTCCTCTTTAGCGATATCATAGTGATCGTTGTAATCAAGCTCCCCATTGAATTGTCATCACGTGTAGAGATTACTGCGTCATGCTTTACAAAGTCAGAAGTTCTGTTATGTCCAAGTTTCGAGGAAATGTGAACAATATCTTCCTTGGTCAAAGGTAGGCTAGCTTGATGTTCGCAACAATTGTGGCAATCAGGCCATAGACACTTCCAAAGCAAATACAAGGAATCGCGTTCCAAAAAGGGGATATGGAATATGACTTTATTTACCTGAATCGTAGTATCCTTAACGTCATCCCTTTTTCCCAAGTGCAGATCATAAACAGGACGCTCCACATTCCATCTCTTGATTAATTCTTGAAGGGCATTCTTTACGTACGACTCTCGGGAAACGGTGTTCAATTCATTCGCCTAATTCTGCAATCAGAACGTACTGCTTCAGCCCTTCTTTCAACCTTGCTTGTAATGCTTAAAATGATGTTTATTGTGTGAATAGTTTCACTTCCATGCAAGAACAGATCCAGCGAACCCAACAAAATCATCAAACAATCATTCCTCTGGAAAAGAGTATTTCATGATTCCCTGGAGTGAGATCTTCCCATGTTACAAATACTGTGTCTTCTGTTGCAATAATTGAAGGACATTCAGAAATATCTAAGTTGTTACTCACATTTGTGACGTTACTAAATGTCTTACCTCTGTCAGTACTAAATGCAAAGAGAATCTCATCTTTACCTGAGGCATTCACTTTATCTTGCCATGCTATAAATAATCTATCGTTCTGATCGATTGCAATTTCTGCATTTGATGGTTCATTTAGTTTACCTAGATCAGTTTCACTTAACTTCTTGATTTCAGAAAAGGTATTTCCATAATCATCACTCTTGATGATATTCAAACTACTTAGTCGGTGAGTATCTGATCCTCCCCAAATCACGTAAACCTGGTTTCTTGCACTAGTAACCTGAGGTTCACCATAGTCTTTCTCTTCAGTATTCAACCTAGATATGTTACCAAATGTCATGCCATTATCCGAGCTAGAAGTAAAGTATATTCCATTATCAGTATCCGGCTCATCCTCGACATTCCAGGTGACATAAACATGGTTATCATATGTGGATATTTTCGGAAAAGTTTGAGCTGATGCATTTTCACTCAAAACTATTGGTTTGTGAAAAGTCTCTCCACCATCTGTGCTCGAGGTCGTCATTGTTCGATAGGGTCCATTGGGAATCTTCTCCAACCAGACAATATGCACATTCTTCCCGAAGCTTGCGATCTCTTGGTTGAAAGCATTCGAATTACTGTTACTGAGTAACATCTGTTCATCAAAAGAATTCCCTCCGTCGATGCTCTTCCTGAAATAAATCTGTTTATTAACATTTGTGTTGTCCGCCCAAACTACGTAGATATTCCCATTTTCTGAAGACATTTGAGGATGCTCAGAGAACCCGCTATTATTGCTTAATCGAATCTCCCTCTCAAAAGAATTCCCACTATTGTTGCTCTTCTTGAAGAAAATTTCATAGTTTCCAACTGCACGCCCAGGTACCGATTCTTGCCATACGACGTAAATATTATTCTCAGAGCTTCTTACTTGGCCGTAGACCGAATCCTCAGTGTTATTCGAGATATTCACAGTCTTACCAAACTCTACCAGGGGATTTTGATTCGTGAGATCTGTTAATTCTGATCTGCTGTCATTTGAAGCTCGCAGTTCTAAAGGATACATTAAAGAGTAAATCAAACTGGCACTAGTTATAATAATGCCTAGAGTTAGCAAATGTCTCCTATTCTCTAGATGCCGGACAGATATCAAATAACGAGAATATGTCCTAATGCCTTATAATTGTATTAGGAGCCTGTCAGCCCCTCTCCTTCTCTTACGTCCCATGCGATGTATGCTTTGATATCCTTGATCACAGAAGATTCACATTCGA
This sequence comes from Nitrososphaeraceae archaeon, assembly GCA_035643435.1. Taxonomy (GTDB): domain Archaea; phylum Thermoproteota; class Nitrososphaeria; order Nitrososphaerales; family Nitrososphaeraceae; genus TH5896. The sequence goes on along the minus strand of DASQQK010000395.1, from coordinate 4,783 downwards.
GTATGATACTATTTGGCTCTGGCGCCAGACCAAATGAGCGTGTGAAGCCTAACTGACAGCCTATAGCCGTATTTGAGACAGATTTCTGACAACCATTTAGATTTTTCCATAACATCTACCGCAGAATTTCCCTCCGGCATCAAAATAATTCTCTCGCTCTTCAGCCCATATTTTTCAATCAGACTTATCACCTCCTCTACGTCGTAATGGTTGCAAATAACAAATTTCATGTATGCTTTAGTGTTCTTAGCGAAATATTCCAAACAGACGGGAATTTCTCTGTGTTGTTTCAAAATTGATGAGTTCTGAAGTTTTGGAGAGACATTCCACCGGTCGACAAAATTCTCCATAATCGGTGAAGGGAGAAGAGTACCGTTCGTTTCAACTTCAATGAAATAGTCATTACTCTTTAGCTGGGAGAGCAAGGGGATGAGTCTCATCTGCTGTATGAGAGGTTCTCCACCGGTGATTACACAATGTTTTGTGATGAACCTAGTTAGTTTCTCCCAAACTTCAGGTACAGTCATCTCCGAAACCTCTTTCGTAAAATCATAACTATTCCAGTCCCAAGTGTATTTCGTGTCGCACCATACACAAGATAGATTACATAACGCCATTCGTACGAAGACTGCAGGCTTTCCCTCGTCAATCCCCTCTCCCTGCAACGAATAGAATATTTCACTAAGCCTGAGAGTCCCCACCTGAGATGACGCAGGTCTGGACATTCTCATCGCGTTAGCCAACTCACTCCTCTAATTAGATGTTAAAACTATCTTCTTAATATCTGTTAGAGACTCGTTGTAATATAGAAGCAGGACTAGCTAGTCAGGCGACTAGATAGGTGAATGTCTCTAGAGATTGGTTTGCTGCTCGATACGGGGGGATTTAAGATAAGCGTAACTTAAGAGTTACCAACATAGGTATCACTGAAGTGACGAGCTGCGTGTGTGTATTTAATTGAAACTCACTATGCTAGTTGATCAATTGTGCAACTAAATAACTAACTATACTCCCTTTTTGATCAAAAGGGGAATGTATACGTCACTTTTTCCAATTCTAGGATCGGAACATACAAGGAAAGCGTATCGGTCCCTAGAGAGTCAACATAAGCAAAGTCCCCAGTCAGCCTCTTTAGTTCAATGAATTTCTTTGGTGGTTTGCTAGGCTGTTCAACATAATGCACTATAGATGTACCTACCGCCCCTGTTTGAATAAACAAAATCTCTCTATTCTCATGCTGTAAATGATATAACATAGGGGTCAAACCTAGTGCGGACTGAGATGAGTAAACTATTACTTTCAACATGTCGCCCAAGGACTTGTATTTGAGATATACTGAACTGTTGGATTCGTTTTCTGGCATATGTAACAGAGTGTAGAATACTTTGGTATTTTATCTTTCCTTTACCTTATCATGCCCTGGTGCTGTCTCGTGATTTCCAGCTCATCAATCGAAATGATATGAATTATGCCTGAAAAATAAATTGCTGAGAAATAGATTGTGCCCACAGAAAACGTCCCCGAGCGCTTTCGCAAGAAAAAATTATAAAAATTCTGGAGTTTAGTATTTCCAAACTCCTACTATCTTGTAAAGAATTGTTTTTGCTGTTGCTGCGATACGTTGTAGTATGTATTCCAAGCCTTTGCGATATTTGTATTATATTCAGTTATGGTATCTACCGTTCTGTTGTATACCTTAAGATTCTCCCTAACGGCATCAATAGCATTTATGTTTAATTGATTGTTGATATCTATAGCTTTTATCGCGTTATTTGTGAAGTCTGATGTCTGCCTAGCCATTTGGTCTGATACGGTTGCAGAACTTGGAAACACATTCCAAGTTTCACCCACAAACTGCTTTTGGACAGCAAAAGTGGTCTGTATTACGTTCTTCACCGTTTGGATATAATCAAGCTGCAGATTTGATATTGACTGTGAATATTGAGGTTGGGCCTTTGCAACTTCGTCTATCGCCCTCATAAAGCTATCCCTGACTGTTTCGTATGCTGTGTTTACCTCAGTCGTCTTTACGTTTCCACTTGATGATTCTTTATCTACCATTTTACAACTAAAATAACTAGGAATACCTGCTATATATAGCTTGGCAATAGATGGTATTGATTGGCAAACAGATCCATTGACTAGCTCTAGCACCTGTTAATAAACTCTAGGTAATATGCAGACATACGGCAATCTAGGTTGGAACAACTGCTAGTCGCTCTTTTCGTCTGATTTAGATATTATGTAGAAACCATGGGCAGAGATTAGGAATGCAGCAAAAGACATCTTGGTAGCAAAAACCAAATTCCAAGGAGTATTCGGATTGGGATAGGGCACATTGATGTCATCTAGCCTCAACAAGCCATTAGTCATATCAACTGTGATAAACGAATTCCAAACAACAAAGTTGTAGATGAATTCGTACAATGCTGTAATTGCAATGGCAAGCACGATAAGCTGAAAAAGGGCCTTCCATGACTTTGGTAATTTCTTTGCTTGTTCTCCTCCTAGTTTAGTGACACAATACCAACCTACAACAGTAACTATCATAAGATAAGTAACCAATTTTGCCACACCGGTAGTCGGAAACTCAGTGTCTACCAAGACCTCCCCGATAACAATTCTACCTGTGTTCAGATATTCCGCAACGCTCAGAACCAGCGCATAGACAAAGATAATTAGCATGGTCGCGGCACAGACGTAAAATGTGTACAGATAAATCTTCCTTGCTCTCAATTCATCCTTTCTGAGACTTGGGTTCTGCATCTTGTGACAGTCTCTGGTAAGAACTAACGCTTTATATAATCTATATTTTGTGTTGACAACTGAGTCAGGATCAGATGGTTATGAAATATGAAACCGATGAATCTCAAAAGACTCTTATACTTATTGAGGATCGATTTTATGGACAGAAATAGATGGTAAGCAAGGCGAACAGACCGGACTGGAATGTATATTTTATGCTTCAAGCGGAGATAGCTAAACTCCGTTCAAATTGTTTAACAAGGCAAGTAGGTTGTGTCATAGTTCGTGAAAACAGACAGATAGCGACGGGATACAACGGTACGCCTTCAGGGATCAAGAACTGCTTCGAAGGTGGATGCTCAAGATGTCTGGATCGTGTGAGCGGTAAAATTGAGTCAGGAATGGATCTTGAAAGGTGTCTATGTATGCATGCAGAGGCTAATGCTATACTTCAATGTGCCGTTTTTGGTAATACAGGAAGTACTAGAGGTTCAATCCTGTACTCAACTTATGCTCCGTGCCTTGAATGTAGCAAGATGGCAGTGAGTGTTGGAGTAGCCGAGGTGGTATCGGTGTCACCTTACCCTGAAGACGGATCTATCCTTTTGACAAATGCTAATGTGCGTGTAACAAGGATAGACGAGCTTGAATTAGCAAAGTGGCTGTCAACTGTGAGATCGGATAAAACTACAGTGAAGTATACGAGTTGATTTTTGTCTAATTTGGCATAGTGAATCAGTGTAAGCCACCCGGGGAAGTAAGACGTCAAGTCAGCCGGATAGTTTGCCGGAACGAAATACGCTCTATGTGTTCTGGGAACGAATATGTCGAATCAATTCCAATATGGTGTCGGCATCGCTGGTCTCAGGATGCATCTCCAGATATTTACTTAGTGTAGCAAGGGCTTCCTTCTTTTGCCCTCTCTTTAAAAAAATCATCCCTTTATCTCTAACCGAAAACGGGTTAGTTTCATCAATACTAATTATCATTTCGTTCGAGATTTCTGCTCTTTCTAGGTCGTCTGATTCGTAAAAACTATTTTTCAGGTTATTCAGGAGTCTTACGATTACCTCTGAAGCAGTAGCGTTGGTAAGTAGCGATCTGGTCAGGACCATATTCTGGTGCGGATAAGATCGCTCCAATAACTCTTTTAGGGAATAATCATCCATTATTCGACCCATATTGAATGGGTCGATAATAATTTCAGCCGATTGATCATCAAGAATATATTTGACCAAAAAATGAGCTGGAAAGTTTACAGGATAAAGTGTGAAGTCTACCTTTGAGGCTATCCGCATATAGATGATAGACAAAGTTATCGGTATCCCTGTTTTCCTCTCGAATACTATGTTAAGATAATTGTTGGCTGGATTGTAATAGTCATGCGCATTAGGCTTAAACATTACCTCATCAAAGAAAAAGTCATTTAACACTTCTATGAGTTGAGTTGGTCGTAGATGCTTAGGATCTATTACTTTTTGTGAGAATTTATTGCCTAAATCGTCTATCTGTCGTAAAGTGGATGCGATATTCAATTTTGGGTAGGCCAAAATTCTAGATACATGCAGTGCAAATTCAGCTAATCTAGTAATATTCTCTGTCGTTCGTATGGGAATTGCGACAACACGTTTCCAATCCTCGATACAGCTTTCCAGATCCATTGCAGCCAATCAAGCTATAATTCTCTCCTTCTTACTTATATCTTAGCCAATTAATTCAATGCATTTGTAAAGGATCTTATATTGCCATTTGCAGCCAAGGGATATTCTAGGTAACCATATCGGGCCTTGTATCTTATGAAAAACTGAAAAGTGATGGCTCAGTCAAACAAGGACTAGAAACTTCCGGCGTCCCTAATTACTTCTAAGTTAGATTACTTGTCGGACCGTAGTATTTGTCTCTTATTTGGGGAGAAGGGCTAATCGTACCGTATAGAACTACTTCCGCCTGTCCTGCGACTGGTCTGTATGTTTGCAGCTTGTGATGCTCGTGATAATCTATATCTCTTGTATTCTTCATCTACCTCAATTGACGCCTG
>DASQQK010000394.1:0-2264 GCA_035643435.1 Nitrososphaeraceae archaeon | reverse complement strand
AGCTGTATCTTTGTATCTTGTTCTTCTCCGGTTACAGGATTTGTAAAACTTTCAGTCTGTACATCCATTATACCTGGCACTGCAAAACTACTCCTTTTTCCATCTAAATTGACTTTGATATCGACAAATTGTGGCTCAAGGAAATACTTCATAGTGGTCGCAAATAGAGCAAATGGTCCCTCACCTTTAGCTCGACCAGACATAATATCAACAAGTGCTTTTCTCTGAAGATCGTCTGCTTTTTTTGTTATAAACAATTGAAATGTACCATTTCCTTCATGAATCGCCTTCGGCCAATACTCTGCATAGATAGCATCAAGACCATCAAGCCTAGTATCGCCATAACTTCCTGACCTAATATGAAACAGTAGTAGACCATGACACGATCCGTAAGTAGGAAAGCCATTAAAGTTACAAGGGCAACCGTAATCACAGTTACATGTTTCAACATAGTCTGCTTTGAGATTCCATCTGGGAATTTGAGTTGTGGTTGAAGACATTATTTTATTTCAGTTGAGATTTCTTATATAAGCATTTTAAGTAAGTACAATAACATTCAGGCCTATGGATAGGACGGTGAGGAGGATGCCGATGCCAAATTACTCTCGGACGAGGCTGGACAGTTATTCAGCAGTTTGTAGATGCCATCACAAATGTTGTTGCTGTTCCTTTGTATTTGTTGTAGCCCACACAGCAATAGATATTTCTGAGATGATGAGCAATGTAGCCATATAAGTCCAAAGTGCATGTGTCTATTTATTCTAATTATACTGATACTACTACTGTTAACATTGAAGCTGATTAAACCATGGGCTAATGGCCTACCGTAGATAATTCGATCTTTAGCAAATTCCATGCAGCCTGTTTTATCTACATACAATCCAATAGATCATCAAATGCATTTTCATATAGATGAATTTGAAGATAGATTTCTAAGTGATGGAGGCATTTGTAAAAGCGTAGCATTTGTTGTAGTAACCTCAGGTGGTAGACCACACTTTTCTCTCAATGCTTTTTATTGTTGTTCTAAAAGCCTACTTGAATATGTAGACCCTAGGTGCCCAAACCAAACATAAGTAATTATTACCAAAGAAACAGAAATTCCCATTGCGAGTATAGCCCATGCGACAGGAACTAAATCTGAACCTTCATCATCTTTGTATGATGGTTTGTCGTTTTTCTCAACCTTGGACATATAGCAAGTACTTAAACTCAATTCCATATAAAGGGTCCATTTATCTATGAGATATCCTAGATCCTAGTAGCATCAAGTTACAACATTCTGCAGATATTAGATTCTGGTTCTAAAGGATAATTAAAATTGTGTCCATCGGCAACTTAAATTAAGTGCAAGACGTAGAAGAGGAAGCAAAAACCCAGACCTAGAAACCTTTTTCTACCATATCTTCGAAAAAGGCTGCCTCAGTACACGGCAGAAGTACTGCTGCTATACAGAAACCAGATTCGGAAGAATAAGGCGAGAGAAGATCCTCCTTTATTCAAATCAAGATTCTATAGTCTGCTACATAATTACAAGTACTTACCACTGCCACAACGACCAATCCTACAATTACGCTCTTATTCATTTTCAGTCCCGCAGCAGTAGCAGAATTGATAAGGGTTATGTTAAAGGTGCTGATATTTCATCTTATTACGTTATTAGGACTCCCATTAAGATCCACTTATCCATTGTCTTGGCTGGCAACATAATTAATTTCCAGGAGTGGATTGAGTATCCTGTTAACGGCAAAGTACATCAGGTTATACCAATCTTAGGGGATTCTATTCTATTTCTTTCTTCTAAAAAGGATATATATTTCTATATATATTTATTCCGTAACAATGCTAAATAAACAAAGTGTTGTCATAATTGCGATCGTAACTATGTCTTTAGCGCTTGGAGCTGCTGGACTAGTAACAGCGATTGGACAAGTAGCGTATGCGCAAGATCTTATAGAGTATCCACTTATCAGTTTCTAATTCCCTATGAGAAATGTAGCATGGTAGTATAAGAATAGGTTAACCTGAAACAAGAATCTCAGTGGTTTTGACTATTAAATCTATTGTAAATAGCGTTAGTTCAATTCCATTTTCATCATGGAGAATTTTACTGATCCTCTCATCGATCTCTGCGATGGGGGTATGCGCAGAGACTATGATAATACCTGCTATAACGGATATTATTGATGACTACGACGTTCAATATGATGACTCTTCATGGATATTGAATGCATTCTTTATTAGCGGAGCTGTGATGACCCCAA
>DASQQK010000393.1:0-9294 GCA_035643435.1 Nitrososphaeraceae archaeon | reverse complement strand
GATTTCTCCATCCGGATAATCGACCGTGCTTACATCAATATAAGTTGTGGCATTGCTCATTGCAAGGGCAAGTTGGGATAAGTTTACATGAGAGTATGGGCCTTCCAACATTGAGCTCGTAATCTCATCTTGAGTAAGTGTACCGTTTACATCTCCAGTCACAGTTCCATTTGACCCAAGCAACATAGCAACTACAGGGCCGTTCTCTCCTATATCCCCTCTATGAATCTGAGCAGAAGTTATTCTATCAATGCCTGTGACGTTGACCAGATACCATATGTACCCTGGAGTGCTTCTGAACAATGCCATGCCTGATGCATTCGTTTCCACCGGAGGACTTACAAATTCGCCTTCTAGTCCTGCCCAGAATTTTTGTTCATCTATCGAAGCATAGATAGTTGCTTGATTCAACGAAGATACGGATGTAAGAACACACGCAGAAAGAACACTAATATTTATAATGCCAGACATCGTTCCATTTGCCATTTACGTCAAATATGGGTACCAACAACAGGATTTAAGAATTTTCGAATTAAGTTGGTGTCACGCTGCTTTTGGCAGTATCAGCAGCTCAAGCCTGAGTCGGCCTTGGATCTGGAAAAAGGCTTAAATCGTACTATATAAGGGAAATCAACAGATAACAAGCATTGGTTCTCCAAATTTCCCTGAAACTACTATTCTTGGGAGGTGTCGTCGCTGGAGCAATTGCAGTTTCAGTAGGTATAATTTTACGATTACTTGCCGGAGGCCTGTTTATGCCGGAAGTTGCGTCATTGACACTATTTTCTCTCACCCCGGGTGAAGTCGAATCGCAAGCTGTACAAACGCTTGGGCCGCTTGCTAAGTATTCGTCTTTTATTGGAGCCACTCTAGTTAGCATCGTAATACATGGTCTAATCGGAATACTCGTTGGCCGGCTATATGACAGGTTTAGATGGAAGAGATATTTAGGAAAAGCAGTACAAACCTTCGCTATTGCCTATTTGATATTATTAGCAATAACCTCCGTTCTCCTCGCATTAACAGAAGCATCCACGGTGTCATTTTCAGATGTAATTCTGTTCCTTATTCCACCTAATGTTGCGTTTGGTCTCGTCTTCCCGGCGCTTTATCAGAAAGTATCGTTCGGTATGCCATCGATATCTAAGAAAACCACTTACAAAGAGCAATTACCTTCTGATGGTGGCACTAAGGCGCGCACCGTAGCGACGGATGGCAAAAAGATGAATCGAAGGATTTTCCTCCGTTCGGCCGTTGCCTCGGCAATTGCTGTGCCCGTTCTCTATTATGGAACTAGTCGACTACTATTTACTACTCAAGAACAGCCAGTCCAACCTGTCTCGCCAGTATTGCCTGCATCTCAGCCAAGTTCAGCACCTCCCATTTTTCAAAACCGAGTAATCTCACCTCTTCTCCAGTATGAAGTAACTCCTACAGAACTTTTTTACCGGATAGACATAAACCCCATAATTCCAACTGTTAACTCAGGAACATGGAGGCTAAATATAAAAGGACTAGTAGAAAATCCTATTGAGTTGACATATGAAGAATTAAAGGCAATGCCTCCAGTTGAACAATCCACCACTCTGAGCTGCATAAGTAACAAGGTAGGTGGTGATCTGATTAGCAATGCGTTATGGAGAGGGGTACCGCTAAAGAACCTGCTTGAACAAGCACAGATTAGGCCAGGAGCTGAATATATCGTTTTTAAATGCTATGACGGATATGACGTAGGGATACCCTTGGAGAAGGGGCTCGAAGATAGCACTATTTTGGCATATGAAATGAATAGAGCTCCGCTCACCCCTGCACACGGTTTTCCAGTCAGAGCCATCGTTCCGAACATCTATGGAATGATGAATGCTAAATGGATAACAGAAATTGAAATCATTGACCATGTCTATGAAGGGTTCTGGCAGCGTAAAGGCTGGAGTAATACGGCAAGGATCAACACTTTATCGACTATAGTAATACCCGGCAGTGCGCCGCTAAGGACTAGGTTCAGAGGGTTCTTGCCTGCTGCGTCTACATCTGCAACTTCCAACAGTACTTTGTCCAATGCTTCTTCATCCTCGTCTCCGCCTGAGAGAACCGCAACTCTAGGAGGAATAGCTTTTGCAGGCTCTAGAGGAATATCAAAGGTTCAAATAAGCATTGACGATGGAAATACGTGGACAGACGCCTCTATCAAAGAACCGTTGTCGCAGTACTCATGGGTCATATGGGCAGCTGATCTGAGTCTGCCTAGCCAGCCAAGAAACGATTACAAAGTCTCTGTCAGGGCCACAGATAAGGCAGGGAATGTCCAGACCTCCGAGGTTAGAGAACCTTTTCCTGATGGATCTACCGGTTATCATATGATTGATATCCAAGCCTAGACTCTTCGGCTTAGTAACTAAACACAGTAATGTGCACCCACTCTCGAATGAGTCTGCACGGCACGCACCTACTCTCTATTATCAAACAAAGGAGCAGATACAAAGAGGTCGTCCATACTACTAGATACCTGTAGGAACTTCATGCCTTTTGGTGTGGTCTTAAATGCTCGCTCTCCTTCAATGTATTCTAACAAATCATTTTCAAGCAGGTTAACAAGATACTCCTTCAGTATGTTATATGAAAGATATGTTTTGTACTGAATTTGTGTAACTCTCGCGCTATTACCATTTGTGACCTGAAGGATGGATGAGATAATTTCTGATCTCGATCTGTGTCTTAGCTGTTTAGGCATCTTCTTATTCTAATTTGATCTAGTGAACATATATACTTATTTTTAATCTCATGTAACGTATAGTATAATGTTATGTAATATGCTTACATACGACTCAAATCATAGCATCTAAAACAAGGGCTATTACGAACGGGTGCTACCCGATAAAAGGTCTTCAGAGAATCTGAAACCTTCCTTTATCAGCTTTTCTAATAACGTAGACAAATTCTTGAACTGAATTAGATATTGACAGTCTAGCTCTGGATCAAGCCTTAAGTCAGATGCAATGCCTAGAGCTATGGATGCCTTCCTAAATGCTGCATTGTCATTTTCGGAATCACCTAGGTACAATATGCCTTGGAGTGTTTTTGCTCTTCTCATCTTAAGAAGCTCATATGAAACATCGTCGAACGCGAGTCCCTTATCACAATACTTGGCATAGATATCCAGAAATGGGTGGGATTTGTATGTCATGCAATACAAATTAGTGGCCAACGGTACAGACGACAAACATTTCTGAACCATCTCTTTCAGTAGAGGTTCAATTTGATGCTTACACATTTTCCAGTCTTCTAAATGTCTATAATCGACGGTGATGCCCGCCAAGAGATGTCTGTCGCTGGTAAATTTTCTTTCTACCTTTATGTTACTACCGAGTCTCTCCTCTATACTTCCCGCTAAGCCAGACAGCAGCAGAGAACTAGACTCCAATGCCTTTCGATCCTTCACGATATGCGGAATCTGCTTTTTAATTCGAAGTGAGTCATTGTCACAGTTATTCTCTCCATGATCATCCTCTTTTAGTACCTCATTACGGGTCCTAAGATCAAGGGTTTCAATACCCATCATACATGAAAGCACCCAGGCAAATCTTGTTCTTGGGTATAAGAAATGATAGTCCTTACTAGAGATTATGCAAACGGGAATTATTTGAGACATTTTCCATAATGCCGATTCCAGATCCTTCGGTATTATACTTGAAACATTCTTCGCAGAATTGGTTGGGCACAAAGTCCCGTCATAATCAGAGAAAATTGCTTCAATTTTGGTTAGCATATATTGCAGTCGAGTCGCAAATATATATAGAACTAACGATTTTTCTACATGGGGCTATAGCCCATAAACTTCTATCGCTTGATCAGCACACAGCCGGTTCTATTCTCGCAAGTCGAAATGAGATGAGATTTGGTCGTCACCTGTAGTGTGACGGTCTCTTTAAGATTTACTTTCTTACCTATCTCCAAGCTTTGCTTCGAATATTTAACATAGCCACTGGCAATAACCATGTATAAACAAAGGTTGTCATAAGTGTAAAAGCAGGTCTATACAACCAAAGTCTGGTGTCGGGATTTCTAATTTTAAAATCTACCCCATATATCATCGATGTAAACAGTATTCCTGCAAGCCACAAAATAGTAGAGCTTAGCTCACCTACAAAAGGTAACATAAAGACCGCATGGAATACCACATAGGGACGTATGAACTTCATTACCGTCATTATATAATAGATCACTGCAATATAGGCCGGTCTCTTCCAGTAGTGTCCTCCAGTGGTAGACAGACTTCGAATAAAGCTCTTTTTCCACCTGACCTGCTGCTTTATCAAGGATTGCAACGTGTTTGGAACACCTACATGAACCTTGATACTGTAGCTGTACTTGACATTCCAATATCCGAGATCAGATGAAGTGCGTCCGTCCTCATCTCCCCCTGAAGAACGAACGGACGAAAAGGATGAGCTAGGATAATCATGAAAATCCCCATTTGGGTATACTACTGGTTGTCCACCTTGATACTCGTTATTCATAATACCTGTACTTTGTCTTGAGCTGATCCCGCTTGCTCCAACTATGCTTAAGGGTGCCTCAAGTGTCCTTCTGGGAGCAGTGAGTACATGTGCAGTCATTCGACGATCAGTACAAAACTTGAAGTCCATCCCAAGGAACTTATCATGAGCCCATTCATGAATGAAATCCTGAACGCATTCCCGCCTATAGAAGCTAAGAGCTCCCGAGCAGCACGTAACAGAGTCAAAAGTGCTCTCTGCTCCCTTAATGCCTCTGCAAGCCCCATCGGCGTATACTGACTGCATCTTTTCAAGAGTATTACCCTTAGATGCATTTCGGACCATTACATGTCCGGTTAGCGCACCCAGATTCTTATCATTCACAAAGATCTTTGCTGCAATTTTTACTGCGTCAAGGTCCATGTCACAATCGCTATCCATAAATGCATAAATTTCGCCCTTTGCGATCTGACTTGCAGCTTCAACTGCTCTCTTCTTGCCTACGCTCTTATTAATGTGAAGGATGTAGAAATTTTTTACATATGGATTCTCTCTCTTAATAGAATCAAGAATTTTAGGTGTATCATCTGTACTACCGTCATTTACAATTATGACCTCTCTATTTTTGTAAGTCTGATTTATACACGATTCAACACAATTCCGGATATTTTCCTCCTCATTCTTCACAGGTACGACAATAGAGAAGGAAGGAGAACTCTCTATGACTAAGCGGCCGCCGCCTTCTTCCGGTACTGGCTGAAGCTCAAAGATTGGATCTCTGTACCTAAAGTACGAGAAGACAAGAATATTCAATACGGTAAAGCTTGAGAAGAAGGTGTAGAGACCTAGAACGAAGTCCATTACGAATAGCAACAGGTATATCTTGAGAGCAAGAACCACGCATACAGCTCCAATAAGAATACAACGTATGATGAACCCCCTTCTATCCACTTCCTTGGATATTTTCAAATAGTCTAGTACGCGGATGTGTATCTCGCCCTCCTGTCTTCATTATATTTGTGTACTCTCTATTTAAAAAATGCATGTCTGTATTTTAACGAATTTACTAATAGATGCTTCTTCTATACGATTCCAATATAATATTCCCATAAGCCGACCACATTCTTCAACAAGTTTAATATTCGTTATTTGTTAGTCGTCTTATGGGTTCTGCACGAAATTGCAAGAAAAGGGCAAGCTTTTGATCTTTCTGTTAATTGTAGCCTGGGTGATCAGCGCAATCGTGGCGTTATACTTTCTCCGCATCGATTTTATGCGTTAGGTCGGAATCATGTCATAATACTCGTGGTGTACTTTATTGGTCATTACTGGTTGTGAATACCATCTAATACCAACGTATATATATGAGACGAGCAAAGTTAACTTGTCAAACATGTCAACCGAAAATAGAAAGCCAAAAGATAATACAACTGCTACTACAACTGCATCATCTATTAACGTGTCTCAGATCGTAGACGCCGCGAACGAAAACGTCACAAAATTGGTAAATGAATCTTCACGGGTTCAACCCCAGTATGCTCAGGCAATCACAAATTTGCAGCAAGAGTATATAGACGCAGTCAAAAATGCAATACATGGAACATTTGCAGTCCAGAAGCAATTTATAAGCAGTAATAGGAATTTCAATAGCTTAGCCGTTCCAGAAGCAGCCGCGCCATACGTCCAAGGCCTTGTAAAGCAATCAGACGATATTATCAATAACTTCATTAGCGTTGCAGCGATAAACAACCAGCTGACAATTAATGCGTTAAATGTACTAAGAGAGAATGTCAAGAACTTTAGCAGAACAGTGGAAGCCGCAGCTGAATACAATTCTAACCTTGCGAGATCATGGGCGTCCTCTTATCCAACATTTCAACCACAACAGTTTACAACAAGCAGATAATCAACATAGCTCTTAGCTATCTTGTCTGTGTTTTCAACGGACACAGATGTCCAAATTTCTTTCTTTCCGCGCACGAGTGGTGGAGGATTCTATATTTTCATGACGATATCTTGGCATAATAATCGTGTTACGAATATAATACGTACGAATGCCGATGCTGGCCCTAAACCTTGCACCAACCCAGACTAATATTTTGTATATCTACAATATTGCACAACAGAATCTACTGATCAATGGTAGATGCAGCATGCAGGTTTTGTGGCAAACTAAAGGAGAATGTCGCGCCTTTTCCATCCAAATTATTTCCTCCCCAGATCCTTCCGTTATGCGCCTCAATGATGCTTTTTGATATATAAAGGCCAAGGCCGGTACCACCGTCCATCGATTTCGATGTAAATTTAGTAAAGAGAGTTGGAAGAATTTCGGGATCTATTCCAGTTCCAGAATCGGATATGGTAACAATTACTTCACCATCCTGCTTTCTTGCATTTACTTCTATCTTGCCATTCTCGGTATACTTAAGAGAATTATTGATCAGATTGGATATGACTTGTGTTATCCTATTCAGATCGGCGTTTACGATTAATTCCTCGGTTCCAATTCCATCTGAGAAGACTAGATCAGTATTTATACCCTTATTCTGAATAGACTTCTGATAGTCATCAATTATAGAATGAAGTAACCGCCCCATGCTAAAATTCTCCTTTTCCAGTCGGAGTCGCCTGCTTTCGATTCTGTTGAGATCAAGGATGTTCTCGGTAAGTCTTCGCAGTCTCTTTGCGTTTCGCACAATGACTTCCAAAGATCGCCTTTCAGCAGGGTCTTTTGCCTTAGAATACATAATCTCGGATAACCCTAGGATTGGCTGAATAGGCGTACGCAACTCGTGCGCTGCAATGTTAATAAAATCCTTTTGCAGAGTGTCAGTATTTTTAAGCTCTTCATTACGGACATGCTCTTCCCACAACAAGTTAAAGAAAGTCTTGACAGCTTCCACACTTTCTATCGTATTTGAGTAAACACTAAACCCTAGAGAATCTGCAAAATTTCCGGCTAAGGGTTTGGCTAGTTCTGAACTCATAAACTTTGAGCCATCGACTATGAACATTAGAGATGTCGACGGGTTTCCGTTAATTATGCTTATCTTGGGAGACTTCTGGCATATCTTCTGAACAATTTGAGAATTTGATTCAGTAATAGGAGAGATAAGTCTAATTTTTACATTGCTTCTTGAACTCATTTCTCCAATGAGATCAATAGCACCAAGTCTTTCCAGATTGACCATTGTCTGTTCGTTTGGTAGCAATATTTGAGCTTCTTCTTTTATAGATCTAGCCAGGTCCATAAGGGTACGGGTTGCTCTTTTGCCGTCATTAATAACTTCAAGAAATCCTGGTTCCAACCCTTGTTGAATGCAATCTAGTCTTTCTCTGGCGCTTGTTCCATTGTTCCAGAGCTCACTAAAGGTGTACAGGAAATAATCAATATATGCCTGTTCATTACTAACCAGCAGATTCCTAACATCCCAACTTTCGCTTCCAATATTATTATTATTGGCATTTGCAACATTCTGCTCAACCTTATGCACCTTTGCTACTATCTCCCTGTCGGAAACCATAAAATCAATCGGAGGTAAATTATCGACATGCTTCACCTGAATCCCAATCTCTAGGAACTTTTCAATAATCCCTGAGCTCTCTTTGCTAATCTGGGTAACGAACCTTATTCCTTTGTGTTCCCCATTGCTATATTTCTGAAGCATAATTTTCTTGTACTCCTCAAAATTGGTATTATAGGCTAATCGAACACCACTAAAGTTTAAACATCCCGCAAGCTCAAAGGAGGAACTGACAATATCCTTTTCCTTCTTGACTATCTCCTCATAATTTTTTAGTAAGGTGATCTGATTCAGAACTCTGGATAGGTATTGCTTCATTTCTTTAGAAGTTAGAGAAGGCTGAACTCCACTCCTCTCTATAAGTATCTGTTCTTGTGTATGAGCAGAAGCTAACACTCGTCTCTCTATCTCTTGCTCGAGATGGGGCGTCCCTGCACTTATCAATAGCTCAGACTCTCTATAAGCAGTCTTCTTAATCGACTCCCGGAGCTTGGTATCTTGGGTTAAGAAAATAGCTGAGGCGTAGAAGCCTAATGCGAATAGGTATGACGATATGAAGACCAGAGAGTGACCAGCAGCACCGTAAGTCTGCTGAAAGGCAGAAATACTGAAAGCGACCCCAACCATTGTAATCCCTATAGCAGAGATGGTCAAATAGTCTTTCACTCGCCCTGAGGGCACGTCTCTCGCTATTAGGTAAAATGCCGCTCCAAAGAGAACACTACTGCCTATAGTACCTGCACGGTAAATAATCCGTTGATAATATCTCGACTCTGAATCATCAGGAAGTGAGAAAATTAAACCGCTGCCGATCAAGTACAACAATAGAGGGATAAAGAGCAAGACCCAGTATTTAATAGGGAATTTTGTTATGTGTTGCCCTATGCGCTGATAATAGAAGTGCAACAAAAGACATGTGCTGATCCATAAAAGTATGTAGCGTGGATATGAACTGATATAATTAATCCAGGAATAAAGATCATCGTATTCTTCAGGGGCAACATACAAGGTTGAACCCTCTGGGTTAGTAACTCTGTATTTTACATCACCTTGGTATTTGGAAAAAGTGTTATATACAAAAGAAGAGTCAGGTGTACTTCCGGTGGATGTAAGTTCTTCGTCTATCACTACTTGTGTTACGACGAACTTGGCAATCGCATCTCCGGCTATGGACATGCAGAGCGCTGCCGTGGCCAAGCCATAAAATAACAAAATGAAATTCCTACGAGTAGATTTATACCAAGTAAAAAACTTGTAGGCGAATAATCCTAAAA
>DASQQK010000392.1:0-2496 GCA_035643435.1 Nitrososphaeraceae archaeon | reverse complement strand
CGTCTAGCCTTGGTGGATTTAGTAACTGCGTTTCCAGTGTAGTATCTCTAAGCGGTGGTTGAGCAATGGCAGGAGTAGAAATGTTTACTGCTTCATTATTTGAAATAGCCTGTTTGGGAACGCAATACCCTTGAACCATATTGTACACAACAAACACCTTACTCCCTAGCTCAATGAAAAATCTGTATATCTCTTCTGCTACTATTTTTGTGCCATCGATATCAGCATCGCTCATTTTCAGTGTCAAGAGTAAGATGTCTGCAATTGCTAATGAATTAATTGACCAGAATCTTATTCCCGGACTCGTATCGACTATAACATAGTCTGCACCTAATTCAGACGTCAATATTTCCCTAAATTGTATAAATCTTCTAATAGCATACCTCTTTGTATCCGTATCAGCTGTTTCAAGTTTAAATATCTCTTTTTTTTGAGGGTTAGATAATCCAATCCATAATTTGCCGGCGATCTCTACCTCATTGCCATTGTCATGATTATTTGACTTAATCGTATCGGATTGCCTTTGTTGGCTGTTGAGGCTATCCGTAACGTCTAGTATCACATCTCGAATGTCTGCGTTGGATGTAAGGAAATCATTTATCCATTTTCGAGGTTCTTTTGAAAAATAGAGCTGGAAACTAGGTGCGTAGATATCCAAATCTAGTAGGCACACATTATATCCTTTCTTCGCTAAAAGAATGGCACAATTACAGGCCAGAGTAGTTTTTCCTGTACCTCCTTTGTAGGAATGAAACGCAATGCACTTGCTCATCTCGTGCTTGACACATTCTATAAAGTGAGAATAGTATAATAACATTCTATATCATTCTGTATCATGAAAAACGGGAATCGGTCATTTCTCTTGATTCGGCCGATACCTCAGAACAAATTCCAACCTGAGGGATCCTTCCAACCATCTATTAATTATTTCCAAAAAGGAGTGCACCAGAAGTCAGGGTTCCCTTTTTGGTTTTAGTTCTTGTCTTAAAATGTCAAGATAATCCCTGACTTCTTCTTCTGTAACAGAAGATGGTATTCCTGTTCCAGCCTCTAATCTTTCCTTATTCGCGTTTACTACTTTTAATATCTTATTCTGCAACTCGTATTCCATTTGGGCTGTGCCTATTTCGCCTAATAATTTTAATGCAGATTTTCGAATTGTTTTTCTGAGGGAACTATCCTCTGATATCGATATGGCAGAATAATATAATCCTAAGCTGTACAAGAATGCAGACAAAAAGACGAGCCCATGGGCGGCCGCTCCATAAGTCTGCTGTAAGCCCGAGGTTTCGTTTGAAACTCCAATCATCACAATGCCGATCGCGGCGATAGTAAGATAATCTTTGATCTTCCCCAACTGAATATTACGCCTTTGCTCGACCTCCCTAACAATCGCATAAAATGCAATACCAAATAAAACACTACTCCCTATAGTACCACCTCTAAAGATAATCCTGTAATAGTACCGATTTGGATCATCTGATGGCGGGAGTGAGAAAATTATGCCGCTTCCGATTATATATAGTAATAAAGGGACTGTTAGAAGCACCCAATACCTGACTGGAAAGCTCATTTTCTTTCCTCTCCCGCTTGAAAGGTAAAGCTGCCTTAGAAGCAGTAATGTGCCTGCCCATGTACATACATATGGAGTATCTGAAACTAGATAAACAAGAAATTTGTGTATGGCTTTGTATGAACTAGGCACGACGTAATGGGTAGTCGTTTCAGGATTTACTACTTTGTACTGAACCTGGCCATCATATCGTTCGAAAGTCTTGTATATCCAAGATGATTCTAGCGCTGCTCCGGGAGGGGAATTCTCTTCAACAACCGTTTGTAGTAATATCTTGTCGCCTGCGTCTACGGTTATGGACATTATAAGTGCAGCAGCCCCTAGACCATATAGCAAAATAATATAGTTCCTTTTGTTAATTCTATACCATGCAAAGAATTTGTATGCTATTAACCCTAACATGACTCCGGCTGCACCAGAAGCAATCGCATTAACAGAAACGGCTAAAGGTCTGGTATTCATACAATAACTGAAATAATCATAACAACTGGCAAGATTACCAAAGATGATCAACATAAGAATTCCCAATAAAGAGACCTGAATTATTATCGCAAATGGGTGAATCAATTTGAAAAAGCTAGAACGGGTTCTAATTTTACTACTAATTCGTTCAGTAAATCTAAAGAATATCCAAGATCCGACTCCATAGCAAATCACGACAGTTATGATGAACATGATATCCTCTGCCTCGTTTTCGCGTGGCAATATTTGGCGTGTCATCAACAAGTCGATAATTACAATAAGGGTCATTGCAATACCAGTTAGTACGATGCCTCTTCTTGATGTGATTATTGGTATTACGTTGCCTCTATCCAACACGATCTTCTCGCGTACACTGGGGATTTGCTTTAGCAAATTCTCCTTAATAAGAGTTTATATAAGATTTGTCTCGGAATTCGAAGATCCAATGATTTATTCTCATA
>DASQQK010000391.1:0-2282 GCA_035643435.1 Nitrososphaeraceae archaeon | reverse complement strand
GGTCCTGTGTGGTTCCTAGGAGGAACCTGGGGAACTTCTAGAGCGGAGCGAACATGTACTATACCTTCTGATAAAGCGATCTTATTTCCTGTATACAATGGTGAATGCAGTACTGCCGAGGAACCTACACGAAAGTCATATGAACAGCTACGAGAATGTGTTATACAAGGGAATTTGAGTCCCGGATCTCAGCTCTTTATGAAAGCTGCGGTAGACGGAACAGAGCTCAAGAACCTTGATTCGTATAGAGTAGAATCGCAGTTGTTTAATCTTACACTGCCTCAGAATAACGCTTTCGGAGTACAGGAGGGGATGACTCAAGCAGTAGCTGACGGTTGGTTTATCATGTTAGAGCCCCTATCCAAGGGGAATCATACGGTCGAGTTTAGCGCAGTAGTAGTAGGTCTCGCTGGAGAGCAAAACTTTTCGACTGAAGCCTTGTATAATTTAGTGGTTCAATAGGAGAGAGACATCGCAGACGTTTGATTTGTATAGCTTCCTTTTCATGATAGCTTTGAAATGCGTAGACCATCCATTTCACTATAAAAGAATGTTTCAGAATATGCTTATTCTTGCTGATACCTGAATATGTCCCTACTATCAAAGATTAATGTCCTTGGTGATGGCTCAGCTTGTGTATGCATCTTATTTTCATCTTCATTCTGATGATAATTGATAGCCATATTTGACTGGGGTATGAATACATCATTTGAAAAAATAATCTCCTCTTGTTTGATTTCAAAGTTGAGGTTATCATTGTATACTTTATTTTCCTGAACTTCTGCTATGTGTTGTTGAAGACTACTAATAGTCTTCTGCAATTCTGCTTCTTTGTACTTCTTTTTACTAATAGACACTTGAAGCTCGTCTTCTCTATTTTTTAATGCTAGATTTCGGTCAACGAATTGCTGGTAAGTTATTGCTATATTGTTTAATCCAGCATTCCATGATTTTATTTTGGCTTCTAATGTTCTATTTTCCTCTCTGAGCCTATCATACTCCAACCTAACCCTAGGTAGATACACATTTGCGATCTTCAGCAGCTCTATTACTTCACCATCACCCATTCTAGCATTTTGAACCAGTCTAACTAGGTTCACATATGGCCAAGGGTTATCTTTGATTTGAAGGTAAACTTTTGTAAATTCAGTGCATCCTAAAAGCATATAGTATTGCTGATGATAAAGTATTGCTTTATCAGCTTCCAGGTTTAACGCAATAGCCACATCTATGGGAGTCTTATGCTGGACATAAAGTTCGAACGCTCTAGATGAGATCGAGGTAGATTCATCAAGACCAGCTCTACTCAGAACTGCTTTAATCGTGTTCGGAGATACACCAGCCTTCTTTGTAATCTCTCTATAACTCTCACCTTTTTCAGCTAATGCCAAGACAAGAGATTCTTTCTGTTTTTTTATTCATTATTCGTACACTACTTGTACTCACAACGATTTAGCTTTTCTGCTATCCTTGTTATCATGTGACAATAACATGCTATTTCTTGTAATCTCTTGTATCAGTCTGATATCAAATTGAGCTCGAATAATGGTAGTAAGCTTTGGCTGAGTTACACATAGATGAAAGCAATGATTCCAAAGATGGCGGCCGAGAATCGAGACAAGTCGAATGACTTATAGTCGAAAAAGTAAGTACCTCCGATAACGCAGAATCAAGTGCTTGGCCTATCGCAATAGATACGTTCGGATTATTTTTTATATTTTTAAGGTTGTGAGTATATGTAGAGTATTGCCGAAGGCCGATCGTAACTCCTATGTTTCGAATATATAAAAAGATCCAAACATGAAAAATAGAAATATAGAAGTTTCAGGCTACACCGGCTGGTGGTGGTGAATGGCTCGATTCGTTATGTTCCATTTTTTTGTGGGTATTCAATGTTTCTTCCGATTCAAAATCTTTCCCACAAATATTACCTTAGGTTTACGTCGGTATTTATGATTATATACTAGAGCGTATATTAGTATACAGTGTTAAATCCATGGATCGAGATACGACTTTGTCGGATTCAAAGATACGATGATATAAATTTGTTAATTACTCCATTGGATACTGGACAATTCCTTGTCCTTGCCAAGAACCCTTGGTTTCGGCGTTCTCAGTTTTTCATACGTATGACTAACTATGGTTCTGCCTAAGAAATTCAGTCTCAAGTTCACTGGAAATACAAGGACAATCATTGCTATTTCGGTTGTTTTGATTATTGGTATATCTTATGGATTATTCTTTTATCTACAAAATAGTATTGAAGGTAAATTGAGGAAGGA
>DASQQK010000390.1:0-6978 GCA_035643435.1 Nitrososphaeraceae archaeon | reverse complement strand
CAAAAGGGCTAATATGACGATCCAAAAACGTCCCTGCATGTGAAGGTGGTAACACATTCTGTTATTTATATGTTGACAATTATGTCATGAACTATGTGGTTGAATGTCATTTTTGTGATAATCCCCGCTTTGATATACTTGATGTTCCCTAAAGGATCGACATCTTTGGTGATCTCTACGAATGAAAAACCCAAAAGCGGTGCCAAATGAGCAGAATTTACTATTCCATGGATCTACGCACGGTAATGACGAATACGATCATTGCGATTATCACAAGCCAGCCAGATAGGCCTAAAAAGAAATTTAGTATTTCCATTGTGGTTTCTAATGAGAGAATGAAGTCACCCAACACTCGTAGCCCTAACGATAAAATGATTAATAATAATGGTATTTTATTAAGATTGGTGAATTGGATCGTTTTGCCTACTATCGGTGGCAGCATCAGAGGTAGGTATAATGAAATAGTAACCCCGATAAACCCAATGGTAATCGCATGTATTGCAAGGTCATATAGCGCAAATCGGTATGTAAGACGATCTTGTCCATAGGTAAAATCAAACAGCATCGCCATAAAAATCCCAAATAACAGCAGAAGAAATGATGTCTTGGTATGTACCACTGTGAGGTTGTATCTTACTTTTTTTTCACCTTGAATAAGACTCCTAATCTCAGAGTTGTCGAATCCACCAAAGGCATAAATTGATAGTGTAAATAAGAGAACAGACGTAAAAAATACAGTGTTAAACAGTAGAGAACTTAACGATTCTATATCAAATACCACAGAAAGTAAACCTAAGATAATACAGCCTGAAATAAGGATAAATGAGAACAGGCCTAAAACAGCTCGCGGCCTGATGAATCCGAGAAACGATGGTAGAGTCTTGTATTCAATTCCAAATATCATAGTAATAGGAAATAGTAACCATAATTCGATATACCTTAACAAGTTAGCTTTCTCCGAATATGTAATACTAAATACGTTTGCAAGTTCTATGGCATTTAAAGCTAGCAATGTTAAAACAGACAATGCTATAAAATAATCAGACAGTCTCAGCCGTTTTGGCCTGATCTTCAACATTAGAATAATAATAGTTACAAAAATTATTACACCTGAAACTCTCGCAATGTTGAACACAATCTCTATGAGGAGGATTTTATCTGCTAACATAGAGGGGTGTATCAGCAATACTTCTTGAAGAATCAGAGAGGTAAGCACCAGAAAGAATGATAAGTATGCGAATTTTTCAGAAGGCATTAGGATGTTTCTAAATCGTGGGATAATCATGTATCCAATACCCATTATTAGTAAAGTTAGAAAACCATCAACCTGTAGTATCCTGTGTTGCTGAAATAATTGACCAAACAATTGAGGTACACCGATATTAAAAATTGTCATCAACCAGATAGCTCCAATGAGCGAGCCGAGAAACAAAATAATCACAGCTGAAACAATGAACAGCTTACTCACGCTACTGATATTGGTGGTACTGGTCCTGGCCAAAAAGTCTAGTATCCCCCGATTATTTTTATGCATATTTGATATTATACATATCTTACTGTAGTAACCACGGTTCATCCATAAATGTGAAATTCTTTCTCATGATGACCGAACTCCTCTGTCATTTTGCCTCCCTTTTAAGACTCCTGCGTAGGAAGCCAGTTTGTTCTGGGTAACAATTGTATGAACGAATCAGGCAGAGATACTGCTTCTTGCAGTGTAGCTGTTTAGTTAAATACAGACTACTTCAATTTGTTGCAGGATCTCAAAAATCAGTGGAGTAGAAGCGTTTCATCACTAGTACGCCTTAACCATTATTAGTCTAATTCGTTTCCCAAATGGTAGGGATCCGGATGGTTCGGCTATCATATGACCGAGGAACAATTGTGTTAAAGGGCCTAATGCATATCCCTTTCGCTACACTAGATCCTCGAAACAATTTTCTCAGAGCGCAAGCATTGAACTATTATGATATAATCCAATATCTGCGTGAAAGCGGCATAGATTACTCTGACGAAGTGTTCGAACTTATTCCTTCTCCGCATTTCAAGGTGAAGCATGTTTCGTTGAGGGAATATCAGCAGAGAGCCTTGAATAGATGGGCAAGAGTAGGTATGCGAGGTTGCATTGTACTTCCAACAGGGGCTGGCAAGACGATATTAGGAATCAAATCTATCGAAACTGTGAACTCCGCGGTGTTAGTAGTGGTACCGACCTTAGACCTAATGCATCAGTGGACGGAAGTATTATCCAGCTATATAACGAACTCGTCTGTCGGGAATCTGGGTGGCGGGGCCGAGGAAATAGAGGCAATAACTGTTGCTACGTATGACTCAGCATATCTCAGAGCTCCTACTCTTGGTAACAGGTTTTCATTTATAATATTTGATGAGGTACATCACCTTGCTGCTCCCGGGTACAGGTCGATAGCCGAACAGATGGCCGCTCCTTATAGACTAGGTCTTACCGCAACGATCGAACGGGAAGATAAATTACATTTGGATTTTCCAAGATTAGTCGGTGGTGGCGTAGTCTTTGAGATACAACCAACCGAGCTTGCTAGGAGTAAACACCTTGCAGATTTTGAAATTGAGAGGATAGGAGTCGAGATGAGCACTTGGGAACAGAATGAGTATCAGAATTGTCTGAGAAGATATCAATTTTGCCTCAAAAAACTTGGAGTTCGGATGAACTATCGTGGCTCATTTAGAAGGTTGATTATGATGTCGACAAGAAATAAAGTAGCGCGGGATGCCTTGCTCGCCAGAAATAAAGCGATGGAAATTGCCCTGAACAGTAAATCGAAGTTAGAAGTATTGCGGAAGATTCTCTCAGATAATGACGGAGTGAAGACTATAATTTTCACTCAACACAATAGCCTGGTTTATTCAATTGCCGACCAGTTTCTGATTCCGGCAATCACTCATAGGACGGATAAATTGGAAAGAAAAGACGTCTTAGTAGGTTTCAAGGAAGGTCGTTACTTAGCCATTGTTACTTCCAAAGTATTGGATGAAGGAGTTGATGTACCTGATGCGAAACTTGGTATCATAGTCAGCGGGACAGGAAGTGGAAGGGAGTATATCCAGAGACTTGGTAGACTTCTCAGACCTGGAGCAACCAGCCACGACGGCGCAAATCAAAAAGCTAAACTAATAGAAATCGTTTCATCGAATACTCGGGAAATAGACACCAGTGAAAGAAGGAAAAAGGCGCTTACCAAAATCAATAAGAGCGGAAAAAAGGATCAGTAGGGGTTACTACTACATTGAATATTAGGCAAGATCAATAACGGCTATATCAAACACAGATAACTGTTGGCTGGAAAGATTTTTAGTTGATTAGTGACCTACAATTGCGCAGTTTAGAAAATTGAGTAGAATTAACCGAGGATTGACTTCTGTATCAAAGACGGCAGTAGTTAGTATCATCTTGCTTTCAAATACAGCTGCAGCCATCTTGTTCAGTTTCCCCGAATCTCAACAGGTAAGTATTAACCACGCATTTGCAACTTTAGGTAACGATACATCTTCTATTACGGGTTCTCTGGATACTGGTCCCCAAAGTCTAGAATATAACGCTAGATATGTCTGTGGCGTAATTATTGGCGAGGACGGTCCTCTTAGGCCCGGTCGTTACAACTCGGACATAAATATCTTAAACAGACAGCAGTATCCTGTCTCTTTTCTCTGGAATGCCGTTCCGTCCTCAACGCTTCAGTCGGGCAAAGATGTTTCCAACCCCTTTGCCGCCGACACCAGCTACAAACTGAAAACTTTGGCACCAGGAGAATCGATTAGTCTTAGCTGTAGGGATTTTGTGCCATCGCCTTCGCTCTACTCTGGCGCTACTGATGATGCTGATAGATACGTTGAAGGAGTTTTGACTATAAGTGTTGACCTTGATCTGTCAGTTCAGGCTGCTATATCCTCAGCATCTACCGGCATGGTCGTGTCTGAACCTATAGACGAAAGAACTAGCGAACCAACCACTAACATCCTTAGCGTTGATGCAATATATACAGTAAATGCCCTTGAGGTTCCCAGTAGAGAGATTGTTTTGCAGCTCATCGAATATACAATAGATGATCGGGATGCAACAGGAAAATTGCCCTCAGATGTAATTGCCAAACCACTCAGTGTCACGGTGCCTATACGGACAAATGAGACTGTGAATCCAGAGGCACATGTTAGAGACATTCTAGCGAGAGAATATTCATTAAATGCGACAGAACTGCAAAGCCTTGATATCACTGTAAGAGATCTCAGTCTGGGGGTGGGTGCGTTGGATGATAATCATGCCATTTCTCTTCAGCGCATAAATGCATATCAACCTCCCCCTCCTTCTTTCAAAAACTCTACTTCACCCTGAGACTAGTGATTGGTTTATCTCGCAGTTCGGTAACAACCTCTCCTATTTTTTAGTACTTCATCTTACTGTTACTTCATTTGCAGTACTGGACTTTATTTAGAATCTTTTGAATTTGAGCAGGTTCAATACAATTATTCTGGAAGGTATAAAGCAGATGAATGTCTGTATAAGTTGAAGATGAAGGGAAGGAGGCGGCTACGACCATAAAAGTGCTCTTGTTCCATTCTTAATGCCTTCCCTTCTTATGTTAGTTCTTTGGGACAGTGGTTGCTCAGCTACTGTACATAACATAAGGTATTTAGCACTAATGGAAATAATAGATTATTGTAATTAGCTACTTCTAACATGTGGAAGTCCAATCGCAACAATCGGCCAAGGTTAGAGGTCTCAACCATTGAAAGCAGAGCTATCAAATGTCTAGATAGATCCAGTTTGATCATGATATCCTTCTATTTGGATGGTGGCATGGGCTATTCTGTAATTCTTCTCAAGCAATGAATTTATTTCTTGAAGCACCTCTAGGGATTTGCTTGGATCTATTACCACGACATGAGCTGACAATGCATTTAGGCCAGAGGTGATAGTCCAGATGTGCAACTCAAAGATACCAGTTACACCCTTAATTTGGAGGATTGCATTCTTGACCTCTTCGTGTGATACGTTGGCAGGGACACCTTCCATGAGAATGTGAAGCGATTTGTTGAGTAATCTCCAAATCCTTGGGAAGATGAATAAGGCTAGACCGATACTTACTATGGGATCAGCCAAATAAAAACCCGTTAAATATATGATGATACCCGAAACTATTATACCGACCGATCCGAGTGTGTCACTAAGTACCTCAAGATAAGCTCCCTGCATGTTTAAGTTCGTATCGTTTTTGGATCGGTTCTCCAATGTATGCTCATTTCTTTCGTCCGAATTAAGAGATATATTATGACTGTGACTTTTGAGAAGAATTATGCCTCCAATATTCACGAGGAGCCCAATGCATGCAACCACTAGCATCGGAAGAACATCTATTTGGCGAGGTTCAACTATGCGCCAATACGCCTCGTAAAGAATGTAAAAAGAAATTAATATCAGCACGATACCATTGGCTAGGGCGGCGAGTATCTCCAGTCTGTAAAATCCAAATGTTCTTTGGGGGGTTGGAGGCCTGCGAGAGTAAGAGATCGCGAAGAGAGCCAAGGCCAAACCGCCGACATCTGCCACCATGTGGCCTGCATCTGCGAGCAATGCTAAGCTACCCGTCAGTATGCCAGACACAACCTCTACACCAACAAATCCAGCAACTAGATAGAACACAGTTCTTAGTTTTTTTATCCGCTGTTTTGTTAATTCGTCTCTAGTTGTAGACAATTGGTTTATTCCTTCAGTCTGGTACGGATTATCTGCGCATATTATATTGGTATTCTTTATGCATACGTATTAGGAGATCGACTCAGATTAGAAATGAAAGGAGTAGCTGCATATTAGTATAGATTGCACACATTAGTTTAATTGGGATTATAGCCAAATCCCCATATTCCAATTTGGTTTCGAATGATTAGTGCTGTTTGAACTTGATTTGTATCTTGTCAGGTCCCCATGAAGTCAAGTGGCATCGCTTTAAGATATTTCTCAAACTTCTCCGCATAGGTTTTGAATACGTCTTGTCCAGTGATCTCATAGAGTTCATTCAGCTGGGTTATCTCTGCCCTATGATATTCCGGAGTGGCTAGGTTTTCCAGCAAATCGTAGGAAGACCATGTTCCTGTATCATACCTCCATAGGTTTTTGTTCAAATAGTTTACTCCCCTATCAAAAATAATTCTTGCATTGGTATCGTTAGTCAACTCATAATAACGCCATAAGAATATTAAGGATTGAGTATGTCCATTTAAAACATACGTCTTAATGAATCCTGGTTTAGCTAATATCTGCAGGAATGCTGAAGAGCCATCAGGTGTCTCTGTAGTCGATAGGCCTCCATCTTCATAATCTACAAAGAAGGCCTTCGTAGCCTTTCTTGCTGTCAAGAGATATTTTTCTTCACCTGTGAGGTCAAACGCCAGCGCCAACACATAAATTGATTCCGCTTGAGCTAATGATGAATAGTATGGGGGTTCAACCCAGCCATAAAACTTCCATGGAAAATCATACTCCCAAACTGCATATTCCTCTTCACTATTCGCCCCGTTAGTCTTGTTAACTGCGTTTTTTACGAGCCAGTCAGCAGTGTTGATAAAATACTGTTTTGAATTTTCGGTGTCGGAATTCTCGAGCTCCTTGTAATACATAAGTCCACCGCCTGCTGATACCAAAGGATTGTACACCTTTCTCTGTACTCCATGATAATTACTTATGATTACGCCATTCTTATCTGGCTCTGGTTCTGCAACTGACACAGAAAAAGATCCTGAGCTAATACAAATTAGCGCCTGCAAAATGATGACCACTAGAAGATATCTTGACACATGGATCATTTATAGGACCATAGCTATGTCGAGCCCTTGTCTAAACATCTTCAATCGTATAAAATAGTCTGTAATCACAATTGGTGTCCACTGTATCGAAAATATCCCCCACCTCGCCAGTAGACTCAGAACAAACTGAGTGGTCACCTA
>DASQQK010000389.1:0-3518 GCA_035643435.1 Nitrososphaeraceae archaeon | reverse complement strand
TGGTTTCATAGAATAGCAGCTCTAAAACTGGCAAAAGAATGTAATGAGGCATTATTCAAGCTCACTGCAGAAGGGCCATCTGTAATGTATGTTAAGCTTCTAGAGGAGAGATTAGCAAGAATTGAAGCTAGAGAAATCAATCAGTAATCTAGCCAAGAAACTTGATAGTTTTGATGATCTTATCACTGCTTCCAATAACAAGACTGGGTTAAGGTATTGGAAGCATAAATCAATAATACCAATAGACGAGTGGATCACGATTAGAGATACATCTTATGCATTAGACTATTTTCCTGATGACTTCGACCTGGGATGGACACATATGCCTAGAAATGAATTGGAGAAAGAAGAGCAAGAACAAAATGTAAAGAAATGGGATTCAGATTTTATTGAGTTGATGGAATACACAAAAAATCCAAATTATGGTAAGATGAAGTGCTTTCATTGTTTGTTGAATCCTGCTGGAGATGACCCAATATTCATAGGTATAAACAGATTAGTTGCTAAAGGATTAACTAATGGAGAACAAGATCCTCTGCCGTATCCCTGCGAAGTTGTTAACAGATTTCAATGCCCCTACGAAAGAAACAACAATGTCAAGAGAGCTGTCTTTGATGTAGAAAATCTCTTTAAATTAGAAAAAATGGCTTTTGTTATCGAGATTTCATTAGCTGTGGCAGAAAAGGAGGACTCTAGGATTAGAGTAAGGAATAAAAAGGAATTATTTAATGCATTAACAGATAAGGATATGCTTACTAAAATACTAGAACAGGGATCAGAAGCAGAGGCAAGCGAAGACATCGGAACTTATCTAGTGGAGAACCGAGATAATATACTTGATTATTTTATGAAGTTAAAAGATAAGGTAGACATCGAAGAATTAAGATTTCACTCAATTTAACTGAAGTAGCATGAAAGAACGAATTTAATTAATTTAGAACAGCTTCCACGACTTAAAATCCCAGTACCAGTCTGGGTATTTTCTCTGTATATTTTCTCTCTTAATCGGCAGTATTTTATTATGATTTGAATTCTTAATTGCAGATCTCACTCGTTTCTCAAAATATTTGATATTGGGATGCAACATCATAACATCATTACATGACATGATCCAGTTTAACATGATTGAGTATGATTCATTAAGGTGAAATTTCTTGACATTAATAAAAAATGGGGCCAGTAAGAGGTCTAGAGAATGTTTTCTGTGATCCGCAATTGAGGTTCTTAAAAGGGAATTTTCTATCCATTCATACTCTTTAGGGATGTCTTTGAGCCCTTCTTTGTATTTAAGATCCTGGACATGCTTTAATTTCAATATCGTGAGTTTTTCTCTAAGGTCAAGGTCTGCAAGATAAAGGCGAAATTCACGTAGTAATGCCAAATCTAATTTTGGAATACTATTGGTATTAAATGATTGAGTGATTTGAACTTCAGAATTCTTACAAGTGACGCATTTTGAATTGAAAGTATGAGGAATTCGTAACATACAAGATTTGAATGATGGATAGTGGATAGGATCATTTTTATAAAAGCTAAGTTTCATTTCCGAAAACCTTAGAAACTGTTCTGAGGGATTTTTAGATAACTGGCTCAGTTCAACAATTATCTCTAGAGGTCTAGTATTTACTATGATATAAATATGATAACCATTGCCGGTCCATAAGACTGTTGGTTTACAACCACTTAGTGCCGATCCTATATTTCTGAGTACTTTATCTAGTGTCTTGTTTAGCTTTTCCAGATCTTTTTGATAATCATTGTCGGAAGTAATCAGGTCCAGATCAATAAAAATTATGTTTGGTGCTTGTTGGTATTCTGAATCTATCAGAACAGGATAGGCGTTGATTCTACAATCTAAGAAGTTTGCTTTTATACATTCAATAAAAATTTGCCGCTGATTATAAACAATAAACTGCCTGCCATTAGATAATGAGGTAGACATTTTTCTTGGGAATAGAGTCTGTCTTCCTTCAAAGTGAGAGAATATAAAATTGATGCCTTCGTTAACTTTTGAGATTTGTTCAAAAATCGGCAAGGCTTTTAGTGCCTACTACGTCTTGCAAAAAATCATATCCAAGTACCTTTAATTGATCGAAAAAGGTTGTCTTCAGCATTTCCAGATATTTTGACCTACTAATGAATGCCGGATTAGAATGAGCTTTACCTTTAGTATTGGATTTGTAGTACTTTAAAATATCGCCTTCCATGGCATTGGTTTGTTTTGCAAGAATCTTTTGATATGTATCTTTAGCATAGTATTCGGGTGCCTTATTCAGACTACTTTGAATAGCTAATAGCTCGGATGGAACCTGACCGTTCTCCATTTGAACATATGCTTCTTTGAGCTTTATTGTCGGATTTATGTTCTGTCTTAGGTCTTCAACTAATTGTCTTTGTAACTGGTTAATCCATGGTGGCCTATCTGATTTTATTCCTTCTAATCCTCTTAAGTCAACTTCTTTGGTTTGATCTTTTGGAATGCCTATGTAATGTTTCTTTTTTACAATTAGTGTTTTTGTGTAAATATTTGAAATCTCAATTTCTACATCTTCTAAGACAATTGAACACTCTGCAAGAAATTTGTTAATGTCATTTTCGTTTCGGACATTGGTTACGAAGATACTATCAGTATCTCCATATATGACAGTAAGTCCGTAGACATGTTCAGCTATATGTTGCATATATTCTAGAATTTGTCGTCCAAAAGCTGTGGTAAGTTCTGCTACCCTGTAATCAGAAAAGGCAAAGAAATCACTCCCAAATAATCCGTATACTCCATTTATTATATTTTTAAGAGCAAGCTGCATTACTTTATTTCCTATTTCCAGCTCTCTAAATCTCCGTGCCCTGTAATCCTCTAACAGTCTGGGAATAATACCTCTGTAATAAGGGTCTTTACAAATCCAGTAACTGGTCGATTTTTTGGGTTGTTCGGAGGATAAATCCTGTTTTATGATTTTCTCTATCCTATTCGGAATTCTAGCTTCTTTTCTACTGATACAACAATTACAGTTAACAGTTTCAAAGCTAATATTGTTATTAATCATCATCGTTGGATAAAGTGATTTTACATCTAACACATAGACCGGCCTATCTTTATAATATCCAGCAACTGGCTCAATAACTCGTCCACCTTTATACTGTCTTTTTCCAAATTTATAAGTTGGAAATTTACATTCTCCATTCGATATTTTGTCTACAATAATTTTATTCCACCACGTCGAAATTCCAGTGTGACATACTCTGTCAAATGGAATCTGAGTGATAGTGGAAATAGCATTCATTAGATCAAGAATTTCAAAATCATTATGCATACTTAGTTTCATTACAAGCGCTGCGTCCTGAGTAACATATTCAATTTGTTTTTCTCTTGACAGTTTTTGGATTTGAAGACCATCCAGATTTTCAAGCTTGCCTTCGTTTAATAGCGCCTGAGAAACAGAATTTAAGCTTAGGTCTCTATATTTATTATGATAAATTACAGTCTTTACCATTGGTTTTTTGTATACCTGATAAAG
>DASQQK010000388.1:0-4119 GCA_035643435.1 Nitrososphaeraceae archaeon | reverse complement strand
GCTTGTATTACGTACGATGAATATGATAGAGAAACCTACTCTAGAGAATTAGGTTCCGCAGTGAGTCTAATTCTCTAGAGTAGTAGAGTAATTTGAACGAGGAGATTTAGAAATCTCTGGTGGAGCTGGTCACAATAATATAGAAAGTGATAATAGCAGAGGTATAGGCATGCATTGTGAAGGTAACTTAGATTTCTAATCGTTGTGCGTCTTGAATTCTAGTTACAAAAATACTTAGGGCAATTGATTACCACATAAGAACTGTTATTATTATTTAGAGATATAACATTACTTTGCTTTACTAGGAGGACCCAAGCCCTTTGCGGCATCCGTGATGATCTTGGCTATATGAAGTTCTATACCTAAGGATTTTGCTATCTCTTGTTCTGTTGACTGGGTGATTGAATGTACCGTATAAAATCCTGAGTTTTGCAGCAATTCCTTGAGACCAACGGCTATCTCTAATCGTTCGATACTCATCTCATTATCCGCATCCAATATGAAATGTCATTCGAATAATCTACGTATTATAAGTTTCAATCATTTCTTCTATATGATAGTACTAGATCCTTCTTTCTTTACTGATATAAGTCTAGATTGCCGGGTCAATAGTAGAATATATAACTATTGGATGATCATACCGACGTTACAGGGGATTCATCTGCGTCTATAACTGATCAGAATTTGAAGATTATCGGTCGTACTACCGAGAATCTGAACTGGAGTACTATCTGCGACTCTAGAGTTGGTGCTAGAACAAGAGAGGGCTTGGTATGCGGGAATGTCGTAGCTGAATACAATGATAGTCTTGTGCTAATCAATTTTGGGTCGTCGACCTGGCATGGATATCTCATCCCAAAATCAACTGTAAAAGGGTATGACGGCAAGCTGCTCTACTTGAACTTTAGCTATGATTTTCTGACGAGCTATGCATGCTAACCACGCGAACAAATAAGATGTATATGCCTTCACAAGTGAAGGAATCGTGTTAATGACAACTATAAGTTTGATGACTGGGATATGAACGTAGCTTGGTACAGCTATTATACTATGTTATGGTAGATGGAAGACTGAAACTAAATGTTGCGCCTCTACCATTTGAATTGTTCTGAGCCCATATCTTCCCTCCATGGGCTTCAATAATATTTTTAGAAATAAATAATCCTAATCCTGTGCCTACATGAGATGTAGTAGCAAATTTCGTAAAAAGTCTAGGATATATTTGTGGGTCTATTCCTTCACCTGAATCCATTATACTGACTACGGCGTTTGTAATTGCAGTTTTTCCTCTTTTATCAGAGCGGTCAGTACCCTCTGTTGTTGTAATTGTGACTGTTATGGCTCCTTCTTTTGTAAACTTGATAGCATTAATCAATAGATTATCAATGACACGAGCGATTCTTTCTCTATCCGCATACACTAGAATGTTATCATCATTACTAGCCGAAATGTTAAGTCTTACATCGATGTCCCGTTTATCTCTAATTTTTATTCCTTTATACTCTGCAGTTGCATGCTCTATCATATCTCTTAGACTAAATTTTTCTTTACTCAATCGTAATGATCGATTTTCTATTCTTGAAACATCTAGAATATCTTCAGTTAACCTTTGTAGCCTTTTTGCATTCCGTAGAATAACATCAATTAATCCAGCATATTGTTCAATATCGCCCTTCTTGTAACGAATAAGATCCGAGAGTCCTATTATTGGTTGTATAGGATTCCTTAACTCGTGTGCTGCTATATTGATAAATTCCTTCTGCATCCTGTCATGATCTTTTAATTGTTCATACATTTCAGCTTGTTTCCATAATGTTTCAAATATTGAAGCATATGATAGTACAGTGGCTTTACTGTTGGAGTAGGATGATAGCCCTATTGCATTAAGAGAAGAAGATTGTGCATCATCTTTCAGTTCTGCCGTTAAACTGAACTCCCTGTCAACTACTAAAATTGAGATTCTTGTTTGTAACTTAGGTTCTAAAAATCTAATATTTATTATATCTTTCATGGTATTACGATTATCTGTATTATAGTTTATCTCAGTAGGCGACTTGATTAATTCTTGAATTCTTTCGTCATATGGTACTAAAATTTTAATAATGACACCACGTTTTGCTGCTTCATTTAATGAAGTAAGTGCACCGACATGTTCTTGTCTAAAAAAAGCATTAGCAGTTGAGAATATAATTAGTATCTGTTCCCTGGCAGATCCAACAAGATCAAAGGCTATATTTTGTACCTCTGAAGCATCTCTTATAGTTTCAATAAAGCTAGGTTTTATTCCTTCTTCTATTTCTCTAAATCTTTCCTCTACAGGAATGGCTTTATTCCAAAAAGTATCAAAAATATATTGTCCATGTCGAACTATTTCCTTGGCATTACTATAAAAAACCTGTGTTAGTAGCTGTTTTTCTCTTAAGGTGGTGGTTGACATGTATTCAGATTCGCTCACTGCTATTCCGCCTACTAGTCCATCTAGATGTCTCATTTCAGTAACAATCTTTTTTAGCTCTTTACAATAATGTAAATTTTCGTTTGTTACTTCTGTAATAAAGCGTATTTTACCACCCCTCTTTATAACATCAATGTAATTGTTTCTATATACATCAAATTCCATAATTATGGATGGGCCATTCTTTTCTCCGAAGAGATCCATTCCTCTCTTTACATTCTTCATGAACCTATCCCCTCTACCTACAGCATCTTCTACCCCGTATAGTAACTCGGTTTTTTCTTCTTCTTGCTCTTCATAAGGAGCGGGAGCAGCAGCCACGCTAGTCTAATGCACGATTAGGCCATAATTAAGAGTATCTTCTTAGGTGTTACAGGCATGGGTAGTGGCAATACAAGAGAAATAAGGAAGAGGTCCTCCAAATATAGTCTTTAAAGCGATTAGCGATTACAAAGAATTGACAGGCTAGTTTCCTGATCTTGCTATTTTTGAGCCAAGGTGTGGGAGGAAAAGTAAGCTGAAAAACTGGTTAGAGATTTCTACCCAGAGGGCTAGATGTCAAATCAAAGAAAAACATCAAATATGCTCCAGATGGCTATCGAATATAAAAAGCAAATGTTAGCGGACTGGGATAGAAAATTGATTCATATTACATAGCAATAACCTACAGAGATAAGCATTAGGCTGAGATTATCCCATTATGCGATTCGAATGATGACGGCGACAGGGTGAGCCAGACGCCTAAATAAATGTCGGTACTACATACGGCTGACGAAATACTTTAGTGACTAAGTATTGATAGTAGCTCAGTATCATACGAATTACAAGCATAACAATCTATACCAGACGATGGTGATGACGCAGTTTCAAGCAAAAGAAGCCGCACATCAATAACATGGCACGTGACGAATTGGTTTTACATCTATAATCCTAGAAGAGAGTTGAGATTATTACTGTAGGTATTATGTATTATGTTAAGATCTTGTATGATTGAGAAGATGTTATCTTTGTTGCTGCGTCCAATGCGGCGAGAGTGTCTTTGTATCCTCTATCTTTTAGCAGGTTCATTGTTTTTTTAGAAAAGTCGGCCGCTTTACCAAATATAGTGTCTTTGTCATCTTTTCTGTCGATGTATGTGACTCTTGTCACATCAAACCTCCCTTTTATTAGATCGTAGTATGTTCTGTCTCTCTTCGCTCCTGTTTTATCGTCACCATCATCATGACGTGTTATAAGATCGTCTTCATTGCTTCTTTTATGGCTATGGGTCAGTCCACCTAGAAGGCTTTGATATTCATCTTCGAATTCCCTAATTTTGTCCCTATCAAACCTACCAATATGTTTCAAAGCAAGGTTTTTCATCTGACCATGCAATATTATATAGTCAGTAATCATTTCTGAAACTTTTATATCGTATCTAGTCTTATCATGAAATCTTATATCAAGTTCTCTATCTTGTATAATATCTGGTTCTATCGGTGGATTTTCTTGTTCCTGTTCTACAGTAGGATATAAATTAGCGATATAAACTTCCAAGTGTGGAACATGGAACTCATTACTTTTGTCATCAAAGTTTATGATTTTGCTGGCATCGTCCTTGCTACCTTCCAGCTGGTCTTTCTGAATAGTATACCAATAAAATCTGTGAAGATGTAGACCTCTCT
>DASQQK010000387.1:0-10260 GCA_035643435.1 Nitrososphaeraceae archaeon | reverse complement strand
CATCATAATATGCTCTATCGATCTCAGTTAATACTTTTAATAATTTGTTACCATAAATATTAGTGATAACATAAATGATTGATCCCAGTAAAACCAATATGAATAATACTCCTATAAGCCAAAGTGGTTCAATATCGTAATTTTCACCAAGTATGAAAGGCAGGTCCAAAATTATTGAAAGGCCTAATGTTAGAAAGGAAAACAAGGTATTCCTGAAATTCTGCAAAACACTTGTGGATTCATCAGTTAGAGTTCTGAACTTATCCCTTTCATGTTCGAGGTTTTCTTGGGAGATGTGTAGTAACTTCTCTATACTAAGTAGCACAAGATCTTCTTGACTGGCATTATCATCATGATTCATCATAAATGAACAGATCCAATATCAAAATAAGGGTTATGTCGCCGTATAACTTACCTTTTCAATCATAGCATCTGATTATAGTAGGGCAACTTCCGAATCAACCTGTGCATTCTTCACTTATGCGAGCATGCACCTTATCAATTCATGATTTTTCGATCAATTTCGTGAACGTCTCTAGACGACGAATATCCATATATGAATATGGATTTTTTGATAAGTTTTCTGCTCCAGTGTTAGATTACACTGATCTAGTATCATTAACCTTTCAATACTACTTGAATCGTCAAGTGAACCGATGTACATCAACTTCTTAAATATTTTAAATCACCAGAATTAGAGGAGCAAGATGCCCTTTGGCTTTGGAAAGAAAAATGAAAATGACAAAGGATCAGTGATAAGCGACGAGTCTATTCAACCTCTAGTCACTGATGACTATAGAGACATCGAGAAAATAAAGCAAATGTTAAATCCATATGAAAATGTTATAACTGTGGCGCGTCAGTCCAGAGTCTTACCAGGCGGATCCTGTTTTACTCCCAATGTTGTATACGCAACAACTAGGCGAATAATCCTCAGAGATCCATATATGTTAGGAATAAAAGAAAACATTGTTGATATTCCATACGACGTCATCACAAGTGTTAAACTAGAAAAAGGATTGTTTACGTCGGCCATCAGGCTTGAGGCTCCTGCATTAGTTGGTTCAAAGAAACTCGGGATGATCAAAGGACTAGTAAAGGGAGAAAATGATATAGAAGGTGTTATCAACGCAATACCAAAGAGAAAGGCAAAGGACTTAATTCAGGTAATACGCTCCGGGATACATAACAAAGTGGAAGGATTTTACAAGTCGGACGGAGTACAACCCAGGCTAGGCAGTTTATCGATCGCAGATGAGTTATCAAAACTTGTGAAATTGAAGGAACAAGGCGCTCTTACTGAAGATGAATTCACGAGTATAAAGAAAGGAGTTCTGGATCAGAATATTCGCTAAACACGCTTATTGGTCATGTAAGGATTATGCTCATAAGTTGTGCAGTTCTAAGGATTATATGTCCAGATTGAGCATAAATCTTACTCCAGTTTGGACCCCCGTAGAGGTGATCGATCAAACCTAGCTAATGAAAGAGCCGCAATTCTAGTAAATGATATGCTCAACGATTTTATCACAGGTGCTCTCAGATCAGATAGGGCATCTAAAACTATATCATCGATCAAAGACTTGATATCCGTTGCAAGAACGAAAGGCATACCAATATTCTTCTGTAATGATGAACATGTGAAAGACGATCCTGAACTAAAAATATGGGGCCCTCATTCTATGAAAGGGACAGTGGGTTCACAGGTAATACCTGCACTCAAACCAGATCAAAAGGATCGCATCGTTCCGAAAAGATTCTATGGGTCGTTTGATTCTACCAATTTAGATGCTTTACTAAAGGACTCATACGAAGGTAGAGGGGTAACAACATTGATAATAACCGGAATCCATACCCATATTTGTATAAAACACACTTCATATGGGGCTTTCATTAGGGGATACAATATCATAATCCCAGAAGATGCTGTGAACGCGTTTACCCAAGAAGATCATGAGTCCGGTTTAGCCTATATCAAAGATAATTATGGCGCCACAATAATGCAAACCTCCGAAATAATAAGGAATCTTAAACGGTCTAACTCTTAAATGAGTAGACCACACTTCTAAGAATCAAGCAACATCAATACTGGAACTAATCTACAATTAAGAATATACGAACACTCAACAAGCTAGTGTACGATTAAGCAATTAAATGAAGGTGCTTCTCATCATTACATATTTGAAATTGCCTTCTTCAAATCATCCAAATTCATTGCCGGATGTACCTCTACATTGGCATCAAATTTTTGAAACAGAGGCTCTGCAACGGCAGGTAACATATCTGGACTCTGCAGATCCAAGATGAAGATCATGGTTCTGCATCCATTTACTTCAGTAAAATATGAGGCTTCACAACTGAATTTCTTGGTATAGTCTTCAATAGCCTGCAAGAAATTGGGATCCTTGACCATCTTGTTACCGGCAGTCGTCGGGATCATTGCTCTAACTATTACTCTCATACCTATTCTAAGGACCCATCCCATCTTGATATTTAAATTTTCTGCCGTAAAATAGTGAATTAAAGAATGCTAGGATACGAATTGGAAACCATGACGCTGCCGTAAGTGACTCAAATAAAGTTTTTATTCATTCGCCTATGCCCAAAAGTTGATGGTTTTAGCCCCGCTGTTATTGCGCTCATTTTTTCGACTGACAGTACTCGTTGGCCTGTGAAAGACTAACGCCTCTTTCCGTTCTCTAACGGTTATATGTCCAGTCACATGAATATCGTATAGTTGTAAAATGAAAGTTTCTGAGGATAATGGTTTTATGGAAGATGAAGAGGATAACGCAGTGGACATTGATGATGAGTTTGAAGAGATTGAAGAAGAAGAATTCGACGAAAACAATGACTCTGGATTTGAATGACACGGAAATATGCTGTGCCGGTCTTCGCCTTGATCCCTACTTGAGCTATTATATCGAATTTTCTTTAGTTGGTCGTGCAAATTCTAAAATACAATAAATATGTTAATTGACTACTAGGCATGAATGAAAATTTCGGAATTATGTAAAATGATAGAAGATTCAATTCACTCCAGAAAATATCCTCTGAACGAAGATGATGAAAGGCAAATGGCAGGCCTTGTACAGGTCATAAATAGATCCTCATCGGACGACCTAAGAGAGAAGGACATCAAGATAGAAGTGAGGTTAAAGGACCTTTATGTGCTAAACAACTATATCCAAAGTATCCAACATTTGCCTGGAATAATTGAAATAGATGCATTAGAATCATTTAAGATGTTGAGTAGGCGCGTCGGCAGAATAGAGAAGTCTAATATTTCAATTAAGCCGTAGAGAAGGTAAGGTAAGGTTCCACTTCAAGATAGAAGCATTCTTCTTCCTATAATCTGTGGTCTAACCCAATATCAAATTAGAAAATGCTGACATGGTGAGTTGGGTCATTGGAGAGAGAGGGGTATCTCGATGGTATATCTGTTTTATTAAATAAATAAAAGTAACGTCTACTTTACTGGTAGTAGCCAAATGACATTGAGTCTGAATTGTAAAGATGCTGGGGACCCTGTATGTACTCATACAATGTACGGTGAGACTGAAGAAGAACTCTTAGCCAGTGCGAAGAATCACGGAATAGAAGTGCATGGATATACGGAAGAAACATGGAATAAAGAAATTGCAAGTAACGTAGAACACTTCCGGAAGCTAATCAAGCAGTCCCAAAGCATAATTGAAGCCCGATAGACTTCCGTATTTTTATTTAAATTCGTAACCGAGGATTCTGGATAGATATATTCAGAGCGGCTGTCACGACAGCTAATTTCATAGATAGTAATTATTCATATCCGAGTGTCTGTGTTCACGTTTGATGTGTGTTTGTGTTTCTTGACGTGTTCTAAATTTTAACTTGCAAACCCTACAGATTAGCCGTCTGACTCTAAGCTTTTTAACAAAATCACTTCTTGGGATTCCTAATGTATCCAAATACTCCTTAGCATGAACGAGGTCCTCATCTTCTTGCGGCTTAATCTTCAATGTAAGTATCATCTCCCTATTTCGGAAGTGGGCCTCGTGGGTTAGTATCAAACTTTAAAGAGCCATCCGTCTTACGCCTTCAATGATCTTTTTATGGTCTGAAGGTATTTCTGTGGTGATGTAAACCAGATGTTTGTTATCACTCAGCGGCATAGTAATTCTCTTTATTTTTTCATATTCAGCTACTACATACTTGCCTTGCCCTATCTTTGGCGCCAGTTCGCTACGTGTCTTCCACGCATTTATAGCCAGTTGAAGGGAACTCTTGCTTTCTTCAGGGGTCAGTAGGTTCCGCACACCTTCACGATGATCTGAGTACATTATCTCTCCGTCGTTGGTACATATCGTTACCAGCCTAATACTCACATCAAGATCCATTATCTTCCTATGTAAGCGTCCATAATCAGTTATCACAACGTCTAATAAAACTCTGAACCTTAAAAGACTTTCTTGAAAGTACCCATGCTTTCATTTCTAATTTGATATTTGCTAATTTGATAGAAGCTTCGGGAGAAAGTTAATTGGAGATCCTTAACTTCACCAGACAACCTCAAGGGATGCATTTATTGATATCTATGGGTTCGTCATGGAGAGCTGTTATAATTTTATTAGATAACTGACTCTGTTGACCACGTACCTTTCGGAGGTAGTTACAAGTCATCCGCCTATTGTATGCATCAAATTCAGAGAAGGCTTCAGTGTGTTTGTTCTAATGATCTTAATAATGCCCTCAGGCTTTTTAGTTACGTCTTCAGTAATCTTCTTCTTAATATGATCATCTGGCTGTCCACCTCTCAACATATCCCTAAGATCATATCCCGGATTTTCAAAGAGACAAGTTAACAATCTACCGTCTGATGTTAGTCGCATTCTATCGCAGCTGGCACAAAAAGGTTCAGTCATCGACGGGATGAATCCAATTATCCCCTTTCCATCAGAGAATGAGAAAAGTGTTGCAGGATCGGACTTATGATACTGGTTGTAAAACATACCTGAATATTTCCTATGGTCTATATCACTACCACCAGTGGTATAGTAGGCTGCTGAACCATCCAAGGGTAACAAAACACCTATCCCTCGGGTTATCATATCCACCATTTCTTTTTTAGTATAAACTAAATCAGACTGCCAAATTCCCCTACCATCTAATGGCATGAATTCTATAAAGCGTACCGTGTATCCAGTATCCCTAGAAAAATTAGCAAAATCAAGGATTTCATCATCATTCCACCCCCTTATTACCACAGTATTAATTTTTATGTTCAAACCAACTCTTTCTGCAGCATTAATGGCATCAATTACTTTGTTGAACCTATCTATGCCAGTTATCTCCTTGAATCTTGTTTGTCTGAAGGTGTCTAGACTAATGTTTACGCCTTCAAGTCCGGCATCTTTCAATGCTCTGGCATTTTCTCCGAACAATATACCATTCGTTGTCATACTAATTGATTTAATACTGTCTATCTTGGCCAATGCCGCTATAAGGTCTTCCAGGTTAGGTCTTAGTAGAGGTTCTCCACCTGTTAGCCGTATTCTTTCTATACCAAGTTCAGCTAGAATAGAAACAAGTCTGGTGATTTCACTGTAGGACAATATATCATGCTCATCAAACCATTTAATCTTCCCTCCAGGCATGCAATATGTGCAACGCATATTACATTTGTCAGTCACTGATATTCTCAGTTTTTTTGCAATTCTGCCAAAATTATCGATTAGTACGTCCTTGACCCCACGATCATTGTGTTTATCTATCGGCTGTTGTCTCCTTTCCATCTCTCTCCACTGCTAATCAGTTCCAATCCCATAAATCTCAATAATCTTCTCTTTAGCCTTTAATCTATCTTCGCTATCTCGCAAGTCATTTTTCTAATCGTTGGATTTGGTCCAGAAAATATTTCTCACGTACGTTAGGTAATGCAAAGTCTCGTCTCCACCAAATTAGTTATTATTATTATTCAACATGAATGATTAGTTATTATTCAACATGAAAGTAGAGTTAAGTAGGCGACCAGGGGCAGTTGATTTGCGTCCCCCTGCCGTCCAATCGCTCGGACATAGGTTGGGCTGAAACTCACGCTTATTCTTTGTGAGTCACGTGATATGCAATCTAGGTATAATAACCGTTTGCGGAACAAAGTTAGTCTATTTATTGCTGCTGATTTTCTCCCTCATGTATTGCAAATGAATAATTAGAGATACGGCAGATCCCTAAGCGTGGTCAAAATTGGCCTTATTCAATTGCATCAATATGATAGTATCGGTGTAGCTCAGAGAAATAAACTGATATTGGATCATTTTAAAAGGCTCTTTCATGGAACGTCATACGAGCATGGCTCGAAAATTGACCTCGTCTGCCTACCGGAGCTTTGGTATACTAAAGTAGTTAGAGATTTTGAAAAAGAGTTTAAGGTAATCACCGATGTAGCTAAGGAATACGACTCCACAGTGATACCTGGGGCATTTAGAGAAAAAATCTGTGAAAACACCTACTTGACATGTCCTGTTGTTAGCTCTGATGGGAGCATATTAGGAAGACAATTCAAGATCCATCTATTTGGCCATCAAAAGAAGACTCTAAGCCGAGGCTCAAGAATGGAGGTCTTTGACATTGGCAAACTTAAATTTAGTGTGCCCATTTGCTATGATTTAGTATTTCCAGAGATAGCACGATCTGCAGTTTATAATGGAGCCGATTTACTCTTCTTTCCGTCAAAGATACTCAAACCAGGTATTACTCCTTGGCATTTGTATTTGCAGGTACGGGCTCTTGAGAATCGAACTCCTGTTGTTGCCTCGAATGTGTGCGGAGGTGCATTTGGTGGAAGAAGTATTATGGTGGACCTTGAGTATGACAAGGGCACGGATATTGCGACCCCCAAGACTGAGACGGCAGGAAAAATCAGAGAACAAGCATTAATAGTAGATATCGACTTGAAACGATCTAGACAAATGCGTAAAAAGAGATTTTCTGATTAGTTCAATACCAGCGGAGGGCCAAGCTTAAAAGCATTTTTCTCGACACACTTCACTGTTGTGAATCTCTAAAGAACGAAATTCACAATGGACCAGGTCCAGTAGGCACTATGAGTCCTACTATTCCAGAAATAATCCAAATAATTAGGGCTATTACGAATGCCCTTATCCAACCGAACGAATATAGAGCCTTTAGCGCTAGTAACCATACAATACCTCCGGTCAAGGCAGCCAACAAACCGTGGTCCAATATGAAATAGACCACGCTATAAACCACCGAACCTATAAGAGCAGCAGCAAAGGCATTTTTTAATCCTTCTCTTTCTCCGAAGAGTTTAGTCACAACGTAGATAATTACCGTCGAAATTAACAATCCAATAACGAATAGCGCGATGTTCCACAGAGTATCCACCATGTTCCAATGGTGGCCCAGGTTGTTTTTTATCGTAACTCAAAATCGATCATAGTGATGTGCTTTGATGCACTCTACTGAGACGAGACAAGTGGCCATATTTGAGCAGATTGAGCTCTTGTATGTCGGTTCAATGAGCAGGTACACATTAGTTATGTTAAGCCTTATCTTAGGCCATTGTGATGCTAGTCTAAGATCGCTTGAACCAAAAAGTTTGTGCTAGATGTAATATCAAATGTGACGTTGTCTATTCTTGTGAACACACAAACCAAACTGACATGTGCACGGAATGCTACCAGTACATTCACTGGGTTGACACCACCAGGGTAAACAAGGGAGTAGACGAGAAAACAAAGGAAGCTTAGGAAGAATCATTTTGTAGATAAGAACATAATACGGCGAAGGGAAACATTCAGTCAGTTTTATCTATCTCTTCCCTATGAGTCGTACTTTTTCTCCTTTAATTCCAGCATATATTATTTCTGAACCCTGAATAACCAGCGCCACAACCATAACAACCACCACCACAAATATGCCAAATTGTAGGTTTGAGAGTACTACCGCATTGTATAGTATGAATCCTGCCAATACAATACATATCGCTCCTGTTGCAATTCTGAACATCTGCTGCGATTTGCGCTGAAACGACTTTCTAACCCCATCAATTACTCGAATGACACCATTAAAGAGTAATGCTAATCCTACAATAAGAACAAGGAATTTTATACTATTTTGAGGAAAAGCAATAGTAATAATTGCGAAGAACAGTACAACTGCACCAATACCAATGTTTATCATCCTCGACCTTCTAGAGAGAAATTCAGTACCAATGCCGCTTGCAATCCTCTCTACTCCCACAATGAATAATACAATTGCAAAGATAACCATCGCTGTCACGGGAGCAAGCTTCGGTATTGCAATAACTGCTATTGAGAGACCGATCGCTGCCGCTCCAATTGCAATCTGAAGAACTCTAAGCCATCGGGAATTAGCTAAAACCTCTTTCATCGATTTTATAAAGGCGTCGCATTGCCATTAATAACTGTATTCCCATTATTGCTCTCATTATTAGCTGACGGTGTTGTTTAAGCGACTGATTGCATATACCTTGAACCTAAGGGATGGTTCACCTGGACAGGCAAGGATAGCACTCCAGTCGCTTGTTACGATCTTTTGAATCCGGTAGATGGAAGTGTCAATTTCCTCCCAGCGATCCCAGCACTTATCATCTGTATACCGATAATTATCAATGTTATTCCTATAAAGATACCGGCTAATTCCGCACCGAAGAGTGGACTAACTAATACTAGCATAGAAATAATGATTGAGAGAATGCCTACTCCAATACTAAAGCCCCTTGACCAGCCTCTCTGACCTTTGTCTGTAAAGCCGCTCATAATTAGAGAAATTCCGTAGAACAAAAGCGCAAAT
Source organism: Nitrososphaeraceae archaeon (assembly GCA_035643435.1). Taxonomy (GTDB): domain Archaea; phylum Thermoproteota; class Nitrososphaeria; order Nitrososphaerales; family Nitrososphaeraceae; genus TH5896. Next base: position 1,446 of record DASQQK010000387.1, on the reverse strand, counting down.
CCCATCATAATTACCACAAAACCCGTAAACAAAACAGGGAAGGCAAGCGCTATACTGGCTATGATTATTACCAGTACTCCTAATCCTATCGTGCCCCACTTGGATTTGTGCTCAATAAAGATTCCAGTTATGATTTTTTCTATGCCTATAAAGATGAAAACGATAGCGAGTACTATGACCAAGGAGACTAGGAAGATGCCTGGAAATACAATGGCAGCTCCCGAAACGATAATAGCAAGAATACCTAAACCTATTTGCGCCGCTCTCATCCAACCCGGAGACTTCTCAGAGATCATTTTTGTTCAGTTGCATTTTTTTATGCCGTGGTGTTTTATTTAAGCAAATAGACTAAGTTGTAAGATGAATTTCTCTAGAAATGAGATCACTCTATATTGTTTTGTAACAATGTTCCTGGTAACTGAGAACTTTCTTTTACAGAAGATATGTGCACGTGATGTGTGACTTTGGATCAGGGTTTCCAACTACTTCTACCAATGCCTTACGTACTATTGTACATATGTCGAGCACTTATTTCATGTGGGACGATCTTCAATATGACAGTATGTTAATTATTTTAGCAGTCAATCTAACAAAACCAATTTATATACCCTCTAGTTTCTTATCTGCGTAATGTCCGAACCGAAGGCTCCTGGATGGTCACGTGCGGCTCGAATAGGTCTTGGGGCCATTGCTATAGTCCTAGCCATAGTTTTTATGGTGAGTCCAGCGATAACCATCGCATCTGTCGTATTTATTATCGGTATCATTTTACTAATAGTTGGTATCGAGAGCGTTATCAGTGGCATAGTTATAAAAAGCAAATCTCGTTGGGCAAGTATCGGCTTAGGAATTATTGTCATTATACTAGCTAGCATAGTGATTGCGTTTCCGCTAGGAACAGCCGCTTTTCTGATAATACTTTTGGGTATCGCTCTCTTGATCGATGGTATTGCCCGAGTGATTCACGGGTTCGGGGACAAAGCAAGTCGTGGATGGTCAAGGGGATTTCGTATCGGTGTGGGGGCATTGGAAATCGCCGTTGGTATATCAGTATTTTGGCTACCATTCGGATTCGCATTAGTAGGTTTTATAATCGCCATAGCATTACTGATAGCAGGAATAGAGATGATAGTAGCTGGGATATCTGGTAGAAGGATGAGCATGTTGCCAACCTCTGGCTTCAAAAAAGGTTAAAAATCTCTACCTTGATGATGGTGGATTAGGTTATTGTAACTTGGGGATAATAACGAGTGAATTAGATCACCCTTTTTGGGTCAAGAGCCAATTGACTATAATTCAGACATAGATCTCATCGCCATCTTTCACTCAGGTTTCTCTCTAATGTCTAATAGATTGAATTCCTTCAAGATGTCAGTCATCACGTCCTTAGATATGTCTTCGGTTCTTTCTTCTCCCAGCTTGACTCCTTTCAAGCTATCTACTATT
>DASQQK010000386.1:0-2013 GCA_035643435.1 Nitrososphaeraceae archaeon | reverse complement strand
TGAACAGGCCATCAGGATCAACCCCTCAACCCTGGACTCTTGTGTTCGCAATAACTATTCTAGCCTTCGGTGTCATATTGCTAATGTTGCGTTCGGTCATATTCAGCCTGATCCTCATGACAATTGGTATATCATTATTCGCATACTGGTTATATGGGGGGATAAGGTCGAGGGAACAGATGTTTGATCCAACCAATGATAGTAGAAACTCAGCACCGTCCAAACCTTCCTGTAGCTGCTCTATTTGTAAACATGACCAATCCAAAGAATGTATGGACCAAAAATGTCCATGCTGTATCCTGACAAGAAACAATAAAATAATCGGGCACTTTGACAATCCTCGATAGTAGTAGTGGTTGACTACCTTTTTGGCTGAACTCTTAATCCAGTATTGTTTGGAATATTATTAGTAATCGAAAGATGATACACTTCGTACCATTCATGTAGATCCTGAGAAAACCATATACCATATTTGTCGGATAATATCGCCCAATTCACCCCTTTGTTCTTACATTCATTCATAAATCGTTGAGTAGGTGTAGCGGTATAGAGCCTATCGGGAGTAACTCTTTCTTCAAAACTGAATTCTTCTTGGCAGAGCAATGAGTTATGTAGATTCTCCTAAGCCAGTTTATAGTAGTAGTTGGTATTAGTTATCCAATAGAAGAGATATCAGATTTATGAAACTATGTTAGCAAAACCATCATGTAAATTCGCTATGTGACGTTTGACGCTATATCTTCTGCTGGAGTACATACCACATGTCGAGCAGGCCCACCTTGGTTTATCGGGTCAGTCTGTCAGTAAATTTGGTGAAAACTATCTTAATGTCCCTGTTGGGCTACCAGGTAAATTTGGACTGTCTATTTTAATGATTGATATGCTCAGCCTGACCATCTAAGTCCAGATATGCTGCCCGATTCATTTGCACTCGTATCATTAGTGGCGGTAGTTCCAGTCATATTCGTAGTACTCATATCAGTCATGTTCTGAGCTATGACTGAATTAACACCGCTCGTAGAAACTATTGAGGCAAGAGTAGTTACGACAACAACTGCTATCGCAACAGTTGCGAAGTTTTCTCTGTTGAACATTGTTATAGAATAAATATATCTAGAATCGTAAAGGCAGTTCAGAAAATTAATACACAAAAATGTACTATTATATAGATAGATCGCACTGAGGTTCATGATATACAGGACGAGTACCGGCTTTTGAAAGACCTCCATGACCTAGCGTTCATGTATCACGAAATAAAGAACTATCTGCCATCATTCATGAGATTATTTAGAATGATGAAGCAGAGCAAAATGCTGGGTGAAGATCACATCTCAAAATTCATTAAACATGCGGATCATGATTTACCATCGTTAGAAAATAAATTCCAGGCACTGAGCGGCGATGTATTAGATCTTCAATGGAAGAAGAGACAATGTCAAGATGAGTTGGCAATGTTAGGTTCTACTATTTCGCAGCAAAGACATTCATTAAACGCGATTCAAACATCGACTGAATTAAAGAAACAGATTCTGGCATCTGTACGTAGTGTTAACAAACAGACGTAAAAAAAGAGGTTAGCGAGGTAGAGATATAGCTTGTGAGACGGGGTTAACACAGGGGATAGGTGTCTTTATGACTGAGACAGATCCGCTTCCCGAATTGGCCACATACATTCTTCCATTTACAGGTTCGTAAGCTATTCCAGATGGACACACATCGGGGGGACAAATTGATGCTAGCGCATTCTCAGCAGATAACGACGTTACTAGTGCGATTGAGGCCATTACAGATATCCATAGTATTTTCGAATTATTCGCACAACAATTTATGTCTGTTGTTTGAGATTGTATTTTTTCAAGCGCCAGTAATTGCTTCACAATCTCTTAGTAGAATGTAACACACTCTTAATATATAGAATTTTACTGTACAAATCTGATGTCCCAAATAATCGAAGATAGTGTGAGACTATTTTGTATTCGATGCGCAGATGTTGGGTTAGACTGTAATTATGTT
>DASQQK010000385.1:0-3119 GCA_035643435.1 Nitrososphaeraceae archaeon | reverse complement strand
TATCTTAAGAGCCAATTAATCGATGATTAATTCCAATTCACTATGATGTTTATTGAAGAAGGATGAAATGAGATTTCACCAAAGATAACGAGAGAAGCGCAAGTAATCTGGTTATCAAATTACAAATTGCAGAGGAGGTCTTTATGGAAGAATCAGGCCGGACAGGGATTTTGAGGTGGGCATATAACTAACTGATTTGATTACAGTCTCCACAAACCGGCCAAAAGGTAAACCTTTTTCGTATGCAACTAGTGTTCTTCGTAAATTTAGTGTTTCTTAAATACATAATAAATGAGGAGGATTTCGGCAATGAGTATGCAACGTGTCGAAGAGCATAATCTTGAAGAAAGAGACATGCAAAGACATAAAAGATTTGGACACTGTGATTTTGAGATTGATCCATTTGCTTGCGATTTGCATGGCTATTTAAGGACCAGCGTGTATGAAGAAGAATATCCAGAAGGCCCGCAAGATGCAAAGACAATCATCGCTTGTGATGAAGATTGGTACGTCAAGGTTGAGTGGAAGCTCCGGGGTGGATTATTGCACCACTTGTGTGGTTATTTTTGCGTCTGTGTTTACCTCGAGTCCATTGGGACCGGGCCGGATTATGACTTGGATTGCGATGGGAATGGACATCCTTGTATAGAGCGGATTCCCTTTGACCCGTGCGGAGATGGCAAGTATGAAGTCACATGTAAGATTCCAGCCGGTACTATCGATTGCGGCGACTGCGGTAAGTTATACTTGCTAGCCGTCACGCTCACATCACTTGACACCTGTGACCCCCCACATCCTGGACATATCGCTGCTTACTGCAAGGGGCCAACCTTGATGTTCTATGAACCACCTCATCCAGGGTCCGCTACCAATGCGGAAGGCGCTCCGGGCACTACTGTTGTCTCTGCCACTGCTGTTGCCTCCACCAATGCCGGATAAGAAGTATCGCGTTTCCATACAGCATCTGGGAGATTATTAAGGTTGTAAAATCATGATCACATGATTTAGAGGTAGCCGATCAATTTTTCTGACTTTTGGCTCTGGCAGTGCATCCTTTGCGCTGCCAGAGCTCAAAGATGGTATGGATATCTCCAACCGACCTCCTGCAAGAACCATTCTTCAGCTGTTGCTTCGATTTATGCGTGTTTTCAGAGCACAAACTATTGAAAAATTACAATGAATCCAAATGACATTGATCGTGACAATTTAACGATAATCAAGGGAATTGGGCCAGCAAGGCAGCAATGGTTCAATGAAAAGCTCGGGGTGTTTACCTTCCGAGCATTTGCTGCGTTATCAGCAGATGAAATTCAATCACGTCTCAAAGCCGATAACCAAATAGCCTCCCGTGCGACAATCGAGGCGTGGATTGTTGAAGCGAAGAATCTCGCCAAGATCGCTGAACCTGATCTGCAGCAAAAAACAACATCTGATACGGAAGCAGATCAGCAAGTCAATGACACGATGGAAACAAATGAATCGCCTAACGAACGATCCGAATTGGAAGATGGTGATAACGACGGAGAAGGACCACATGTAGCAAGAAAGGATATCTGGAAACCGTTTGCAGAATTTGTCTTATCGTTTCAGGAACGTCGTATCAAAGATCAAGATGTCGAATATCGCACATCAGCCCAACATATGGAAACGGGTATGACTAAGGAATGGCCTGGCATCGAGCATGATAAATTCTGCCAATGGATAATGGATCAGATCGGTGATCAGATCGATAAAGAACAGCCTATGGAAGAACATCCAGCTCAGGAGGTTATAGGCGAAACGGTTCCTATCGCAACATCTCCTATTAGATTGGAGATTGATCAGATTCGTTTATACCAGCCATCAAACGCGAATACCCCCGTAATAACTGGTGAGGCTGGTCAAATCCTTGAAGGACGCCTGAAAGGCAATCAACCCTTTTCTTTTGAGCTGCAGTTTGTACTTGAAGGTGTGGACGCTATTAATTTAACTTCACAGCAAGCCACCTACCTAGCGCGCTCCTTTGTTCAGGATGAACTTACTGGGGAAAGCAAACAGTTAGGTGATGCCGAACCCGGTACACTTGAAAAAGGTAAATTGATCTATGTAGCAAGATTTACTGATGTTGCCTTACCCCCAGGGAAATATCGTTTACTTGCTTTTGTAAACCTTCAAGCTGTATCAGTAAGACCAGACTTTGTAACTTTTCCAGAGTTGAATATAACGCATTAGTTATGGATGAGATCCAATCATCCTATCCAAATTCTGGATAATTATTGCTAATCTTCCTTCTCCCACAGATTATCGAACCCGGTTTTTTCCATCCAATCTATCCATGGTTGTAACTTCTTCTGTTCTTCTTCAGTGAGCGGAGGTGCTTCATTCTCACTCTCAAAAGATTCTTCACCTAACGCAACTTGTGAATTTTCGATCTTTAATTCACCCTTAGCGCCTGTATGTGTTGCATGTTCATCACCATCATTTAGAATCATCCAATTAAAGGATGGTTGCCATTGGATAAGGAGACGGCGGCCGCAAGTCGGACAACACCACTCTTCACTACCCGACTCATAGGTTATATCCAGCAGCATGATATGTTGTTCTTGGCTAAATTCTTCCATCATAAACTCCAAATCTTATAACAAAAAAGTATGATCAATATCAAAAAATATACCGCTCCTACACTACTGGAACAATGGGGAAGAATCCCCTTTTGATTAAGGGATTTCCTGTACTCGGATAGGGAATATTCCCAGCGAAAAGTCAGGGAAATCCCTAGTGGTGCGATAATCATTGCACAAAGCCTTCTCGGCCTTCCTTGCAAGATTCATGCCTGAATGCCAAGGTTAAATCAGAATTCCATCGACTGAATGTCGATGGAATTCAATTTTCTAGGATTTAAAGTTAAATAAGCGAATCAGCGATTGGTGTCAATATTCGCAAATGAGATCAGCCTGACCGTTCGTCACGGTTGATCCAATCGAGCAGATCCTGAGTGTGATCTTCGTAATGTTGATAGGTGTTGCCCGCGATTAAATCCCAAGGAATCCAATCTTGAGGCATATTTTCAAAACGACCAGGATCATTCATGTCTTCATCCGAAAGGCGCTGAATAGCTTTGATAAGTTCCTGGTGGATGT
>DASQQK010000384.1:0-2139 GCA_035643435.1 Nitrososphaeraceae archaeon | reverse complement strand
AATATCGATCGCTGGGACTCTTCTTGCCTATCTGCTCTTTCGAAAGAAGGAGATACCATATCTTTCTTTTGGAGGAGTTTTTGGCATTGCCTTGTTCTTAGTTCTTGGGATATGGATAGCTGCAGAAATGATCAGATTGTTTCTTCCATCATATACTATCGAATCGATATACTCTGTGTCTTTGGCTATGATTGGATTTGGAATTTTGTTACTTGTACGGTTTTTTTGGCTAAAGAATCAATATCCGTCTTTAACTCACAACTGAAGCTATGGCACAGCAGCAGCGGCCAGGCGGATATAACGCTAGTAATATAGTGTCGTGTTCGTGTTCCATATAAGTTGATGTTGTAATAACTCGCGTCTTAATGTAGTAATACTAATAGGAAGAAACTGTAACCTAGTCGAACGCTCCCAAGAATACCATCTACTGCTACTAATTGTAAGCTCATCAGTACCAATTGTTCTTTTGTTGCTGATTACACAACAATCAATTTTATACGGCCAAATCATAGTCCTGCCAACCGATGGATCTGAAATATAGCTATCTCCTTTGTATGATTAAGATAGCATATCCCAAAGACTAATTTATACACGTTTTACCCAACTCACTGATAGTCCAGGGAATCAAGTTAAATTAATTCTAAACTACTCAGTAAATCATCCATCAGTAGTTGGCAACCAAATCAATGCCATAATGGAAGTCACATCGGCCACAAACATACCTCTCGTACGAACATCTTCATTTCCAACGCCAATATTAGCAAATTGGGATGGTACAACCCAGCCTGCACCAACATTTACTGACCCAAATTTAACTGATATTATAGCAGTTGCTAAATTTACAGATATTGAGAAGACGACGTCTAATCGTTCCCACAAGCATTATCTTCTGATGCCACCTGATTATTCTCGTACTTTCCTGCTAAGACTTCGGCAGTTGTATTTGATAGTGCAGTTGTTACAAGCAATACTGTTACAATAGCAACAATTGCAAAATTAAGTTCTTTTTCGGTATTGCATTATTATATTGAGTTACGATTTACTTTATCTTAATTTGGTGAAAAAAGACTACTGGTTAAATTTTACGAATCTTCTTTTACTTAACTAGCTTTCTGCGATAGAAGTCCTTTTATAGACTATTCATAATAATCTTAGAGAGCGGTAAGCGCTCAAGGATAGGCGGCAATTCTTTATAGGTCAGCTCTAATAATATGATTGTCGCCTATCCTTTTTGAATTGTCTATTATTATCTGATTATTATTAATTGTTCTCTGTCATTCTAATAAGTCCATGCTTCAAGCCTTTTAACTCATCTACTATTGTGTCTATGTTGTTAGCAGGTGATATGTTCGTAGTATCGTCTGACCATCGCAGTCTGATAATAAGAAAAAGGTGTGGCATCTATACTAGAATTTGAAGCAGTGAAATGGTCTATCTGATAAATCTGATATAACTTACCCAATACTAAATAACAATCACTATATCTTAATACTGGCATTTGCATCTAGCTGGTAGATACAACAAGCCTCAATTTTTGAGAGTGTTCACCCTCGGAACAATTCTGATATTAATTGTAATTTCGGCAATACCATTTTCGAGTATTACTGCACAAAACGTAGCCTATGGAAGGAATGAAAGGTACACAAAAGATATAGATCAATCATCATCTACCAGTAATTCATGTCTAAACCCTCTAAAGTAGATTCAGGCCTACGCCCCGTATCCAACCAGGTTCAATATTCAATTATAGATCGAAGACCAGAAAGGAAGATGGTACCATTTTGTCTGAAGCATAATATGTCTCTTCTTGCCTACGGAACTATTTGTGGTGGATTGATATCAGAGCGATATCTTGGAAGCCGCCGAATGATGTAAAGATCTGTAGTGTTATCAGTTCTAGGTATACTAGTATTAAACCCCTCCTTTATTCTCTCAAATTATGATTCTGATATGGCATACGCTAAGTATACGTATGCAGGCTGATGCTGAAACCACAATCGATTTAGCTAATAATTATTTTGGAAGAGGTCACGGTGATGGCGGCTATAAATGACTGCCAGGTCCGCCATGACCTCAGAGTCCAGCAGGTCCCCAAGGAGCTCAAGGATTAACTGGACCACAGGGAGATACTGGTTATAT
>DASQQK010000383.1:0-3068 GCA_035643435.1 Nitrososphaeraceae archaeon | reverse complement strand
AAATTTCCTTTTTTCAAATATGTATGTTATAACTGAGACAATGACTCCTGCCGCTGTAGTTATGGCAACAACTATTGGTAAGTAAACGCTAAGAAGATTAACAACAGGGCCAATGCTTGGCTGGAGTAACGAAGTCGCATTATCAACGGCCATTCCTGGTTAGTCATATAAAAATGCCCTATATTTACCACTCAGAATGTCTGCCGTGCGGACACTAGTTGATTAACTGACTAAATAACTAATCCGCAAACTTCGTACAAACACAAATAGAACAAGAATGATCTACACCTGGGGATCCATCGTCCATATCTAGACCAGCATTTCTGTGGTCCTTAAATCTATGAAAACATCTTGCACATGGTCTTACATACGACCATGGTAATGGTTTAGATGGCATGGTAGTAATAATAGCCTCCTACTTTCCAACTATCTCTATTCGAATATCTCTTGCAGAATTTTCATAGTCTAGACGTCCGATTCTTCCCAGGGTCAAGATTGCGTCCATTTCATCTCCTACTATGTAGAAAGGTGTCGGCCTCCCCTTTCGTTAACCCTTACCACATAGTCGTTCTCTCCCGTCTGCCAGACCATTATACCCCTCTCTCTCAAAAACGCCTCAGAAGCCTTCTTATTATCTACGGTCATATTACCAGTAATAGTGTGTTTCTTGAGTATATAAGAGACCAGTGAAATCAGAATACATAGTATTGTTCTAGGATATTGCTATAACTTAACAGATTGAATGCGTTACTAGTTAGCGAGTATCATCTTCTCCCTCGTGATATCGCTTGTGATATCATTTGGTTTAGGGGCTCGTTTTATTATCTTGTAACATTTTTGATAGCTAATACCGTTTATCTTAATTGGCAGTAATGCGAAATACATTTGAATGGCTGATCTAAAGATATCAGATATAGCAATAATAGCGGTTCTTGTCGTTGTAGCAGCCGTTGTCATTTACCTCCTCAGTCCTCTGATAATCGCTGTGGTAATTATTGCCGTCGCCTATTTCGTTTACAGATGGTATACTAATCACAAAAGAATGAACAGATACGCGTGAAGAGTAAACTGGTTAATTGTGATGGGCCGATAATGACATCACCAGATCAACAATGGTTAAGGAGTTATGAATCCTATCAATTTATGTAGGATGAGAATATAGCTATCGGGTGGAATCCTTTGTACACTCAAGCCGAATTGATCAACCCTTAGAGACGGTATTTGCTTGGCACTTAAGAGACGGCGCTTTCGAACGTCTTAAACCGCCTTGGGAACACTTTGAGGTGACAGGGCGTAGCGGTAGTATTCAAAATAATGGTATTGTGAGGCTTCGAACAAAAATTGGCCCCGTACATATGAGATGGGTAGTTAGGCATGCAGAGTTTATCCCCGAAAAGCAATTCAAAGATATCCAGTTAAAAGGCTTTTTTCCATCATTTGTTCATACGCATTTGTTTGAACGGTTCGGTACGTCTTGTATATTAGAGGATCGCATCGAATACTCACTTCCTGCAGGTCGAATAGGTAGATTAGCAACGCACCGATTTGTAGACAGGAACCTAAGAAAGATATTTGACTATCGTCATCGGACTATTCGACAAGACCTTCATACTCATTCTGTCATAAACAGAACTCGAAAAAGCGAGAGGCCTCTGACTATTGCTATCACTGGTTCGAACGGTTTTGTGGGACGTGCACTATTACCCTTTCTCGCCACAGGCGGGCATAGAGTAGTTCCAATTTCTCGTCGTCGTATTTCTTCCTCGTTGCACACCAATCAAGGCCGAGCTCTGAGCCATTTCAATTTAGATCCCTTGAGCAACAATCATGTCGATGCGGTAGTTAATCTTGCTGGAGAAAGCATATTTGGAAGGTGGAGCAAAGAAAAAAGAAAGAAGCTATCAGATAGTAGGGTAAACGCTACCACTACCTTGTGCGAAAGGTTGGCATCTCTTGATGAACCGCCTTCGGTATTGGTATCCGTGTCTGCTATCGGGTACTACGGAAATAGGGGTGATGAAATATTATCAGAGGAGAGTCAAGCAGGTACCAGAGCATCATCAGTTCCAAGCAAGGTTCCAGCTATTGACTTCTTGTCAGATTTGTGTAGGGAATGGGAATACGCTACTCATATAGCGAGGGAAGCTGGAATACGAGTCGTCAATCTAAGACTTGGCATAGTGTTATCCTCATCAGGAGGCCTTCTTGCCAAAGTATTGCCACTTTTTAAGTTGGGGTTGGGAGGGAGGATAGGAAAAGGGAATCAGTATGTGAGTTGGATTGCCTTGGAGGATCTGCTTATCATTATATTATCAATGATTGCGGATGACAATTTCAGTGGACCAATAAATGCTGTTTCTCCTAATCCCGTCACAAACACTGAATTTACAGATTTATTAGGGAAAACACTGTCAAGAACAACATTCATGGCTCTCCCCCGGCTTCTACTTAGAATGATAGTGGGTCAAGATCTTGCCGATGCGTTGTTGCTGTCTAGCACTCGCGTAATGCCTTCGCGCTTGATTAAATCGGGTTATCAGTTTCGCTTTCCATACTTGGAAGTGGCTTTAAGGAACACTCTAGGCAAAGATCTGGAGTTACGACACACCACTAGAGGGCAAATTTCTGATTCCACATAGATCTACTTGTCCCTTACCCTTCCCTCTTACCAAGTTTTTATACATCAATCTTACACATAAATAGACCATAATTGATCGTCGGTACGAGAATTTCAAAAAATATAGACGGGAAAGGCAGGTTTTTTTTGTTACTAGTGGGAACCATAGGACTGATGTCGACATCAGTGAGTACAGTTGGAATTTCAGTCGCTTCAGCGATGACAAATGGGCCTATTCCTCAGGACCCTGGAGAAATCAGTGCCATGATGACTCAAGCGAGCGAGAATATTCAAAATGAGTTGGACAGTCAGGGAGTGAATCTGGGGAATCAGTTAGCCACAACGTTCGGTTTCAATGAGATACAATCTCAGCTATCACTTGGATATCAATTTGCATTTGCAGGTAACACTTCTGGAGCAATTTCTCATGTTCAATTGGCAGATGACGCTT
>DASQQK010000382.1:0-2465 GCA_035643435.1 Nitrososphaeraceae archaeon | reverse complement strand
TATCCACGCCAGCATAGCTCATATCATCTTCAATATGGCCGCCCTAGCGTACATTGGTGTTTATGCTGAAAGGTCAATTGGAACAGGCAGATATGTTGCAATCTATTTTCTATCTGGCATATGTGCAGCATTGTTCCATGGTGCTTTAGCATCGTATGTTTTGGGTAGTGGTCAGACATTACTGATAGGGGCATCTGGTGCTATCTCCGGGGTCCTAGGTATTGCAGCTGCTATTGGAAACCGCAGAGCGTACTATTGGCTTATAATCCAGATTGCTCTCGCGTTCCTGGGCTCAGTAACGTCAATCCCAATCGCATTCACTGCTCATATCGGGGGGTTTTTAGCTGGAGTAATTCTTACCAAACTTATGGTAGAACGAGAATTGTTCCAAAGAAGAAATGTGCCTAGCCGCGACTTTTCGATTTGAGTTACATACCAATACTATTCAACATGGACGAAATGCTAACGAATTGTCTCACGGGAATGGTAGAAGAAAAGCATATACGTCATTGGTATCCCTGTTGTCAGCGTATTCATAGACTGACTTGGGGGCTTTGTCAACTTCTCGTGCCTGGTCTCCCAGGTGCTGTTGTGAACCTGGAGCTGCAATATCATTTTCTGAAGGAACAGGGAGAGAGAGATCCGATTGTGCACAAACTGAATACCCCAAAGATGAACAACTATTTTGAGTAAACAGATAGAGTCCTGTTGTTGCAAGTGCCACGATACCCATTGTAGTAATGACTACGACAAGCGTTATGAATTTGTTTATCAGCACATCTATGTTCCTCTGAATTAGCTTTTCTTTAATGAATATTAATATTGAGATACTATTTTATAGAAATGAATTAAGCTTCAGCTTGATGTTGCAAATTAGCTGTCTAATCTTTCAGTTATTGTGGAATAATATATAAGAAAAAAAGTTGCAGAATAATTCAGCGTACGAATAACTACGCCATTTTCAGGGGCAAAGATCAGAATTCTTCTATGCTCTTAAGGGAGCATATTAGTGCTACTATGCCCTTAAAAAAGCATGTTCATAAGGAAGTACATCATTCTGCTCTGGGGGCTAAGCATAATAAAGTTGATGACATGAGAGTGACAAATTACAAAATTCTACCTATTGTCTACACACGTCATAACTACAAGGATAAAGATAGTACATGTTTGTTAGATAACGCACTACGTATAGCTAATGCACTTCTCTATATGATAACACTTAAGGTGGTACATAGCGAAATCCGACTTACGGCAGATCAAATAGCACAGGAGTCCCCTCAATAATTCCATTAGCCGATGAAAAGCCTGCTACTGTTTCCAGAACATATTGAGCCTGGACGTCTGGCGAATATGATGGACACGGTAGAAACGGACTGCATGGTTGAAGGTTCTCTTCAATGTGTACTACTTCTTTGTCAGCATTCAGCCACAGAATATCTATCGGGAATTTCATGTCTTTCATCCAGAAGCTCAGAGTACGTGGCGAATCGTACGGGAATAACATTCCCTCATCAGGGTTGAGGGCATCCTTTACGGAAAGGCCTTTTGCTTGTTCATTGGCACTCAATGCAAGATCAGCCTTCAGATTAGCGCCGTTGATTGTAATGTTTATTTCGTTTGATGGTGAGAGGTTACTTGTCATATTAGAGTCTAAGATTTTCCCCTGTCCCGAAACATCAGTTGATAAATCTATTGAACACAAAACTGATAATAGAACAAGAGACAAGAATGTAATTAGTGTCCTGCGTCCAATAACAGTCCCTATTTCATGTAGAGATTCCAACTCGAATGCACATTCCATGTATGAAATAGGCAATATAATCTGTTCTGACTTTTAGATATGTTTATAGATTATCTTTCTACCCAGACATATTCATTAATAGTCTGAATTCTCGAAATACGTTTTGAATCGTAGAGCGAGATTGAGAAGCAGTTAGGAATTGACTAGCTTTGACGATATTTCTGTTAGAAATTAGGGGGCACAGAAAGCCTGATCAGGATTTAAGTCAATTTTCCACAATAATTTGATGAACCCCTCATTGCGAATGAATTTACGGCTACTTTTGGATAGCAATGACTGGATGAATTTAGCTACAATCTATCTATACTAGAAAATCCACTCACCTTTTTAGTGATTTTTAGAATCAGGGCGTTGGGGTCACAAGTTCAAAAGGAAATCTCATCTTGAGAGCTTCCTGAAGCCTATCTTCCACAGTCCCTTGTACTCTACCAATAAATCTGTCTACCGCTTCCTTTGTTTGATCAGATATTTCCCTATCTAATTGAGTTTGATTACTGTTATCTGGCTCACTATCACTCGCAAAGGTTGAATTGCTGTTTGGAGCGGTTTGGTCCAAGGAAGAATTTTGGATATCAGAGGGACTCGAACTAGTGTAGTTGGCTTGAGATCCTTTTGGTGTTACACCTTCGATTGGAGATTGTTGGGGTATTACAGAGGTCGACTT
>DASQQK010000381.1:0-2434 GCA_035643435.1 Nitrososphaeraceae archaeon | reverse complement strand
AAAAGTACGTATGACGGATTACAATAGATATTATACCAGCTAAATTGCAACACACTGGATGCTCACTAACTCTTTCTATATAATTAACCAAGGCATCCGTATAACTCGGAGAAGGAGTGCTATCTAGATGATATTTTTTGCCTTCAGGAAATTTCTTTCCACATATTTCTTCATCATAAGACAATACAGCATTGATCAGAGGCCACTCTGTAGGCTAAGAGCTATCCTATTCTTGAGATCAGAAGGTTTACTCCATATCGACATAGAGCGAGCAAAATCCAAAAGAGATAATGACGCAAGTATTGCTGCTTCTCGGAGCAAAATCTGCGTTACGATCTGAGTTCTGCTGCTAGCACGAGATGATTCAACCCTTAGTTTTTCTAGAGAAGTTAAAATTTTCTTCAAGCGTATTTCTGGCGCCTCGAACCAGAAACCTGACTTCGTATACCAATAAACAGAACGGAGATCATCGATTTTTCTGATTATTTGATAATTTTCTCGATTGCTTAAATGATATTTTTGATAATTATGATATCCAGAAAAAGGACAGTCTACGAATTTAGCTTCTCTGCTTGCCAAAAAGTCATTGTCCCAGCAAGCTACCCCCCACATCTAGCCCGAAGGCCTTAATCCTGGCCGCTGAGGCTATGGCTCCATGGTCATCAGAGTTATATATCCTCCGCTTTGGACAGCCGCAGACAATTCTTGTCTCTCCTCATCTCCACTTATATCAAACCCGGCTCCAATAATTACTAGAAGAATGAACAAGACGAGTAAAAGACCCCCGAAGGGCATACGAATAAATCCTGCACCATAGCCGTAACTGCCGCTTTCCCCCGACTGTAGTGATTCAAAAGCACGTACTCTTCATCAGAAGTAGAAATCGCAGCATTCCTGGTTCTGTCTAGACTTAGGAGAATGAAAGAATCAGAAAGGGAGGGACAGCGGAGAAATTTCGTTTTGATCCTCGAAGAAGCACAGATGTTTATGAAAAGGCAGCAAAAATCTGTAGTTGAAATATTAGAGTTTTTTGCCCTTCAAGGTAGATTCTTTGGCGTATCACTCGGAATATTAAGCCAAAAAACCCACACTGTTACATTCTGTTATATCAAGTCAGGCGCATACATATATTCTAGGTCTCATGAGTGGAGAGGACGACCTAAGTTGGACTAGAAATACACTTGAAAATATTACAGAGGATGTAATAAGCATGGTAAGAGATGAGCTTAGGTCTGATACCAAACTAATATACGCAAAGGGATTCCCAATGGGTATAGTAACTAAGATGAGACCTAGGGAAAGTCTACACGGAGGTCCAACTCCACGTTTGGCAAGTGGGAGCAAAATAAGACTATGAGTAGTTGGCAAAAGCTAATGGATTTTTTTAAGTATTTCGAAGAAACATATGACCAACAGAATGAGAGAGACAAGGACAGTGAAATGAAGTCTTTCTTGTAATGTTATCATTATTTTGATAGCGTGACCTGATAATTTTTTCATCGGATTCATCTGCAGTTATCTGCTTTTCTTGTAATGTTATCATTATTTTGATAGCGTGACCTGATAGTTACCTTTAGTAGTGGCTACCTTTAGTAGCTGAGATTAAATCAATAATCAATTGGAATAAAACACTTAAGAAGAAACATGAATGTATACTATCTATGACGAAAAGTATTATGGACTATGTATTTTTGACTCAAAAACACACTTTGCATTAAAGACTAGACTTAATTTTATATTTAGAGTTTGTTCTAGGCTGTGACCACCTCTTTTTCCAATAATTTGTACTCAGAAGATGCTGATATTGACGAAGCTGAAGATGTAGCAGCAGGTAATGCAAATATGATAACAAATCAGAATTACCTAAATACTATACATATGTAGTCATCGCTATGATAAACTGTCCTAAAGGTCATTTATATCCAGTATTGTTTGGAGTAGTGGTTGCACTAGCATCTGTCTTGGTTGTAACAGTAGTTTCTCAACCCGCTTTGGCTTCTGGCTCGCTCGGCTCCGGCGACACTGGTTCCCGCAACCTTGGTTCTGGCAACCTAGGTTCCAGCAACACTGGTTCCATTTCTTCTTTTCTAGGAGAAGCAGTGAATGCAACTACGACAGGAGCAACAAACCAGACTACCACTAAGGGAAACACAACCGAACTCCTATCTATTCAAACTGCACAGTCCGGTTCACTATCTCAAATTAATGCAACCGACTATAGACTAGAATTGAATAATGTAGCAGATAAGACTATTCAGTTTTCAGATAGACCAGAGAGAGAGTGGTAGAAACAGTTAGCACTTCTGACTTTGTTGGTAATTGGACTGCTGGACCCAATAGTTTTGAATCAGATGTACCAAATGATGCTTTAATAGTAGAAAATACTGAAACAGGTGAGTTGGAAACCGCTGTAATTGAATTGTTTAATCCAGTA
>DASQQK010000380.1:0-10127 GCA_035643435.1 Nitrososphaeraceae archaeon | reverse complement strand
TAGCGGAACTGATTTATTGTCATCATCATCATCAATATCATCGTCATCAATATCAGGTGCTAATGCATTAACATTTCCACAAATCTTTAACAAGACTGAAAACTCTGTAGTACAGATAACTAGTTCAAGTCCCGTTGGCGACAGCCTTGTGATAAGAAATGGGGAGCAGATCCCTCCCGATAATCTTGCCTTAGGATCCGGCTTTGTATATGATCAGGATGGACATATCATCACTAACAATCATGTAATTTCTAACCCTAATGATGTCGAGGTCACATTTGTAGATGGAGACTCCTATCCTGCCAAAGTAATAGGTAAGGATCCTTACTCAGATATAGCCGTGTTACAGATAACTGATGATAGTTTTCAGAAACGAATTCAGCCATTAAAGTCCGCAAATTCATCAGCCCTCCAGGTGGGAGAGGAAGTTGTTGCAATAGGTAACCCATTCGGACTTAGCGGAACTCTCACTTCTGGGGTAATTAGCCAGATTGGACGAGTTTTGCCAAATGACATCACCGGATATTCTATAGCTGACATAATTCAGACTGATGCAGCAATTAACCCAGGCAATTCAGGTGGACCATTGCTTAATTCTAAGGGAGAAGTGGTGGGAATGAACACAGCAATTTTCTCAAATACGGGATTATACTCGGGAGTAGGATTTGCAATCCCTTCAAACATGGTTCAAAAAGTAGTATCAGCTCTATTGAAAAATGGTTCTTACGAGCATCCATACATCGGTATATCTGGTATCACCCTCTCTCGCGAGCTTGCGAATGCAACAGGATTGAATGATACTAAGGGAATTCTTGTTGTGGACATCACAGCAGGAAGTCCCGCAGACAAAGCTGGAATACGGGGAGGAGACGTGCTTACGTACGTGGATGGACAAGATATACGCTTGGGAGGAGATGTAATTGTAGCAGTTGACAACCAAAGTGTGAGAGCCATGGAAGATCTCCTTTCTTACCTGGAAGAACGAAAGGCAGTCGGTGACAATATTCAGTTTTCAGTTATAAGAGACGGAAAGGCCCGAAATATCGATTTAACACTTGCCGCTAGACCGACCGCTGGAGTTGAAAATGAGTCCCAAGCGAGTCAGGGTCCAGATGAGAGACGACAGAGACCTGCTTTAGGAGTAAATGGCATTAATATGACACCAGAATTGGCTGAAAGAATGAATCTCACACAGTCACAGAAGGGTTTCCTCGTAGAAGATATAATCTCTGGTGGTCCGGCTGATTTGGCCGGGATTAGAGGGGGATACAAGGTTGCCAACATTAATGGTAGTGAAGTTAATCTGGGAGGCGATATTATAGTGGGCATAGATGAAACTATTGTTCGAACAATTGAGGATATTCAGTCGTACTTGGACACTAAAAATGTTGGGGACAACATATTAGTCCACATGATTCGGGATGAGCAAGAGATCGCGGTCCCATTAACCCTCGGAATACCTCAAAGTCAACAACAGATTCCCGAACAAAACCCATTTGAACTGATACCTCAGCCTCCATTTTCTCAGAATGACCCCTTTGGCGGTGGCCGTGACTTTTTTGGTGATATGTACAATAGGTGTGTTGAAGACGCTGGCAAAGAAATATGTGACCAGTTATTTGGAAGATAATAGACCGACTCAGTTTTATCTTTCTTTGACACCGAGTGATTCTGTTGTCTTTTTTCTGTCGTAGTTATTCATAACAACAACGGAATGGTCAGATTTCTCTGACCTACATCTCTACAAACCTAAAGAAATGATCAATCCTGGTGGCCCGCTCAGGTAATCAAGATACAACATTCCAATCGCACTGACCTAATCCTGGTTCTCCTTCGACTGCCCTAACTTCCTCCTTGCATTCTCCTGACGATGTTAGCCGATTGCAATCCTCAGTCCCATCGCAATAGCATGTAAACGTGTTTGAGAAACAAGCATATGGTAACTGGGGTTCACCTCCGAGACCAGCGACCGTCTGTGCGATGGTTGAGGGTGTAGAAGACATGTTGGAAGATAGGTTGTTCGTAGAAGCATTTGCAGCAACTGATTGGGCAAGGATTGAGGGCGTAGAAGTCTCGTTTTCTGAAGAAATCTCAATACTAGTATCATTTTGAATTGTTTCTATTATGTTACCTTCTTCCTGAGATGGTATTGTCTCTCGTGCTTCACCAAGCACACACACATTTCCCTGGCCTACCCAGAACTCACCGAGCTCACTGCAATCGGAAACACATCTACCAGTCTGAGTATTCCGATACATTGGAGGTGTTGCTGATCCGCAGTTGTCCCACTCACATTGGTTAGTTGATCCCACTCTATGTTGATTCGGAGGACACTCCTCAGTAGGACTGCCAGTGTTTGCTCTGCTCCCGAAATCCTGCTGTGCAGTGACCTCATTTAGAAAGAAATAGTGACCTGATAGTCCTAGGGTGATAGAGTATGCTAGTAGTGAAGTCGATATAGCAACAACTAAGGGGATGGACAAGGAAGGTGCATGAATCATATCAATAGCAAGTATGTGATTAATAAAAACTTTCTGCGGAGGTGAATGGAGGGCAGTATAGAAACTTCAGGTCCATTACGAATATGATACTTATTCTATAGACGACCATTTAATTAAAATTTTCATGTATTTGCCTAATTTTTCCCTAAAAGTGAGGGGAAAGAGTGTGACGGCTATTTACCATCACATAATATGATATGGCATTCCACTTACTCAATCTTCGTCGTTGTTCCCATCTTCGTCGTTGTTCCCATCTGATCCATCTTCTGTATCTTGTTCATTATCTGCTTCCGCAGAATCTTCTTCCCCTGAAGGTTCTTCCACAGAAGGTCCTCCTACAGATCTATCTGGAGGGGAAAGTGTTGGATCTGAACCTGCAGACGCAGACATATCCAAATCAGCTGTAGGCAATACCTTGAAAATCTTGCCCTGTCCCAAGGATACCACGTACATATATCCGTCGTATTGGCTCACTTCAATATCGGATATGCCGCCAAACCCATTAGCGAAAATTATTGCTGGCGAAGAGGCTTCGCCGTCAGTATCTGCTATACCATCAAGTAGCGCTTCGGGAAGTAAGAGCTCTGTCCTGTCCTCATTAAGTTTGAAATGATAAATTTGGCCAGCATGTATCGTTCCTAGAAATACATCATTCTGATACCCGGCGCCATACTTATCTGAATCCAGGAACTTAATTGCTGTTGGTCCTATGGTGTGTATCCATGTCAGCTGTGGAGGATGGTAGTGACCTCTGCCATCAAAATCTACCAGACCTTCAGGCTGTACAGAAGCCCGGGTACCTTCACCCTCCCTGGGATCTCCTCCTCCCCGTTCCCAGACCCCCATTATTTGGTTCCATCCACTGTTAAAGCCAGGCTCTACTAGGTTTATTTCATCACTATGTCCTGGACCATTTTCACTGTCCCACAAATTGCCAGTAACAGGATCAAAATCAATCCCAAAGCTGTTACGAATGCCGTACGCATAATATAGATTCAGAGGGTACTCGTCACCAAGAATATACTCGCCTGTGGCAGGATCCACCACAGGATCTCCATCCTGCGTTATTCGCAGAATTCCACCTGATCCATCCACTGGGAAGTCGGGTTCATTCTGCGCTTGTGTTTCTTCGTCTACTTTGTCAGAATCACCAATAGGGATGTATATGTTGCCGTCTGGTCCTATGGTAATAGCGCCACCATTGTGACGCGGACCAGGCAACGCTGGCAACTCGAGAAGAAGCTGAGGATTGGCTAGGCTGGCGGAAGGTGATGCGGCACCACCACCATCTGATACCAACTCATACTTGTAGAGTCGATTAGCTATCGCGGGTCCCCCGTCTTGTCCTTCGGCTTCAGTGTAGTATAAGAACACGTTGGTCTTTCCCGTCTCATTGTTATGCGATATGGCAATTCCGCACATACATCTTTCGTTGTCAGCTGTTGCTCCTGCAATATTGACATCCAATAACGGTTGAGGTTGTAATACTCCATCTATGACTCGCCTGACAGTCCCTTTGTCCTTTTCTAAGACAAGTATGTCATTCTGCGACAGAAAAGCCATAGTAGTGGGTAATTCTAATCCTTCAGCTACCACTTCTGTAGTGAACCCAGGTTCATTGATAATGGGATTGCCTGAAGCATCTGAGAATCTAACTGTCGGCCCATCTTCAGACTGAGCAAGGACGGAGTCTGGCGGCACCAAAGTGAGAATATCAAAGTTTTGTAAGCCCGAAATCGACAATACAATTGCTAGAAAAAACGCTATTGGCATTATACAGATAAACGGTGTCTTCATTAGCCTAAAACCACTCTTCTCTGTCAAATTATCAGTTCTCTTCGTATTATCCAGACCTTATAATTATTGCGGCATTGGCGTTACTTTTCTCTGCCTCTAGCAGGATCATCTCCACTGGACCTAACCCCATTTTACTTTGCCATGGCTGGGAATAGTTTCGTGATGACATACGAAACTGGAGTGGCAGAGGTTTTTCCAATAGACAGTCTTGATTGTGGTGCGTCAGCTGTAACTAATAAATTGGGAGAGAATTGAACATCTCAAGAGACACCGTGATCAGATCTTCATCTGCGATCAAGACTTGGCTACCGCTAAGTGTTGCCGCTGGTGTAATAACCTTCTTGATCATGACCATTCTCACTACGATCCCTGTGGAAAGGGCTCTTGTGGGTTCTGCTTTGACGGCAATATTGATCTTTAGTGGGATGCTGTTTCGGTCATTTGGTAAAGAAAAGGATCGATATGATCATCAACCGTGATGAACCAAACTTGTGTTGAACGCTCTAGCAATTAGTGGTTGCTAGAATAACGAAGGCCCGGAACCCCAACATTAAATTTTAGCTGGCCTACTAATGAACTCGGGGATACATGAATATTACTTCCAAATTGAGATTCCCTAAAAGTTTTGATGAGTCTATTTGGCGACTTGTTAGTAGTATTGTGGTCGCAATGCTCTTTTTTGTCGCATTTGTCTTCTCTTATGCTCTACCCGCTTCAGCCGCGTCCGTATCATGGGAATTCTACAGTATCGGGGGTATTTTTGCTATTACAGCAGTGATTCTCGCAATTCTCGCATTTGACAAGGAATTACGCTGAAATTAATCCGAGAATATGTGTATTTACATGTTAACGTATGTAATAGTTATATGTATGTAATAGTTATAAGTCATTGGTTGTAAATATAGAACATGAGCCTGTCTTTTGGTGAGAATACTAAAGATGCTCCCCAGTCTTCAAGTGACAGTCGATCAAATTATAATGAAATTATCGTCAGGTTTAATGGAGTATTACCTGATAAGACTCATTTGGGTAATCCAGAAACTTCCGAAAGATATGCAGAGATAGTGAAATCGGGTAAGGAAACCAGTACATCGTGTTCGATAATCGTACGTGATAACAGAGGAGATAGTCCAGATTCGGGCTTTCATATTCTCTTCGATCTCGGAGAGGGAGTAGTCAGTAGTGTTGAGAAAGTAATCTCAGAACTTGGAGTTGAAAAGTACCAAGCGGAGAAAAATCAAGGTATCTCGAGCAAATTGCAATCTAAGCCTGCTATAGGTTCTCCAATGCTACTCTCCACTGCCACCTCTGAAAGTCAAAGTTCAGTAGTTCAGGAAAAAGGAGCAGCTCTTTTTGATGCCTTACTAATTTCCCATCCTCACGAGGATCATATAAAAGACCTTGCCATCCTTGTTCGACGACAAACCTCGGTACGAGATCAAACGAGGACTAACAAGATTAGAGTCTATTCTACCCGGCCTTGTAAAGAACATATAGTGAACTATTTGTTATCTCATGCTTCCTTGACTGAGAAAGATATTGAGAATTCTATAGACTTTCAAAATGTAACTCCTCTCGAAACTTTCGATGTGGGGCCGTGTTCAGTAATGGCTATTCAAGCCTACCACGGGGGGGAGTGGGCGACTGATGGTGCTGTTATCTACGTCGTGAACACTCTGAATACAAAGATAATATTTGGATGGGATTTTTTGTCCCTTCCGGGAGCGGACGAAAACTTACTTTGGAATCCTGATCTGCTAGTCCTTGGGACTGAAACTTATAACCAGCACCCTGAAACTGGGATGATCTCGGTTACAGAAGCATATGATCTTGTCAGGAGATGGAACGCTAAAGAATGTTACATAGTGCATTACGGCGGACTTAACGATTTTGAAGAAGCTCGTAATCAGTGGTTCAGAGGCCCAGTAAAACCGATGTCTTCTACTGAACTTCAGAGCACAATTGATTCTCATCTAAAGATATCCGGAGCCCAAGGCAAATTTCAAATGATTGTAGCGGAGGAAGGGACGATATGGACCAGAATGAAGGATGGGAAGGATGAAGGTATTTCACATCCTACCAGCAGTGAACAAGCGGCTTCACAAATTGGCAATAGCATTGAACTGGAAGCTTTAGAAAAATATGTTTTGAAAGTAGAAAAGGTCGAGAAGATTGGGAAGCTGAAGCTGGTTATCGAGGATAGAATTAACAGGTATGATATGGTATTCGAGAATCCAAGGTTAGAAAAAAGAGATAATAATTTCGCCCTTTATGCGTTCGGCGAGAAGGGAATGTTAGCAAAAGGGCCTGACTTGGTTGCAGAATTGGAAAGGAACTCGTCCACCCTTAAGACCTATATATATAAAGGGAAGAAAACAGTCTTCTATGACGACATCCGGTTAGGAAAAAATGACGCAATCAAATTCGAACAATATCTACTTGAAAATTTCTTGTAAAATGACTGGGTGTGCCTTCCCATCTTATTGCTATTATTCGCTTCATTTCTCACGAACCAACGTGTTTATGATTGTATTTAATCCAATAGTTGTATAGTATCCTAAAAAAGTCTTTGATGCTCTGCCATCATACATCTATTAAAAACAACATCTAGGCCGTTTTCCTTCGCTTTCTTCTCTGCTTCTTCACTATAAATCCCCTCCTGCATCCATATTACCTTTATTTGATCCTTTTTGCGGATTACATCATCAACTACAGGAGGCACATCTTCAGATTTTCTGAAAATATCCACAATGTCCACTCTACTTGGAATATCGGATACTGCAGAATAAGATTTTCGTCCTAAAACTTCGGGGATATTTGGGTTCACCGGAATTACATTATATCCATGTTGAATGAGGTATTTTGGTACAAAATGCCCTGCTTTTTCTTCGTTTCCTGACATACCTACTACTGCTATATTTTTTAAGCTGTAAATTTTTTTCAGTTCAGAGTCTGTGTGGGAATCTTGTTTACTCACATAGTTAGAATAGTTTTCATATAATTAAATGATTGCTATATCTGCCACTGTCTCATCACTCTAAAATTCTATTGCGCTGCGCAAGCGCTGAGCCTCTGACATTGTCTCGATATTAATAAAAGTGCTCGTTCCGATCTGTTAAGGATGAGGAGAGAACACGCACGTTCATCGAAGTCACTTTAAGTCAAGTCATATTAGCTTCTGTGACAAATATTATTTGCGTCATAATACTTTTTAGTCAACCTGGGCATTTTGTGATACGTGTTTGAATCCTCCGAATAAAATTACTCAGATCATCCAGAAAATCATTTGACTGTCCATTGTAAAAGTTCTTTAAAACTCTTACACTGGGTTACTACTTTACCACTAGTACTGGTGAATTTGAGTAGGCAACGATGCCTGATGCTACGCTCCCCAGTACTAGTTTACTGAGCCCGGACCTTCCTCTTGTTCCTATGACAATAAGGTCAATGCCTTCCTTTTCTGCATATTCTAGTATTACGTAATCGATGGGCCTTTGACTATTGAGAAGCTCAGTCTTCAGTTCAATTCCATTCTGTATTGCTCTTTGAGTAAATAATTTGAACCATGTTTTTGCATCTTCCATTTCAGATAGTCCAGCTTCAACTTCAACAGCTTCCTGTTGAGAAAGATGGGAATTTGCTGGCAGGTAAGTGACTGTAACTACAATCAACTTGGCCAAGCATTTTCTCGAAATACTCATTGCGTATTCTGCCGCTCTAAACGAATGAACCGATCCGTCTATGCCAACAAGCACTTTAGAGACACGCCCTTTCAAGATTGTCTTTCTGATAATGCCTATT
This sequence comes from Nitrososphaeraceae archaeon, assembly GCA_035643435.1. Classification (GTDB taxonomy): domain Archaea; phylum Thermoproteota; class Nitrososphaeria; order Nitrososphaerales; family Nitrososphaeraceae; genus TH5896. Next base: position 2,028 of record DASQQK010000380.1, on the reverse strand, counting down.
TATTTAAGGGTGACTCTTGACACTAAGATCATTATTTCTTGTGTAGACACTCATTTCCTTTAGATATCTGTACACAAGACTTGACTTTATGAAACGCTAAAATGATCCGATACCGACCCGACCTATCAAAAGGCAAGGCATGCCGGGCATTTGTAGCTCAAACCTGACAATTCGCACAGAATATGTTGATAATCTGCGAATATTAATCCTCTCATCAACATCGATTCTCGCATCAATCAAAATCTGAAATATCATGGTCGCCAGCAAATTAATTATATCAGATTTACTACTTGTAGAATATGAAAACTCTAGCATGTCGAGAGGCAGGATTCGATTGTGACTACATCGTTACTGGCGAAACAGAAGAGGAAATATTTAAGAAAGGGGGGGAACACGCAATGAAGATTCATGGGATGAAAGAAGAAGACATCACCCCTGAATTCAAAGAAAAACTCAGAGGACTAACTCGAACAGTTGGATAACTAGACGTACGTATTCCCCTTTTTTGTCTATTTACAGTAGAATATGGTAGGAACTGATGATGGTTGACAGAATCAAATGCTCTCACATACTTGTCAAGAAACAGAGCGAAGCGCTTCAAATCCTAGAAAGGTTAGAGAAAGGAGAAAGCTTTGCCGATTTAGCAAGGAAATTATCGATCGATAGAGGGAGCGGAAAGCGTGGCGGCGACTTAGGGGTCTTTGGCAGGGGACAGATGGTAAAACCATTTGAGGAAGCCGCCTTTCAATTAAAGAAAGGAGAATTTACTAAAGAACCGGTGAGAACACAATTTGGCTACCACATTATTAAGAGAGCTGGGAATTAAAAATAACGTGACCTTAACTGAAACTCGTCCAGTCCAAAAAAAAATGTACGCTGGCAAGGCGGAGAGACTAGGCATTACTTTCTGCAATCCTAAATCAGACTGTGATTTTATGGATGATGGCAAATGTGTTTGCAAGAGTTATATACTGAAGCGACCCAAGAAGAATTCCATTTGACAGTGACGAAATCGCACGATATATCCAGTGAGCCGATTCTTAAATTCTTTGCAGACAGAAATTTTGCTTTCCTATCTACCGTTAACAAGGACGGATCACCTCAAGTTACCCCAACCTGGGTAGATATTGATGAAGAGGAAGGGCTTATCCTGATCAATACAGCGGTCGGAAGGTTGAAGCAAACTAATGTGTCGAGGGATCCTCGGATATCATTATCAATGATTGATGGAAGGGATAATCCGTATAGTATGGTTACTATCAAAGGAAAGGTTGTGGAACAATCAACGAACGGAGCGAACGAACATATTGATAAGCTTGCTAGGAAATACCTTAACACCGACAGATATCCTGGTCACTCTCCCAGTATAACTAGAATAATCTTGAAAATTAAGCCCGAAAGGATATCTTACCTACCACCCCGGTATACCCAGTACCTTAAGAATAACTAAAGGGCTGGTATTAAAACTTGGGACAATAAACCGTAACGTGGGCTACTCGATATTCCTCGTACTGTACTGAATTACAGTTGAAGAGACTTATAAGCGTGATTTCCTTATGATGAAAATAGTTACACAAATAGTTAAGGTACTAGCATAGTATAAGGTCTGCATGGCAAGTCGACACAAAAATCCAATTCTAACTGTTGATGTAATCCTTGAACTGGATTCAAAAATTCTACTGATCAAGAGGAAGAACAATCCCTATAAAGGATCCCTAGCGCTTCCGGGGGGATTCGTAAATGACGGGGAAAGAATTGAAGATGCAGCAAGGCGAGAAGTGAACGAAGAAACGTCCCTAGACATCGGCCTAATGGACATTCTGGGAGTTTACTCGGATCCAAAAAGGGATCCAAGGGGACATTTAGTGTCGACAGTATTTGTCGGAATGTATCCTGTCGATAATGATGCTGAACTGTCAGCTGGGGATGACGCAGAAGATATAGAATGGGTCAGTTTAGAAGCTCTTCATAACAGTAACATAGCCTTTGATCACAAGAAAATACTTTTCGACTATAAAGTTTGGAAGG
>DASQQK010000379.1:0-9524 GCA_035643435.1 Nitrososphaeraceae archaeon | reverse complement strand
CCAAGGCTACATCTCACCACAAATTCGAACCAGAAAATGCGCTGGATGATTCGGGACAACAGAAAAACAGTCAACAACTAATGGAACAGTCGGGAAAAGCCATTACCATTAAAGATGCGACTGTTCGCCTCCACGAAATTCAAGAACAAGAGACAATTAATCTTGTTCGACGGTTTGCTCCAATCAGGAATTCTGCCCAAGCAAGTCTTCAGTCTATTGTGGATTTGGCGGGAGACCTTCAGAACGAAGAAATCAAAGTGGAAGATCAACGGTTTGAATCGACGGTAGAAAATGCCCGCAGTACGGTCATTACCTCAATATTGAAGGATGCAAATTCAAGCTTTCCTGAGATAGCTTCGTACGACGATGTGATAAAATTCAAAGACCGACTAGAATCGCTCACCAACCGCTTTGGCCAACTTACAGGCTCTCACAGTAAACTTTTCAACGTATTCATAAAGAAATATGCTGACAAGTTTAGATCCGAGTTTGAAGATTTTTCGAATTTGAATAAGAAGGCATCAAAATTGATCGAGAACTACGACCGCGACTTGAAAGACACAAATAGCTGTGCTCAAAGGATAACCCGCCTTTCTGACGATCTGGGGGCATTGAGTTATTCAAAGGAAAAGATTGCCGACTTGACAAGAGAGATGGAAGAGATGGAAGAAGACGTCAAGAGGATAACCCGACGACGTGAGGATATTGAACAATCTGAAGAATACAAGAGTTATGCTAGGCTTGAAGCAGAAGCTAAGGAACTGGAAAAAACAAAGGCAGAGTTCCGGGATTATGTTTCAGACCTGTTCTCTCACCTCAATCGTGCATTTACGAAGTACTCATACGGTGTTTCAAAAAGTGTTTCAACGAAAATAGATGTGCTCTCAAGCACTCCATGGGAGATATTCTTAAATCCACGATCATTAACTTCTGAATCTTCCAGTACGAACATGGAACGAAGTAAGGAAGACCACGAGGACATCGAATCTTACAGAACGTTGCTTATCGAGATTCGGGGAGCTGTTGGCAAGGGCACTATTAGTTTAAAGGATTCGGAGAAGGTCTTAACTTACCTGGACAAAGCAATCGAGACGTTTCCAAAAATTGAATCTAGAGGATGGGAAATACAAAAAAAGGGTTTCAACATAAAAAAGAGCCAAGATAGCGAGGCCTTTGATTCGATAAAATCCCTTGATGAACAGATTCGACGTGCCAAGAACGATATCGCAGAGAAAAAAATTCTGATTGCAGAGATTCAACGCGCGGTCCAAGAAAAAAAGAACGAAATTGAAAACTTGACAGAAGAATGCAATTATCTACTAACAGAAATACTGGGACAGGAGAAGATCATCTCTGTGATGCAGGATTAAAGACAAAACAGCCAGGAAGAATGGAGTGTGGTCAAGCATAACCAGGAATTACCGACTCAAGGTTCATAGAGTGTAGTCATTATGCTTCGGTGTGTGTTATGTTTCGGCGCCGTCTGAAGTTGTGATGTAGTCATACGCCAGAAATTCAAAATAGTGACTACAATAAGAAATCGAAAAGATATTGAATGCGTTTATGAACACACAAATAGTTGATACTTGGAAGGTTGCTTAAGAGGAGTTTCCACATTAAATTTAAAGACCGGACTAGTGCAGGGCAGATCCTTGCAAATGTTCTAGGTGATTCTTTCAAGAAAGAGGGTGAGAAAGCACGCATTACTGTACTTGCAATCCCACGTGGCGGGGTCATAATCGCCGATGCAATTGCTTCTAAATTTAGGCAGAGCGAATTTGATATTGTTGTTCCAAGAAAACTGGGCGCACCCAACAATCCAGAACTTGCAATTGGGGCTGTGATGGAGGATCGTACAGTATACCTCAATGACCAAGTAATCCAAAATATGCAGGTTCAGAATGATTATCTTGACGAGGAAATAGATCGACAGGTTCAGGAGATTAAGAGAAGAATTTCCATTTATCGTCCTGTATCGAAAACCTACAACATCACGGCCAGGTCTGTGATTGTCGTAGATGATGGAATTGCCACAGGGGCGACTGTTATGGTGGTAGTAAAGTGGATAAAGCAATACCGTCCTATTAGGCTGCTTGTCGCAGTCCCAGTAGCCCCAAAAGATACAGTGGCAGAATTATCAGGAGAAGGTGCCCGAATTCAAGTAATAACTACACCAGTATCCTTTGCGTCGGTAGGCCAATTTTATGAGAACTTCAGCCAGGTCACGGATGATGAAGTGAAAGTGATTGCTAGAAAATGGGGTCTACTTAAATAGCACAAGGGCAACGGATGCGTGACAGGCAATACTACCCTAGCCACCCGTTAATTACGTTTTCTGAAATTACCTATCTGAGAACTCTGAAGCTCTATTCTAATTACTTCCTCTAGCTCTTTTGGGAGTGTATGACTGCCGTTCTGCTTTTCGAAAAGGAAATCCTTCCAGCCTGTATTCGCACCTTTCGCGGTCTTTTTCACTGCGGAAAACTCGGCGACCAGACTATCATAAACCTGTCTGTGCAAATAGCAGTATCTTCCTGAGGGAGCCGATTTTCGGCATACCAAACAAGTTCCATTAGACATTTTGAGATTAACACAAGAGAATGTGCTATATTCCTTTCAGAGTAGTTAGATAGAATAGCTCGAAACTATTATTAGTTTCAAAGTACCAATACCCGTCGGTAATTAATATGACGAGTAGTAGTGAGCAAAGTCCTAAATCTAGTCACTGGGCTGATCTCTTGGCAGAATTGTTTGATAGATTAACAGGAAAAGAAGCTGAAGTGACTTACACGTTCGACAATCTTGAAATTAATGTTCCGGAGGCTGCAGGCCCCGACGGGAAAACGCTTGGCAAAGCGAAGTGGACTATTAATGGTAAAGTCTTGATCAAGGCAGAGGCTCATAAGACCTCTTAGGTCTTCGCACCGGTGGTGCAGAGCAAAATACATGGATACTAACCTGATCAGTCAGTCAATTAGTCAAAGGTAAGCGATTCTCTAAAGAGTCGACGTAAGCTACTCACCTCGGCTGTGGAAAGCTCGCCAGAGGACTTGTCAATCAATTCTCGGAACTCCCTAACTTTTTTGCTACCAACGAGCTTCTCAAGCTCCTCTTCAGATGCAGGGCCTTCCCACGTTTCAAAGATTTTGACAATCCTGTCCTTCGTTTCAGGGCGAAGGTCCTTCAATGCATTCTGGAAAATTCTCCGGCGATTCTTCGCTAGATCTTCAGAATCAAATACTGCTCCCACATCAAACATAATAGCTTAAAGCAATAATAAAGTTGCTTGATTTGCCAGGTTTGTTGTATCGTAGACCACACCCGCATGCTGAGTGGTTGTGTTGCAGACAGGTATTCCTAGCTGCATTACGCTATCTGAACCATACTATAGTTAATTCCAGAATATCGATACGACTCCCAATCCCATAATCGCCAGTCCACCTGCTAACAGCGCTGTGTCCCCAATGCCACTACCAACTCCAGCTATTGCTATTCCACAGATGATCACGATTGCCTCCCCAAGCCGTCTCCTGCGATTAATTATCATAATTGGAATGCGCTTGTATGATAAATGGATTATTATAAATGTTAAACCTGGCCCCCCTCCACATCTACGGGTCGACAGGTCATAAGTGGATATCATTAAGAATAACCGTTTATTACTAATAATACAAGCCGTTGAGTAATCTTTTATACTAGGAACGATTATACCTAATCTGGAGAAGAGGCAACAAGAGGTTCCATGATCGGAGATAAAGAAAGTCACAGGGGAGTCAGTTATGACGATTCTCGAGGCAGTATTATGGGACCTGAGTATCCGGACAAGGGACATAGTGGCTACTCTGACTCATTAAACCAGCATGAAGGTATGGAGTTGAATGACGACATAGTCTTTCAAGGTGTTGCTTCAGATTTCTGTGTCTGCATGCTCGATATAGTCAATTCGACCGCGATCACCTCTTCACTAGTCCACGAGGAAAAGATCAGAAAGTTTTACTCTCTATTCGTTAACTCGATTTCGCCAGTAATCGCACACTTTGGAGGTAGGGTTCTAAAGACGGGTGGCGATTCAATAATCTACTATTTTCCTGAAACTTCCGAGATCGGAAGAATTGAAGGTTTCAAGAATGTATTGGAATGTGGAATATCGCTACTTGACTTGCGAAAGACAGTCAACAGTCTCTACGAAAGCGAGGGAATCCCTCCAATAGGATATAGAATAAGTGCGGATTACGGAAGACTTGAGATGGCGAAATCAAGGTTTTCAAGGGACCAGGATTTCTTTGGTCCGACAATGAATTTGTGTGCGAAGATCAATAACAAGGCACCACACAATTCGATCGTTATTGGAGGAGATCTACATCAGGTTATCAAGAAGATTCATCCGCTCGAAAGGTCATTTCAATTTGAAGAAATCTCTGAATTTTCAATCGGACTAAAGCAGAGGTATCCAATCTATTTAGTCATACCAATTGATTTAGACCGCCGCATGAAATACCCTGAGCTGAAGAAAAAGATACTTCGCCAGCACGACCTCCGTAGAGAAAGTGAGTATGCAGCACATGAAGCGCGACGGGTTAACCTGTCAGATGAAATGCCAGCGCTCAGACTTCCCGAAAGTGATAGTGCGGTCCGTGGAAATATAATGCTAGTTGATGATCAGCCAGATATGATCTTCACGTATAGGTCTTTTCTTGAAGGTCAAGGGTTTAAGGTCAATTCCTTCACAGACCCTGCTGTAGCTCTCAGGCACTTCGCTATGGAAGATTCATCAAAATATGATCTGGTAGTAATGGATATTCGTATGCCACACTTAAATGGATTACAGCTTTACCAAAGACTCAGAGCCATAAATTCGGCTATTAGGATTCTGTTTGTTACTGCACTCGATGCAGCTGAAGAACTTATTTCGTTGTTACCTGATGTAGCCGCAGATCAAGTCATTATGAAGCCGGTGACTCGAGCCAGATTTCTGAGTTATGTCGATCTAGCAGTTAGAGGAAAGTAATTAGTAAAGAATATTTCATGGATAATACCCTTGTTAGATTATCGATGAAATTGTATCAAATTAGATTGGATTAATCTTCTCTATGTTTACTCCAACTCTTTTTGATTTATTCATTGTTATATAATTGATATATAATACCAAAGAGTATTACTGTGCAAGCGCGCGCGGCAGGTGGGAATAGGAGGGCATATGATGAAAGGATCATCAAGGGTGTATACCATAGGTGAGAGACAAGGTATGCTCACCAGTTACATCATAGGTGAGAGCGAAAGTATGCTCATCTTTTACGGTCCTTCGAATCTTCGTCCTACTAAAAAGACAAGAGGTGACATGTCATCGCACTAAAGAAAATAATGTTAGTCGACGATGAGGAAGACGTGGTTATGTCAATATCTGCCGGGCTAGAGCAAAATGGATTTCAAGTCGATGGATTTACCGATCCAAAGCTAGCTCTCAAAAGCTTTGAGAAGGGAAAGTATGGAATGATCATAGTAGACGTTCGTATGCCTGGGATCGGAGGGTTTGAGCTATATGAGAAGTTTGAAAAAATAGATCCTGAGGTGAAGGTTTGCTTTATAACAGGTTTCGATTTTAACTACCTCGCATTGAGGGAGATCTATCCGAATTTAAACTTCGGTTCGTTTATAAGAAAACCAGTTGAAACAGACGAACTGGTTAACAAGATAAAGATAGAATTAGGCTGATAGACCACTATACTATATTAGACCAATAATATCATATATATAATGCACTATGATGTTACCACGCCAGATCATTAGTGGACTTCAGTTTTGCTTAGTGCTTCAATCAGGCTCTCTATCTTCATAGCAAAGGGGTGAGAAGGAAATTTTAGAGCTGTCAGGAATTCCTTCCGTAGGAACTGTATGTCGCAATAGCAGGGTATCGAAGACATTATCTTCATTCTTACTTCTCTTGCAAGCATTTCCTCTGAATCTTCGGGACTCTCTATTACAAAAGTCGTAGGGGGAAATTTATTATTGGAACCACTTGCTTTCGAAAGCAGAGGGCTAGGCGCACAATAACCAGCTACCCTATTTAATAAAAGGAATGATTTGGTCCCAAATTTAGTAAAAGAGCTGTATATTTCTTCGGCCATTTTCTTCGTACCTTCGATATCAAGGTCCCCAGCCTTTAAGGTGAGAAACAAGATATCTGCCACAGCCAGTGCATTGATCGACCAGTATCTAATTCCAGGACTTGTATCTATTACGATATAGTCTGCGTCATAGGTTGTTATGAGTTGCTCTCTTAATAGAATGAATCTCCTCAAGAACTGCTTACGTGTGGTATCTGCGCCACCTTCAAGCTTGTAGATTTCTTCCTTCTTTGCGTTACAAAAGCCGACCCAAAGCTTCCCCTTTATGCCATCCGACTTCTCAGTTCCCAAAATCGTTTCTGACACTTTAGGTGTAAGATCTTGCATTACCTCCCCAATCTCTGCATCGGAGTAAAGATAGTCATTGATCCACTTTCTTGGTTCTATTGTAAAGTACGACTGCAGACTTGGAGCATATACATCCAAATCTAGTAGGCATACTCGGAACCCCGATTTTGCCAGAACGGCGGCAAAATTACCAGCAAGCGTGGTCTTTCCGGTCCCGCCCTTGTACGAATGAAATGCTACACACTTTGTCATGCTGTAAGCACTGTTTTTGATACTAGTCTGTCCTAAGTCCTATAAAGGACTTTCCGACAAATTTAAAGTTATTTGGTAGCATTTCGAATATTGGAATTATAGACGGCCCCTCGATTAGAGGCTCTAATTTGATTGCTAACAAAAAAATTAAAGGTGAATCAAGCCGCCCTGATCGCCTGTGTGAGGTGACTGGCCGACAAATTTTCTTCTGAAGTGACCTGAGGGCCTTTTGGAAAGTAACTCTATGAACCAGGCTTCATGCTCGACCTCTTCCTGCATTATTCGTTGAGCGATATCATAAGTACGGGGATCCTTGCCAGCAGTCATATCACAGACTTCGCCCCATGACCTTATGGCGCATTGTTCGGCCTCCAAAAGAACCTTCAAAATAGAGTTGATATCTTCCCAATTATCTGGCAAATAGGCATCGGGACAACCTGCCTGATCCGCGAATTTCCTAATATCCCTTGGTAATGCTCCGCCCAACTCATATAATCTAGGAACCATAGCTTCAAAGTGATTCCGATCCTCTATACGCGCGTCTTCAACTATTTCTTTTATTCCTTCTCCCTCTAGGCCTGTGCAATGCATTCTCAGGATAGTGTAATAATAGTATGTCGTGAACTCTGCTCCAACACCCTTTGTTATCAGTTCCTTGAGACGATCCACATTTACTCCATTTTTTTCTAGAACTTCTAAAGCGACTATTTTAGGGACTTGACCCTTTTCTCCGGTTGTCATATCAAGAGATGTCTTAATATTATATAAAAGGGTTCTTTTGAACTGGCATTTCTGGACATCATAATATTCAACCCACTGGAATAGTAAAGGAGAAAGTTGCCCCTTTTTCTTTATTGGGGGGAGTATCGGCCCAAATCTCGCCGCCGTGGGCTTCGACGATCTTCTTTGAAATATAGAGTCCCAATCCCATTCCCTTCTCCGACTTTGAGGTAAATTTCGTGAACAATCTAGGGAAAATTTCGGGATCTATGCCCTTTCCTGTATCTTCTACTTGTACAAGTAGGACTTTCCTACTACTATCCATTTTCCCCTTTTGACGCCTTTTATAATTACGAGTCTTCCCTTCCGATACTGAAACAGTCACGGTGCCGCCATCATTTGAAAATTTAATGGCATTTCCCACAAGGTTCGTCATAACTTGGGTTAATCTAGATCTATCTGCTCTTACTTGCGGGGATGGCAGTTGACCTGCCGATCTGGCCTGCGTAAATGAATCATCCTTAGAGTTGCTAGGAGGTGAAAACGAATCAAATTTCTTACTCTTGTTATGTTTGTAAACTAGCCTTACATACCTGACATGTTCTGCTTCCTCAAGGGCGTCGTTGAGGACACCGATCACTATTTCGTCAATATCAAGAGGTTCCATTTGAAGCTCTAGTGATTTATTCTCGATCCTAGTAATGTCTAGAATATTCTCTGTTAATTCCTTGAGCCTCTTGGCATTGCGTATGATAACAGACAGCAATTCTCTCTGTTTTTCCATTTGTACCTCTTGTCTTGACTTGAGCACTTCTGCAAGGCCAAGTATAGGCTGAATTGGGGCCCTAAGTTCATGAGCAGCGATGCTGATGAATTCTCTTTGGTTAGTTTGCTGATCCTTTAGCTGGCTATAAAGTGAATTTACCCGTTCAATCAATTCTACCTGTTTCCAGAGGCTCTCGAATATGGCAACATATGATATGGCAGCTGACTTTGTGTTAGAGTATATTGCAGACCTGAGCGCTTTCTGTATATCTTCCTGCGAATCATCCTTCAGTTCAATGGCTAAAGATAGTCTCCTATCCACCACAAGTACCGTGACTTTGGATTGCAAAGTCGCTTGCATGTTCCTCACACTAACCGTATCAAGTTTAGTTGCCAGCGTAACTGATGACAGTTCTACGTCCATGTCCGCCGGAGTGAGTATTCTCACATCAAGGTCTTTCCTAAGTGAGGTCACCTCCTTGAGAAGCTGTGGTCCTCCGATCGATACCTGCCTCTTGAAGGCGTTTGCGGTCGAAAACATTATCAATACTTCTTTCCTTGCGGAACGTATCATCTCGAACGCGGTCTGAATGATCTTATCGGGTTCTTCGACTATCTTGACAACATCCTGATCATGTAATAGTCTCTGAGATTCATCATGCATTTGGATCATCTCACGCTCATCTGGAGTAACTCGGCTCCAGAATGGATCGGAAATAAACTGTTCAAGCCCCAACAATCCAGTCAGGCGTTCACCGTAGACACTTTTCAAACGTTTGAACATAATAGCACACTGAGGGGAGTCAAACTCGTAATCTCTACCTTCTACGGTATCCGCGATAGAATTGTACCCGATCTCTTTACCACAAAGAGTGCACTTGCCTTGATTGGACGATTCGCCTGACCCTTTCAATTCAGTAACCTCAATGCCAATAGTGCTGCCGTCACTAGAATCCATTCGTCCGCTTCTTCTCTCTGCATCGCTATTCTGGTACTATCGCCCATCCGCGATCTCCATCATTATCCAAATGGCGGCACTGCAACCATCTATATCCTTATCCGGAGTATATAAAACATGATACACCAGCTAATTTCTTCAATTCTATATGATTTAATATTTTCGTTCTGGGATATCAACCACTCGATATCCCACGACGTAGCCATCTGTTTAAGAATATGAGCTAAGTATCCAGTTCATATTCTTTCCATCTGTTAGAGACGCGCATCTCGGTTTCTTCATCAACTCTGGCTAAAACTTGCACCTCTCGACTAAAGCCCTCCTGCTGCCATTTTGTCGTCGCATCAATACCAACTTTCGACCCCAAGTTAAGCAGAGGCGAAGAAGGATCCAGAGTATCAGTTGGCGCATTTTCA
>DASQQK010000378.1:0-2465 GCA_035643435.1 Nitrososphaeraceae archaeon | reverse complement strand
ACCTGGAGTATGAGATTCAAAAGGATGCTCATTTCCATTCATCCTATGTGCCAGTTCCAAATCAAGTAAATATACTTTATCGGTGTCTGTTATCCAAATATTTGATGCACTTAAGTCTCTATGAATAATTCTTTTATTATGCACAGTAGAAACTATATCTACTAGCTGAATCAGATATCTTATCCGCTTCACTTTTTCATCAAAACAGAGTTCGTTCCATAATTCTTCTGACTTCTCTTCTATACTTTTTCCTGATATGTACTCTAATGGTAAGTAACCGTTACCATCATATTCAAAATATGGATCAGCTTTCGGTATGGGTATACTACCGACTAACGAGTTATGAACGGATTCCTGATGACGCAATCTTGTTCGGATATCTCGGCCGTATCTATCGTCTAAACAGTATTGTCGACCTTCTTTAATTACTTTTAAGCTGATATTCTTTTGATGCCTTAGGTCTATCGCCCGATATACGTTTCCTTTAGCATTAGATTTGATTACCTCGACTAGTAAATATCCTGGTCCTATTATCTTGCTTGATGTGTTTTTATTGTTACGAGTATATCCAAGATCTTTGAATGGGAACCCATTTCTTGGCTAAGTAAGCGGAATAGAATAACGATCTTGAATTAACTTTCTGTTGGACCCATATATGTATCTGATTTGCTGACCAAGACGGTCATGTTTGATAATAGGATTAAATGACCCAAATCGTGTATATGTAATGTCTCCTAAACGAATATCGGTGACTATGATTGGACCATGAAATCCTTTGGTTAGTCTTATGAGTTTTCTAGCGATCTTGAATGATTCCTTATCATTCTCTGGATAAATTGTAATAAACTTCCCGACTTGGGTTGCACCTAGGCGTCCTTCGTTCAATAATGCCAAGACTATCTCATCCTGAGCTAATTTGAAAGGAATCTGATTTTCACATAACACCGGTACAACGGTGTTCAGTAACTTCTTAACTTCTTTATTAATGATGGATAAATGTAACTTCCAACCTTGGATTCTTGAAGTAGCGTTAACAAATATCCATGGGTATTTAATGCTAGTTGAAGCCCCTAGATCTTGTAGTATGTCTAAATAAGTCAATTATGTCTACGAGCAAAACTTGAAACATGAGATCATTATATCCATCACAAAAAGAAAAAGGAGATGGATTAGAAGCGACTTCTCATTGGTTCAACGATATTTGTTGTATATCCACAACTTTCGTTACAAGTAACTCGCTGCTCACAATACGCTGAGAGCCAAATTCGATTTAAGGGGAAAGATGAATGGATTTCTAGGGACAGCGGTACTACTAATGACCCATATCGATATTTTGGCATAAGCCATAAAAAGTATCCAGCTCAATCGTGTACTTGAATATGAAGGAAAATTTAAACTACAGAAAAAGTTCTACTTAACTAGTGCTGTTATACGATCTTCCTTTCTGTAGATTGTAAACTGAAGTTCATTAACCCTCCTATTCATTTTTATGATACGATCGGTAAATTGTTGATAGGTCCGAACTCAAAATACCTACGATAGGAATGAGCAAATAGTTTCTTCACCTGATTGAGTTAGAATAAGTACTGATGCTTGAAATTTCGGTGCATCTCTATACTAATTCTGCAAAAAGTAAGTATCAACAATGTTATTTTTCTAGATTTGTTTTCTCAGGATTATTCACGAGGCTTCCTGCTTCTTGTGTCAAGTTCTTTATTATAGGTGTACCAATATCAACGGCCTTCTCAAATCCACTAATAGCTCCAGAAGAGAATGTCTTCCATCCCCAAACCCATTACGACTAGGATTATTACTACCAATAGAAGCAAGCCAAATAATCCCATTTCGTGTATATTACAATAAAGTTAGCGGAAATGAAAAAACTAATTCCTAAGACTAATGGTTACCTTTAGTAGTGGCTACTTTTGGCAGCTACAATTCCACAAAAAGATGCAGGTATAGATTTATGAGTCGTTATCATCGACCTCTTGATGAGATATTTCCATCTGGATATACGGTTAAGAGTACTTATTGAGGTTTGAAAAAAGCTTTGCTTGGATTTAAGACCGCCAAAAGTAAAAGCAATTACGATAGAATGAAATACTACGCAAAATTCATTCAAAAGTTACAAAAAGACTTAGATCTTCCAGTATCCAGCTTTACAAACCTTAACATGACAGATTTATTCACAGTTTGAACTTCATACCATTAGACGCCTGCTCAGGCCCATGAGCAGGCCGTGTCTTAGAAATAGGAGTCAATAATCAAAACCATACGGACTTAAACAATCTAAGCAAAACTAATGAGATCTCTAGATAGGTTACTCTCATAAGAGTTTAAATGTAATCATATTAGATGACGACTAGCCTTCCTTATCCATCTATTGAAACACAGATCGATGTTAGCAAGACTTGGCCATTGTAGCATGGTATGAATAAAAACTATAGATGAAGTTGAAAAGCTCA
>DASQQK010000377.1:0-4303 GCA_035643435.1 Nitrososphaeraceae archaeon | reverse complement strand
GATGGGCTCCTCCAGATAATATTCTGGTCCTAGTATAGAATTTGGTTCTCTCCCTGCAGTTAGATTAATGAATTGTCGTATATCTACGGTACCTCTTAAGCGTGCGAGGAGCCTTGCGATCTCTGCGATATATTCAATAGACTGATCTTGGTCTCCTTCAATCTCTTCATTCCATCGTATCTTTACAAGGCCGTTAGTACCATAATTAATTACTTTTCCTTCGGTTTCCGGCGCTGCTTCAAAAATCTTCAGATAATCGAGTAATGCCTCTTCTATTTCCTTGAACTTATCTCCGAAATTATTTTTTTTAGCTATATATTTTAGTTCCTTGACAGACTTTTCCTTTAGCTCTGGTCTTAAGAAATAAATTTTATGCCCTAATGTGCCAATCAGCTTCCATACCTTTGGAGGTATTTCCACTGCTGCCCCTATCCCTACAAACATCGTATTTCCATATCTACGATGTCCATGAGCACCAGAGTCATTTTCTAAACCGTGTCCATCCAACAATCTGGTAAGGCTACCCAGGACTTTCTGTAGGTCATCCTGCTTTGCAGTAAATAATGGAGCGAGTTCAGGTGAGAGGAAGAGCTTGTCCTTCATCTTAGGAATCAAGTCAATTTTTTGTAGCTGTTCTTCGGTTAGCGACGAATTATGAGATATTAAAGAACCAGGAGTAAAGTTATCAGTATAAAATGAATGCAAATATTTTCTAAATAGTTGAATGATTGTTGTCTTCATGGAAGCTGGTGCAGCCAGTATAATTCCCATGAATGGCAAAGTAAAGTTTTGAATATTCAGAATAGTTTTGATAGAAATACAGAATTCAAGAATTGGCCATGCCTCGGGATAATGTTTCTTTGTTATTGTCTTGAGCTTCTCATATTGGTCTGCTACAATTGATTGCCATTGTTCGTATGTGGTTCTTGATTCCTTGAATTTTTCTTTTAATTTTTTAACATCATCAACAAATTGCTTCTTAGATCGTGTATCAGGATCATTCTCGTCACTGCATTTTGAATTTGATCCTAGATTATCTAAATTATGTAGATTGAAAATTTCAGATCTTCTTTCTATGAGCTGATCTTCTATATCGTGTAGGCAATGTTCAAGTAATATTTTGTCTGATCCATCCAGCTCTTTTGTGAGAGATTTGATAATTTTTTTCATTATTGCCGAGATAGAGTGGTCAGATCTTGACAAGCCGATAGAACATCTCCTGTTACCTCTAATGGTAATGATGAAGTCGTTCTGATTTAGAATGAAATCTGTTATCCCAGCATTTTGCATGTTTACCGTTGTGATGAACGTTAGACTGTGTGTGCTATTCGACATTTTCGCTATCTAATGTTAAGATGTAGCAGGTATGTTTCTCGGTATGCACTTGTTCTTCCATGATCTGCCTAGCGAACCACCCAGGTCCGCATATACTTTCTTGAATGCTTTGTACCGTCGTACAAATTGCAGGTTCTCCAGTCCACAGGAATTCGGTACAAGTACTTTTGGTAACGAAAAGACTATTATGTGCTGGCGTATTAGGATACTTATTCATCTAGTCCGAACACTCCTGTAAGTGCAATCTCTGGTCTGGTCGGCGGGGTGAAAGAGAGAAAAGAAAGAATCCGTCTTCTGCATGCATCTGGTAGTAAGAGGTTGTTCTCCGGCCTCTTTCTACCACTTTTTACTTCAAAGAATTTTAGGTCGATCATGGCATGGACATCCACATTTTATGAAATGAGTGTCATTGAAATCCTTGTACCCTCCTAGACATTCCATATGATTTTCGGTCAGGCATATGCTCACAGTTGCAATATCTTGGGTGCAATGATGATTAGCAACAGCTGATTCTGTTCTAGTCTCTTTCGTGATAAGAGAAGTGCCTTCATTCCCGTCTTGGTTGTTGATCATGTCACAGATTCTCTTCCTAGTTACCCTCAAGCTCGATACTGTTGGGGGTTGACTTCGACAAATCCTTATTCGAGGCGACAGATTTATACAGCTTGTTCCGTGTCAGTAGTTTGCTATCTAGTTCTGGGCCCAGAATCAGCTTAATCACCTGATTGAACGAATCGCCAGTATGTCCACGTCTTCTTAGAGCTTGGTAAGTATTTTCATCCACAGAGATAAGTCTTCTCTTTAGACTCATAGGTACACTATGTAAAACCTATATATACTGTAGACTATTAGTTTACAGTTATGCCGAATGTAAACTATCGTTTATACCCATCTATCAATGACAACTTGAACGCTCGATATACAAGACTGAAGATTTACGATTTTATATCCAAACAGAGAACGACAGGTGTAACGCCTAACGAAATATGGGAGTCTAAAATGTGGAAATCATTGGGAAGAACTAGACAGTGGGGTCATAAGTGCTTAAACACATTAGAAGATCAAAACTTGATCTTCGAGCATAATCACAAGTATTATCCAGTTAATTCAGATCTAAACAATATGTACTGGTTCGCCTCGAAAATGGACGATTACAGTCAAATTCTGGCTCTTTCTATCCAAGTAAATGGTAATAGTGATCACCTTCACGCGCACTCAAAATATTATACTACTCCAATAGGAATATTGGAAAGTAAGACAAGAGGCCCTAGTCCTTCGCCCCGTTTTTGTCAGAAACAGTTTAGCTCCCGAAGCCTAAACGAAGAATATATTTTTGAATTTGCTAATAGGATTGGCGCGTTCATAACATATATCTTTGTACAATCCATGAAACCATCAGCATCATTGAGGAAAAACAAAAACAACCAAAAAGAAATAAATGAGATAGCTGACACTCTTATTCATAATGCAATAAATCTTAGACATTGGTATGAACATTTTTGCGAGCTATTTAATAATACAGTCCTTGCTGATTACCAAGATTCAGCATTGATAAAGAGGGGCCTTCAACATAGTGAGGAGGAAGAAACATACAGTAGAGTACAGTTTCTGGAACTTGACCAGAAACATTTTATTAGGTTTTGTAAAGCTTTTGAAAATGTTTATCCAGGAATATATGATGGCCTAGAAACATCGTGGTGTAAAGCAGTTGAAGATTCGATCAACACTGAGCAATATTTTGCACACAGAATAAAGACAAATTGTAAACACAGAATTGAAGAAACTGAAATATACAAATATCCAAGAAAATGTTATCGGTGCAGAAACTGTCAGAGCTTTTCTCATAATAGATCATTTCAGGAGCCCAAACCCGAAAATCTGCCTCTGGAACTTAGCACAATAATTTCAAGAAATGTTAATTCTCATGGACTTCACACAAGGTCGTCAGCTGAATAATTTTTGAAGAGCATGCAGATCTGTGACTTGCATTTAATCATATGGATGATGTGGTTTTTAAAACTCCTGAAGAGAACAATGACTTAGCCATAACGTTAAGCTGCTGTTGGTCTGTAGTATTTGAAAGACCTGCAATCAACTTTTCCAACATCGATTGCATCGAATTTACTTGTTCTCTCATCGCTTTTACTTCATTTTCCTTTTTCTTTTGTGATTCTAACTCCTTTCTGAGTTTCTCATTCTCTTCTTTTGTTATTTGAATTGTTAACGCTGGCATAGCTTCTATGTATCCTCTCTTCTTATCGTTTCCTTCTAGGATTTCTGTATTGGTCGGTTTGAAATATGATTTTTTCAACCCTATCTTGTGACCCATCAACATTTCTATGAAAAGTGTATCTACTCCTGCCATCTCGCATGTTGTGTCAAAATATTTACGAAAACCGTGAACAGCCATTATCTCACTACGGCGTCTCCCTCTAGTGTTAGTTTCCGTCAGTGGTTCTATCTCTCGTATTCCTGCTGCTATGGCCATAGAACGAACAATATACACAACTCCTTGCCTTGACAAAGGCCTAACTGCGTTTTTTATCTGCAATTCATCATGTCTATTAAACGATTTTCTGAATACCGGAGAATCTGGTCTGAATCTCTCTCCTAATTTCTGTCTCCATTGCAGATAGTCATCTATGGCCTTTCTGGCCTCAGGAGTGCAAAAAGTTACGTATTTGTCTCTCTTTGATTTTCTGTATATAGTAAGCATATAAATTCCATATTTATCGACTGGTATGAGGTCTTTGAGTGTCAGTTTTGTAAGTGCTCCTTCTCTTATCCCAGATGAAGCAAACAGAAGAATAATGCTCTTATCTCGTTTTGAAATTACTGTGTTTTCTAGCATCTTACCAATCTCTTCTCTTGTATACGGTCTATCTTCTGCTACTGCGTCATCTTCTGGTTTGAACTTGCCTATTACTCTCCATTTTAGACCTTCGTATTCAGCCATATCATAAAAGTG
>DASQQK010000376.1:0-2071 GCA_035643435.1 Nitrososphaeraceae archaeon | reverse complement strand
GGTAATAAGTAGTCAGGTGCAAAAAGTTAGACCACCCCTTCTCTAGGATGCAATGTTCAGATTGCTTACGCGGCGACAAATTAACTATGCTCCTTCAGGCATGACAGGCAGGTTAGAAAGGGTGTCTAACTAATTAAAGCATTAGAAATACCACTTGTCATAGGTATGAATCAAGCCGCTAGTGGTCGCGTTCGCGCCCGCCTGACCATTTGTCTATAATCAAGCGTCTCTCAGATTATGAATCCAAAGAGGTTGCTAAACAACCTAGGAAAAGATCAGCAAGCCTACTACATTTTTCTCGCTAGGGAGTGCTTTTCAGTATTTAGAAATGCAGAATACAATTTGAATGTATTTAATTACACTTCATGTTATGTGTGGCTTATCCATTCCATGGAGTTCTTTTGGAGATCATTGACTATCCTATCGAATAATTATTTTGAACCAAAGCATGAAGTATCAGAGGCAGACATTGAGAAGATATCAAGTGATCTACTATCGGCCGACGAAAGAATAAAAGCATATAATATTTTAAGTTCATTTTCAAAGATTAAACGAGATCTCGCAATATACGGTTATTATCAAAAGGGACCTTCGGATGCTACATTCAATCTAGATCGACAAAATACTGAAGCAGATCTACGTAAAGTTAGCTGGTTGATAAACAAGCTTAGAGATATTCATTATTACCAGATATTTGAACCACCAATCAAGATAGGAATTCTTTCAGGATATGTTCAAGCAAGAAAAGAAAGACCATGTTCTTATTATCCTCATTCGAATTATCGGAAGCCTATTCAGTGGATGCTAGACCTAAGAGATGTTAAGGATGTTAATAATGATTCCAATCTGTTCCAGGTTAGCATCTATTTCAAATATACATAACTGTGCTTTTTCAATTATAATAAATCCTGCTCTGTTGCACGATCCATTAGTATTTTAGTTCATTTATTAGGTTAGTCATATCATTCGATTGAACTTGTTATACAGAGCTGCCTTTAGTAAAATCTCCCTTACCATGTAAGGAAATTTTCTAGCTGTTACATGTTCTCCAAACATTCTTTTGATAGAAGAGAATGCTGTTTCTGCCATCCATCTGTGTCCGTAGCTAATGCTATGCTTCCATCTTTTGAGGTTCGCTTGTTGTCTTATTACAGCCATATTTCTAGCTCGACAGTTAGTTGAGTTGACTTTGGAATTACTTCTGGTCTTTATACCAGGTTTAATATGCTTCTTGGATAGGTATCTAAAATTCTTATTACTGTCATACATACCATCTGCTAAAGCACCCTTTACAATGTTATTTTCAGAAGCATTATCAATCAACTTCTTTAATATCCTACCATCATGTACTTCTTCACTTGTTACCTCTAAAGAAAGGATTCTTTTCTTCTTGATATCAACTGCTACATGTATCTTTAGATAACCTTTTCTAACATGCCATTTATGCCGCATCCATTCTCCCCGATTAGCTACTTTGATGCCTGTACTGTCTAAAGCAATTACAATATCATCTCCTAATTTTTCATTGATCTTGATCTCTAACCTGTTTATGCGTCTACTAATGGTACTATAATGTGGTATGCCTGGTACCTTCTTACTTGCATGAGCTATGACTACACCCTGTGTTTGTCTATATGGTAGATGAAAATATGCTCTCATATATCCTAGTAGCTGAATAAAGGAATCTGGATAGTTGTATGGTTCACCAACCTTACCATGGTTCATTTGAGATAATTCATTATCCCACCCATCAAGAATATCAAAATCCAAGAGTACTTGACCACGTCTGATCAGTGATTCATTATAGGCAGGCCAATCAATCATATACTATATAGAATAATTACTATTCGTAGCTAAATGCAGATTGGTCAAATAAATATCACTTAAAACATAGTAATCGCGCAACAAAGCAACTTATTATCAAAAATAATTTCGTCTATGAATTTTGAAAGTGTTTTATACTATGTTGTAATGATAAAATACCTCAGTCAGATTTCTAGAGCTAATTTCGCTAACAGCAGCGATCTTCGCAGGTTTAGGAATAGGAGCATCATTAATCGCACCCACGTTC
>DASQQK010000375.1:0-2319 GCA_035643435.1 Nitrososphaeraceae archaeon | reverse complement strand
CAAGACTCATCTACCCTTTTCTTTTCTTATCCTACAGTAATTGAAAAAGTTGACATGAGTATTCGTGGTCATAAGAAGAAATAGGTTCATCGTGATCGATATCATATTGTCTATGCGATACTACACCTAGTCTCAAATAATGCAAGACTGACTAGATGCATTAGGTTGCAGTGAATGGCATGGCGTGGCAATGTAACGTAACTTTTTTTATTGAAAATATGATATCCTACATTTCATGTTTTGATTAAATTTTTGATTGATATCTACACCTGATGATATGAATTCATCGGCTATAACAGCCGCGGCTGATAGGAGCACAAGCAGATGATCTAATACAGCAATCGGAAGCTATAATGGATGCGATTGGATGTAGTTTCTTGTCCAGCTCGCATATACACTTAAATTAAATAATGTGGCAAATAATACTATTCAATTTTTGGACAGACCTAATAGGATTGTGGAAACAGTCAGTACTGCTGATTTTATCGGTAATTGGGCTACTGGGCCTAATAGTTTTGCATCAGATGCACCAATGATGCTCTAATAGTGGAAGATACTCAGACTGGTAACTTGGAAACCGATGTTATACAGTCCTGTCTATGATACGAATACAAATTCGTTAACATATACAATTATGGTAACTTGGAAACCGATGTTATTCAGTCCTGTCTATGATACGAATACAAATTCGTTAACATATACAATTATGGCTGAGAATGGAACATCCATCGAGCTGCCTAGAGAGTTTGGCCAGACTATCCTGGTGATCGAAAAATCAAAATAATTGGTTTGGTGTTGAGTTCGGCTTCAAGCCTGTCTTCCATTGGGCAGTCCCTTGCTAATCCGCTTTCCCGGTTTATTGCGGAGGGTATATTCATTTCACCGAATCTACTCAGGGAGGATAACGAACCTAATCTAGTGTGTGACCCACAATTACATGATTATAAATATTACTTTAGGATCTACCCTATTCTGACCGGGCATAAGCTTTCATCGAACTCCTAGAAGAAAGTAGTGAGTTGATCAAAATGCTCGTAATCAAGTAATTACTAATGAAATGGTACTATCCGCTGTTACATTATGTAATATCATCAATCAACTTATCATCGATCAACTTACCCTGAAATGGTAGGGTCATAGCTTGTCGAGTAGTTTCCTGGACTGCGAGAGAATAAGAACAGCAACAGCAGGAATTAAGAGAAGGCTGATCACTCCTAGATATTCTGGATCTGGTCGGGCGATGTACGCAAAGATAATGATACCTATGACAGGCAAAACCAGTACTAAAATTAGAATCCTATAATATATTCTAGAAATTGGCGTTATTTTATCTCCGCGCGACATCTGAAGTCCAAAGATTACTAGCCCCAAACCAGTTAGGAAGGCTAGCATTCCAATATAGGAACCAATCAATGCGTTTTCGGAAGAATCATCATTTTGTTGCATCAGTTTCTCATTTTGGCGTATCAGTGTCTGCAAACTACTCAGGATCTCATCCGATGTCGTATCATTTGCTGATAGTGGGATGCCACTGATATTAGTTGCGACTTGTTGTTGTCCCATTGCGGTGTTACCTAAGTGTCCGACCCAGATGGATAACGAAAGGATTAGACCAAAAGTAGTAAAGATCATCATGACCATAGATTTACGTGGACCTGACATTAAATGCTACTTTTACTCTAATATTTAGTAACCGCTAGTTCGGGTCTCAACAGATCTTTTCAATTTTACTTTACCTAAAAATAATCAACCTATGCTTAAATTTGGTCAACTCGATCTGGTAATATCGTAGATCATTTATTTATTTTCCTAAGTTAGCGACAACCAGCTGGGGTAGTAGTGATCTCTATTTAGGATTCTGGTAGTGATATCATTTAATATCATTTGCCTAAGATTGGATGAGATAGAAGGATCCATCCATCGTCGATATAATGAACATTCCATCATGAAATGAGATCATGGCTGACAAATTCAAAAACTCATTAACGCCTAAGGATGTCGCGTCTGCTCCTAACCGCCACCAGGACATATGGGTTAAGTTGGCAGTCATGTCGACCAGAATATTGGAACATATTATCAGGGATTTAGGCAGCATATAACCACCAGTTAGAAATTTCGCTTGTTTAAATTCCGGAGTATGGATGCTTGCGATACGCGAGATTTTGAATATAATACTGCCTCTAAACCAATCACGTTTAATGATACTGGTAGCTTTATTTTGAAACCGATGTTAATAGTGATGATCCTAAGTGGCAGTTAGAATAGTTTAGTCTTAATAAATGAGAAATAGACTATGCGCTTGCTCTAGTTGTTGTTGAG
>DASQQK010000374.1:0-29681 GCA_035643435.1 Nitrososphaeraceae archaeon | reverse complement strand
CTAACCAATGCTTGTCGATAACGGCAATCAGTAGCCTCATGAACTCATCAATTTAATACTGAATTGTACGTCAGATCTTGGAGATAAACTTGGTTCATTTTTGTCTTAGTTAACATACCTAAGAGAACTACTAAACTACTCCAGCTAGTAACACGAACATAATTCCAGTGCAATCTTCGTATTCCTTTAATAGCATATGCCCCACGTTGTCGTTCGCTAGATTGTGTTCTGTTCTCAGATTCAGTTTCATTTTAAGGAACAAATGGTTCTACCTCAAATTGATTCCTAATCTATCAATATGTCCTCAGAACCGGTCGGTGACTATGTTTAGCCCATCAACTAATTATATAGTGTCTATTTTAGGAATTTGCTGGAAATATTCAAATTAAATTCAGACCAAGGATCGCCGCTGATAGGGTCCGACGACTCTAGTGTTGTGGTTGGTATAAGTAGATCAATACTAAAGTTGGTATCGGGGAAAATATATATAAGTACCTAATGATATAGCGAGATCAGATGCCGACATCTACAAAAAAGAAAACTGCAGGTAGCTCGAAAAAGAAGAGCACAACTGCAAAAGGAACAAAGTCAGCAAAGAAAGGTAAAAAATCCAAAAACAAGTAACGTATGCCAGACAAATCTTTGCTCTCGGAAGAGTAGATTATTCATTAGAATATGATACTCTTCTGCAATATTTTTTCGGTGAGTTTTGATCATACTTATTATGCGCAAGTAGCATCTTGTGGCTATGCCATGCTGTAATGGCATCATAAAATATTAACCGACTGTAATATCTTAAAGTCGATTGTAATAATATGCCTGTCATATATCACGTATCATGGGTCAGTCTACCTTTAAAGGAGAATAGGTACAAGTAATCCTAAAATCAGGGTCCCAATTCTGATTCCATTATCGATGGTCACAGGGCAAGAAGTGATTGATGGATTTGCAACTAGGGAAGGAACCATTCGATATGTGAAATATGCTGTCAATAAGAAGGGCAAACCTGAGAGCCATTTTCGTACTTTTGATAATCTAAGTCTATCAAGTCTTGGCATGGGAACCTATTTGGGAGATCTTACAGATTACGATGATAAGCTGATCGAAAACGCGACGTATGAATCCATCAAATCAGGGGCAGTGAATGTCATAGATACAGCGATCAATTATCGAGCTATGAAGTCGGAAAAATCTATTGGAAGAGCACTATCATGCCTTATCAAGGATCGCGTAATTACAAGAGATCAGGTTTTTATCTCGACTAAGAATGGTTACGTAACCAATGATGGGGACTTTCAGTCTATAGGAGTGATGGAATACATGCAGAAGATGTACATTACCCCAGGACTTATTAGGCCAAGCGACATAAGTAGTGGCTATAATGTACTGAATCCTGCATACATTGAGAGATGCATAGATAGATCGCTATTCAATATGAAGTTGAGTACAATTGATTTGGTGTATGTACACAATGCTTTTGAAAGTTGGTACCAGGATGTTACCAAGGATGAATTTATGGAGATGCTTAGGAAGGTTTTTCAGGTTTATGAGAGATACAGAGCCAAAAGAAAGATACGTTACTATGGAATGGCTACTTGGACGTGCTTCAGAGTACCTCAAGATAGCAGTGAATACCTGTCGCTTGAAGAAGTTGTAAAAATAGCACAAAGCATCAACGAAGGCAGTTCAGATGGCCATGGCTTTCGGTTTATACAGTTACCCTACAACTTGGCGTATAGCGAACCTTTGCTTTTGAAGAACCAAACCGTAGGAGGCGAGAAGAATCTATCAGTTTTAGAAGCCGCATCTAAGCTCAAGTTAGGCGTCTTCACTAGTATTCCACTTTTTCAAGGGAGACTCCTCCACGCTAATATTCCTACTTACGATGTGGCTTTGACAGATCCTGTTGCAAAAATAGTTCAAGTGATACGATCGTCTCCTTCAGTAATTGCTCCCCTAATAGGTCATAAAAAACCAGAACATGTTGAACAGAATCTTAGATTAGCGAATGTGCCCCCGCTGCAGAAAAAGGAGTTTAATAGAGCAATTAATATTCTTCTGGGCAAGCCATGATTACTAAGCTTAGGTAATCAGCATTCAGTCACTTTGCTTACATTCAACTAAAGTGATCGCAATGATAGGAGACCCTTCAGATGTAAGGGAAAGATAAAGTCTATCTCGGAACTCAATAGCCCTCTTAATGGTACTGAGCTTCGTGTACATATACATAAGAATCTTAAGGATATTAATAGGTAATACATACATAGAACCTGTTCACTTGAACGATCGGCGGCGGCATGAGGACATTTTTTGATCTCATGTCAGGTGATCCTTTTCCTACTGTCTCCAGATTCGTTCCTGAAATTACACAAATATTCTAAGTGCATCTGAGAACTGAAAATACGTGGTCTTTCAAGGATTACGATTTATTCATTAAAGCTGAATGTCTTCATGTATGAATTGATTCTGCAGACTTCTTATCTACATTATTGTTGATTCTTTTACTGCTTATTAGATTTATCCCAACATCTCCTGCAAAGTTGACCATTGATCTGCCACCTAGGTTTAGGATTGTAGCGAAAGAAAGACATTTTGTTGCCGCATACAGCGCAGTAGTTGATCCTTCTTTCGTGTTCCTTGCTTTTCAGGGAATAGCAGTGCTCGCAAAGAATCAAGTTTCTTTCCATATTCCATTGCCATTTTGGTCTCAGCGATTCTTGGCTAGAATTTATATCAGAATTACACATTCCACATTTTGAAGACGTCTCATCTTCTATGATGTCCTGTTTTTTCTTATTTTTGTTGCTTTCATTTTGTCCTGAATATTCCATAGTTTTCATTACGTGACAGTCTCCACAAAGCACACCTCGAATATCCCATTCGTGCCGTGGCTTGTACCTGAATTTTATGATCTCCTTGTTGCAAACTGCACAGTGCTCTTTAGATTTGTTGCGTGTCAGCACTGGAAACCACATCAGTATCTGTCTATGACCTTCTGATATCTAACTGTTGTTAATTATGCTTTATGCTCTATGCTCTATCCAAACAGAGCATAATGATTTAATTTTAATGAGCTGGTCGACTGTGCTAATTCAGTTAATGCTTGTGCTCATGTGATGCACCCCTACCCGTAAGTGTTCCCGTATAGTCTCCTGTGACCTCCAGCACATTATCATCATTACTTATTTCTTTCAGTTTTTCCAAGCTCAATCTTTGATTGGTCACGTAGTGAGTACCTTTGTCATATATAGATGGGACCATTCCAGTACTCTCAAATATCTTATCTTTCATTAAATCTGAATCAGTCCCATCTTTCGTAAAGATTTCAACCATGTAAAACGGCGCATGTTCTGATTTTTTTTGCTCGCGAACGAGCAAATCATGGATAAGGATTGGGTCCACTTTAGGTAAATATGTTTCATATAGTGTTTGCAACCCGCGAAAAACGGACCTGATCTCTCTCAATTCATATGACGACAAATTCTCAATATGAATATAGAATAACTTATTCTTATAATTTCTCAATTTATGTATAGAACGGGGAATGGGAAACCCTTTAGATTGCAAGCGTCAATGAACCAAATCGAAATAGGCATGCCTGAATGAAATGAGAATAAATAAGAGATAACAGTTAATTCGAATTATGTCGCATCTTAACTCCCGCCGCAGAGTTGTAATCGCTGATATTAGCCTAGTACCTATAAAAAAGGGGAAAGCAAGTATGAGCGATGAGATCGCTGTTGCCTTCATGGCCATAGAGAAAACAAAGGGGCTGAGAGTCACTCTCACCGGGATGGGCACCCAAGTTGAATCACCAAATTTGAAGGCTATTTTAGATGCTGTCGAAGCAGCACATGATGCAGTGAAAAATGTTGGTGTATCTCGCATCATCTCCACGGTTCGAATAGATCAAAGACTAGACAAAATGGATACATTGGAAGACAGAGTAAAAGCTGTTACAAAAAAACTAAATAAGCGCAAACTTACATCCTCCTAAACATGCATGTCTGACTTGGCAAGTGATGTCCATTGTTAATCATTTGTTAGTATGTTTTCTATATTTTCAACGAATAGTTGCGTGGAATAGCTATCACTAATACCTTCCTTTCTTGCATACTGTTTAGACCTTAGCATGAAAAGTTGATACTCCTTCTCTAATCTCTGTTTCACATGCATAAAGCGGATTCTATTCTCGTGAATTTTCGAAGCATGAATGTAAGCAAATGAAGTCAGTATGATTATTCCCGCGACCGCAGATGCAAGAGTTACGAGGATGCTGTTCACATTCTGGTTGGTTAACCCTAATGCTAGAGCATTTAGAAGTGCCACAAACAAAGCTGACGATATTATTACACCTTTCCAGATGCTGATTTTCTTTGAACTTGATTTTGCCTTATTTTGATACCAGCGCAATGTGGGCATGAATCGCCTTTCTATGTATTCAGAAAGCGTTGGTGTTAGCGAAACCGTGCTATCTGTTGTTGAATTTTCATAATATTGAAAAGTTTCAGATTCAGCAGTTTGAGAACTTTGAGGTACTTTTTCTTGAACCTGATTGCTTCTTGCCTCTTGCCTCTTTTTAAAATCGACCGCGAGCTCTAATGGCATTCTCAGGTACTCCACGACAGAACTAAGTCCCATATCTTTCCTCTTCCTTCGATCCGCTTTAACATTGGTTTGTTAATTAAAATATCCAAAATGCGCAATTATAATTATTCTAAATCATGCTTGACAGAAAACTAATCCGTCTGCCATTTGATTCAGTCGCTATCAATACGCCATCGAAACAATTCGTAGCACCTCCACCTCGTCTACAATGGAGGTTCGACAATTGACGAATAATTAAATTTCAACCCTTGCACATTTTCTTGTGAAGCTAATGAGAGGTAACAACAAATTCGAAGGAAAAATAGTTCTCATCACAGGCGCCTCTAGTGGTATAGGTAGACAGGTCGCGTTTGATTTTGCATCGGCAGGAGCGATGGTAATAATCCTTGTTGCTCGAACGGAGTCAAAGCTCGCTGAACTGGAGAATATTATCAGGGGAAAGAAAGACGTCGAGCAAGTGAATGTCGTTTCTTATTGCTGCGATGTCTCAAATAAACAGCAAGTATCAGAGCTAGCCCAAAAAGTCATTGGAAGATTTGGGTATGTTGATATATTAGTAAATAACGCAGGAATAGGAATCTATGGCCGGTTAGAAGATCAGACCGCTGAGGATTTGGAACTGGTTATGAGAACCAATTATCTGGGAACAGCATATTTAACCAAGGCTTTGCTAGGCCCCATGCTAAAAAGACGATCTGGCCACATAGTAAATATAGCTTCTGTAGCAGGAAGCTTTGGTGTTGCAGGATTGGCTGGTTATTCCGCATCGAAGTACGCGGTATTGGGATTTTCTGAGTCCTTGTATCATGAGCTGCATGATTCCGGGGTTCAAATCACAGTGGTGAGTCCCATCGGAGTGAAGACAAATTTTTTTAATCATCCCTCATTTGGTATGAAGCCGAATTTTGCAGGCTTTTTTTTGGAGCCCGACGTCGTTTCAAAGGCAATTTTAAAAGCATCATGCTCAAGTCGCCTAGAAATAATCGTTCCTTTTTACGTTCGAGGGGGAGTATGGTTAAAGGAAACTTTTCCTTACCTGCTGAACCCTCTAATCGGCTGGCTATTTAGGCGGCAACTGAACAAGACAAAAAAAGCCATCCGATGACTGGCTAGATCCAGTGTAAAGGAACTACTGTGGACCGGATACCATTTTTCTAAGCTGCTGTTCTAAAATATTGGATATATCAATTCCTTTTGCTTGGGCCCTCCGCAAGAGCTCAGAATCAATATTTAAGGTGACCTCTTCGTAAGTTGTTTGAGAAACTTCGGGTTCAAGCCGTTCGTCTTCATTATCCTGTGATTGGTTAGTCTTACCCGGTGCTGTATTCGCATTTCCAAGTTCCGCCGTTTCAGCAGTCAACGCATCCACTTTTTCAGGTCCGTTTTCAGGCTGGACTTCTTTAGTCATATCCTCAACATCGTCCTTTTCCACGGCTTTTTTCTTCCTCTTAAAAAACGAGCCGAATCCCATTTTTATTCTCTCCTCTGTTCTTCCGTACAGAAATTCATCATATTTAAGTAAATTGTGTTTAATTAATAGCTCTCTCTGGCAGCATCAATTATTTTTGAATGGTTAGCATCCACTTCTGTTGTTATATAAAGGATGTGCTGTTCATCTAAGGGCATCGTTATTCTTTTGATCTTTTCATATTCAGCCAGAACATATTTACCTTTTCCTATTTTAGACTGAAGCGCACTCCTGGTCTTCCAAGCATTGACAGCCAGTTCCAAGGATTTCCTACTTTCCTCTGGCGACAGAAGATTCTCGACTCCCTGCCGATGATCGGAATGCATAATTTTTCCATTCAGGTCACATATGGTAACTAACCTAATTCTCGGATCCAGATTCATTATTCTTTCATGAATAGATTTGTAATCCATTGTCCGATCTTACAGAGACGAAGCTAATAAGAATTATTATTATGAGTATGAATAGCCGGGATATTTTCTCTATTCTGCACCAAGCAAACCCAGTAGATCGAATTCCTCTGCCTCAGATCCTGTAGTGGTTGTTCTCTTAAGCTGAGCGATAGAGATCAAATGTCCATCAGGATCTTCGATGATTGCATGCTTGCCAAAGGGTTCTTCCCTAGGTTCCTTGAAGAACCGAACATTGTTTTCTTTCAGAAATTGAACCGTGGTATCAATATCGCTAACCATGAATCCTACCAGGGTTCCTGTGCCCAGCTTCGTGTCCCTTCTGTCAACATTGGCAGTGGTCTTTTTTATCGCGTGTAATGACAAGGTGGTTTCTCGATTAAAAAACTCGACCCAATCTGGGGACTGGGTCTTAGTTTTTACTGGCAAACCCAATAACTCTTTGTAAAACCTCACTGACCTCTCCATATCTGA
Source organism: Nitrososphaeraceae archaeon (assembly GCA_035643435.1). Classification (GTDB taxonomy): domain Archaea; phylum Thermoproteota; class Nitrososphaeria; order Nitrososphaerales; family Nitrososphaeraceae; genus TH5896. The sequence goes on along the minus strand of DASQQK010000374.1, from coordinate 22,721 downwards.
CACCAGAAGTATCACAGTTCCAACTTTAGTAAATAGCATTGTCCACGTGATCCCCCTCATTTTCCCTTTAATCCAACTGAGTTATAATTTTATCCATTGGAATCAACGGCTAATATCTTCACTTTATAGTATGGGTGAAACTTTTTTGGACTGGAAGTGCATGCAGAATGATCGTCTTCTTTATAATGATATTCTGGAGATACGACCACGAATGCGTATGTTCCATTATCGCCGTCTTGATATAGCGTTATTTTTTACTTTCCTTTTCATCAGTGCTTATGTCACAGATATTAATTTAGTGATAGCCAATAGTAGCCAAAGCCAAGAGTTCTCGTATCAAACTCCTCTCTTCTCGTCTCTAGACGATAGAGAGGTAGCTCTCGCCGGTTCGAAGACTGAAGCTATAACTTCGGTACTCCAAAACGCCACCATATCACGAATAACACCCATAGCTACTGCAGGACAGGTGTTGAATGACCTTTCAGCTGATTCAGTCAATCCTTCCCTGACGATTAATCAAAGTGAAAATACCGGGTTCTATGAACCTGCTGTAAATTCTTCTTCCTTTAAACTTGAAAATGTCACGTTTAGACATTACAGAGATCATGTGAATGGTATTACAATGCACTATGTAATGGGTGGAGAGGGGGAACCAATTGTGTTGTTGCACGGTTGGCCACAAACCTGGTACGAATGGAGAAAAGTGATGCCAATCTTAGCCGAGAACAACTTCACTGTGATAGTACCGGATTTGAGAGGCTTGGGAGACTCTTCTAAGCCTGCTACTGGATATGACGGAAACACAACTGCATCTGATATCTATCAGCTAATTTCTGGTTTAGATTTCAGCACCATATACCTGGTTGGTCATGACATAGGATCTCAAACAGCATATTCCTATACCAAAGCTCATCCGAACAATGTTAGCAAACTTGTGGTGATAGATTATGTGTTTCCAGGTCTATATTCAAATGCAACTTTCCCAGAACCTTGGTGGTTTGCATTTCATAGAACGCTAGACATGCCTGAGGCACTTGTAGCTGGTAATGAACGTGAGTATTTATCATGGTTTTACCGGCAGTTAGCGTACAATCCGTACTCTGTCGACGAGTCGGCTATCAACGAATATGTGATGCAGTATTCGGCTCCTGGGGGAATGCGCTCCGGGTTTGAGTATTTCAGGGAGATCCCATTCAACGCAAAGTTGAATAATGAAACGTCAGGATATGTTGTCGATACTCCAGTTTTAGCAGTATCTGGAGACTATTCGCCTTTTAGAGGTGGTGAATCAGTACCAAATTACAGTCTAGAATCGGCAAGCCAAATAGCAGAAAACGTTTCCACAGTAATAGTTCCATCATCAGGCCATTGGATTCCTGAAGAGCAACCGAAAGCTCTTGCAGACCTCATTCTCAAATTTTCCAACGAGAAAGTTCAGTATCCTTCCTCTTACGCAACAAATACTGCAAATGCAATTGAAGACCTGGTCAGAACCATAGATAATGGAAGCTTGCTTCAGCCCAACATTACCCAGACTAATAATTTCACTAAAGCCTTGAATCCACCAACTTCCGGCAATGCCTCTACTGCTCCTGTGCAGAACCAAGGTGGTGAAGCTCGCAATATCTCTATTTCCAGTGTCATGGAAAGTACGGGTTCGAACCTTACCACAGGTGGCGAACTGCTGACAAACCAAACGTCAGTTCCTGGAAATGGATCGTCTGCTGAATCAACTAGAAATGCGGAGGGACTTCAGGTGGGAGAAGAATCAGTTGTCGATCAAGGAACCCCGTTATCAGAAGCAATTGAGGCAATCTCTAAATTATTTGGTAGAAACAACGGGGGTTGAAGGCATGTTACTACCAGAGAGGATCATACATGATGCTATGAGTGCGTTGCTTTCTGTGTAGCTAGCGCCTCTTGTGTAACTTCGTGCTTATGACGCGGTGGATTCGACATGCCGAAGCGATGCGATTCTGCAACCCGTGCATGGGCTCACATAACAATCATGACCAGAAAGCACGCGGAATGTTAATGGTTATAATACAAGAAAAACCTAATTATTCTGAGCACTATGTTCTGTGCGTGTCAAAAGATTGTCCAAAATGTCAAGGGGAGTTTGAAGAAGAAACCCAGGCCGTACCAAAAAAAGTGCCATTACCGATTCCGTTAAAACCAACGATGTCGGTAGAAAAGTACCTTCCAAACATTATGAAAAAGTATAGTAGCTACAATATGTGCATTTGTTCAACATGCGGATACATGGAAGTTTTTTTTAAGCGTTAACCCATTAGGAGGAACTTTAACCTGTTGAAGAAATAATTGGGATAGAAAGAGATTCAATTCACCTTCTTAACAAATATTCTTGATACTTGGTAAAATTAAGAGCGTATGCAACAAAACCCAGTCGGAATGTCTTTCTTTGATAGATGGAGTGACCAAGAAAAGAAAAAGAACAAAGCATCAGATGACCTGAGGAGTAAGATTAGGGAAAGCTTGAGATCTTCTCAACCTCTAAAACCTCGATTGGAGCAAGCTCATCGAAAGCTCCAAATACAGATATCCAAGATGGAAGCATTTTCTGGAAGACTAAGACAGCGTGATCAGCAGATTTTCAGCAACGTAGTGGAAGCCGTACAGAGCCATGAAACAAACTATGCAAAATCACTTTCAACCGAGCTCTCTCAAATACGCAAGATAAACAAAGTGGTCAAATCTACCATGCTGACAACAGAACAAGTAAAACTACGACTCGAAACGGTTACCGAGCTAGGAGATGTGGCATCAACCATAACTCCGACCACTTCTGTAATCAAGGATTTGCGAGGGGGTCTTTCTTCAGTGATCCCTACTGCAGACCATTCTCTCTCCCAGATCTCCGAGTCACTAGGCGATCTACTGAATAATACGTATTCTAGCTCCTCAATGCAGGGCAATGGGATATTTGGCCTCGATCCGATAGGGACAGATGGAGAAGAAATTACGAGAATTATGGAAGAGGCCTCAGCCGTAGTGGAAGTTAAAATGGAAGACAAGTTGCCGGATCCTGTTCCATCTAAAACCAGGCACAGAGGTGAATCAGAGGATACGAGTGAACCATTTCCATTCTAGTTACGCCATAAAAACCCTCGCAATTGCTTTCCCCTGTGAGGCAGGGGGCGGGTCACTCTGTCACTCCTCTGCATATGCCTGACGGCAGGCTAAGCTCGCAGAAATTGCCTTCGTATGTGTTATTTGTCATATCGTTGGGCAGGCCATTGGCACTATTAATATCGATAATATTACGCAAGAAATTAAATGATATACCATTTGAAATGCTAGCGGGATCCGTGAAGATACCATTCTGGCTTCCATTTATGTAGTTTAACTTTATAGCCGAATCTCCAGTATTTATTAGAGAAATTCCTGCAAGAGAATTATTATGGAAATAATTTTCGTTTGACAGAATGCCGCTGCTAGAATGAGCTGCCATTCCTAAGTCATTGTTTCTCACCATATTATGTTGAAGGCTTGAATTGGTGGAACCAGTGAAATAAACGCCTATTCTATTCCTGTCAAGAAAGATCGACGATATATTTAAAGCGTCGGAACCTGTTGCAAAGACACCTGATTGGAAGTCAACGATGCGTCCTGGACCATAAACTGTTACATTGCTGTACTCCGGGACGATTATTCCTGATTTTGTACTTTGACTTCCAGGACCAATTATCGAGTATCCGTTCAACGCAATTGATATGTCGGAAGCATTAACTATGATTCCATGGTCGCTGCAATCAAGATTTGCCGAGAGCGTAGCAGATTCATTAACTACACTCCCGCAGCTTGGATTTGTCATTCCGTAAACCAAAATCGGATCAATGATCTGTGACTCTCCTCCCACAATCGCAGTAGGTGCAAATAGAGCAAAAATAATCAACTCCAATTTAACATGCCACCTGTAACAATGACGTTGCAACTACGAGCTCAACCTCATGTGGGTCTTCTTCTTACATATTTCTTTGGTGTGTTCCCTTATTTACAAGATTGGTATGACTCGAGTATTTACGAAGCACTGTTACGATCTGCTCTTGCCAGTCGTTGGTTAGTAGCTAGGCTCGAATGCAATCAATGAACCTTCACCAATTGTAGATGATTGAGCAGGGTTAGACACTAACTCACCTGTAGGTACAAAAAGTATACCATTTGCAACAGATGGCCCTACTGGTGCTATGGGAGCATTCACATTAAGCTCCCATAGCTTAGTTCCATTCTCTTTGTCTAGAGCTATAATCACCCCCGATTTTGTTTGGCCTTTATACGGAATATATCCAGTGAATACCAAATCATTTGTGACTAGAGGAGACACTCTCGGTGGAAACTCCGTATCAAATTTCCATTTAACTTTGCCGGTAATGATATCAATAGCATATATTGTCCCATTCTTCAGTCCTTGCTCGATTGTATCCGGAGCAGCTTCCTTATGACCACTTAAACCATCAGTGAAGAAATCCAAACCTCGGTTTGTAGCCGTAACGTAAAGCGTATTACTGTTGTCCACAGCATGATAGTTGTAAACACCGGATGCCCAAATGAGGCCGGTACCGTTTGGTGAAGGAATATTGTTAATGTTGATTGGTTCTCCCAGTGTCTTCCACCATATCTCATCACCTGTTTTGCCATCCATTGCTATTAAATTACCCATCTTATCATGTCCTATCACAATTTTTTTCTGAGTACCATTCTGCAGCGACATTTTGCTAATACTACTACCCCAAGATGTATCCCAATCATGAGTATCAGGAACTCTAACATTATTTAGAACGGTACCATGTGCTATAAACGGTGTTGCCCATACTATATTGCCAGTAGTAACGTTCACAGCTATCATGTGATTAGAATAGAGGTTTGGTGTTTGTCTTGTTGAAGCGTTAAAGTTTGGCGACGCACTTCCTAATGGAAAATATAAAATTCCATCTTCTGGATCAAATGAACCTCCAGACCATGCTGTTGCTCCTCCATTTGGGGGGGTTTTTCCCTCCTTGACCCACTCACCTCTTGTTGTATCAAGGTTCCACAGCACACTGCCATCAGTACGATTAAGTGCCGTAATGTTACCCTTTACAAAACCAAGACCAGGTGGCAGTCCGCTTCCCCCTGATCCAGCTAACACATAACTATCCGAAACAATGGGAAAGGAATCTATACTGTACCCCAATGATATATCACCGAGCGTTTTAGATTCCCATATTTTTTTGCCATCCGTTGAGTTAATAGCGATAATAGTACCCTTTGCCGCAGTGCTAGAAAAAACTGTACCGCTGTCATAACTCAGCCCCATTGTAGGCCCGTGACCAACATGAACATTCCACAAAACACTACCGTCATGAATATTAAATGCGAAAACATTTCCAGCATAATCTTGAACGTAGCCAGTATCGTTAACGATTATAGGGGGATCCTGTATCTCAAAATCATTTATGATCTGCCACTTAATTCTTAACGAACCCACGTTCTCCTTGTTTATGATAGTTTGGTTGGTACTCCTTGTACCATATAGATCGTGATTAACCATCGGCCACCCGTCATCATAACCTATGTTAGTACTGTTATCAGTCATAGTAGCATGTACCATCATGATATAAGGTGAAAATAAATTGGTAGATTCATTTTCGGATAGAAAATGATTCGAGTGGGACGCAAGAATGAAGTAAACAAGAACTGAAAAAAAGCACAAGTAAAGATATGCGGATCGCAATTCACTGATTCCTAAGGCATTCACAAGTATTCGAATTCGTTGGTAGATTTTTGTGCTTTATATGTCTAATCACATATTTCTAGCAGCCTAACTACTAACAAGCGACTCTTCGATCCCTTTCATCATTTCTATCTGTCCGTGTCGTGACCTTCTGCGCCATTGCACGTGAAGACACCCAAAAAACTATAAAGTGTTTACATCAAGACACTTAGTGATGAAGAAAGAGTTTATTGTTTCACGCATCGAAGCGACCCAAGACGGTAGTCCATACATATATCTGAGCTTTAGCGATCCCTCTTCTGCAAGTGAGAGCAGACACCGGTCTCCTCAGAGTCCTTTTGGTGCTCATGCATTTGCTTTCACCTCCCCGGAAGACATGATGAAGAATTTACCCAAGGCATTTTCAAACATGATGGGAGGTATGGGGCTTTCCGAAGCCCCCACACTGAAACTGACCATGAGGGAGTACGAGGACATGGGTCTAAAGGTAGGTGACAGAGTTACTCTAGAGATCAAGAAGGTCGATACAGTAGGGATATAAGTGAATTTTAGACAGTATGTACGGACATTTCCACCATTTTTTGAGGCAGAGGCCTGCTGAAGAATGCTCCTGACTCTGAGCGAACAAGATCCTGTAGGTCGAAGTATGAGCTCTTCGTTGGCATAAAGAAATGGCTTTGAATTGCCCCAAAAATGGGTTGTCCCAGAAATGAAATTAACATCACCACAGACGCTATTACCCCTAAATGGACGTTTTGTCTGGTTCCAGTTTTTAGTTGTCTGAATTAGGAACAGAATTCTTCACAAGATCGCGTCACTACATTTAGGAACATTCTGATAGAGAAGAGAGAGTCGGATTTCCAATTGTGGACAAGATTCTAGATAATATTCCTCGTATCAACGAATTTATCACACAGTGCTGATGCGGCCAATTGATCGAATGTTTTTGGTTAAAATGTAGTACGAAATCGAACTTCGTTTCTTCAAATTCCTGGTTGTCAGTTATGATGTATTTATGCATCCTATTTCCGTATACACAGAGAGTGAAGATCTGAGAATATTCCCAGCATTTTGAGCACAGTAAGCTTTTATCTCTGAAGCCATGGGCCTCTCCGACTATACAGTTCTTCGAATCTTGGATATCTAGATTGAGGTTATTAGCAGATCCTAAGCGCAGCGCGAGGGACCATTGAGGACAAATATCCTCAAACGAAAGCAATTCTTTATGAGGGGCGCAACTGTCCATGCCGATATGCTCCATTTTTCTCGTAACACTGAACGGCCATATAGCCATCTGTTTCTGCAGCACTTATACAATTAGGTTGTTATTATCTTTTCTTTGGATATACTCAATCCACTAAGAAAATGCAACAACAGGTAAAAGAAAGTAAAAGAATTCACAGATTCCCATTACTATCATGTAAAACATGTTCAAACTTGGATGCATTTAAACTAATACGCAATACTATTATCGATGAAGCAAAGAGAGCAGAAGTAGACTATTCGAAAATTGATCTAACATCACCTTCAAGAATACCAGCATCAAATTCGTTGTGAAATCTGTCCATGTGTTTTGAAAGGCCTTCGGTCGTATCAAATGGTGATTGACAATATGGACACTGGTAATTTGCCTTGATTTTATCTTTAATGTACGTTACAGTTTTCGAATTCACAATGCATACCGGGGTCCCACTTATAGCAAGGTTTTCAGACGAAAGAGAAATCTCCTCCATAGTCCTATAAATCTGCTCCCTTGATACCACCCCGATTATTGCGTTAAAGGCATGGACATAAATTTGTCTTACATTCCTTTTTGCCATCTTGGATAATGCCTCTTCTACGGTCGCATTAGGCCGGATTGTCAGGACCGGGCTGGACATTATCTCTCGGAGTTTCACTTTAGAAGGATCTCTATTCTGAGACATTACCTTAAATAAAATATCTGTCTTGCTGACTACACCAACGATATCTCCCCTTGCAGACACAAGAGCACTGGTCAAATTTTTCTCCTTCATACTCTGGGTAGCATCATCGACGGTACTATTTGCTTCAAGGATGATCACATCAGAATTAGAAATAGATCCAACCGTAGAAGAGAGATACGAGGCGACAGTGTTCGATTGATTCTTGTTCTGATCCTTCTCCTCTTTCACACTCCAAAGACGCACTTCAATTATTTATCTCTTGTCTCCATGTTGATTTCGATCAATTCAACATCTGACTTTGATTGCATTATAATGCGTAACGTACGGTTTTTTCGACATACCATTTAAGAAATGCACTGATGGACTAAACAGTTCTTATGAAGGGATAGCAAAGTTAAAATCTTAATCTCGTCCAATTAGGAAGGGATAGGAAAGAGTAACTATGTCCGCAGCGCAAGCCCCAGTGTTCTGCAGTGAGTGCAAAAAAGTGATAGATCTCGACTCCCTCGGTAGCGTGTATGTAGTAGCAAATACAGGGAATGAGACGGAATATTATCATTTGCAGTGCTTTGAAGGATGGAAGGGAAAGAGGACCTAACTACTCATTGTGAGTGAAATTATGACTAAGGTAGTTTTCTATGTTCCACAGAACATTTGTGTTCTTTAAATCGTACTAGTTTTCTTAGGAAGAAAACTATAGTGTGGAATACCATAAGTATCCAGTATAATGTAACCTGATAACCTCTTTCCGATTCTGATAAATAACTTCATCTTACATAGCAAATCATATCATGAAAAATAGGGGAAGACAAGACATAAACGCTATGATTCTAGAGGCTGCTATTGTTGGTGAGAATAAGACTAGGATCATGTACAAAGCATATATTTCTCACAATCAACTTTGCGCTCATTTGAAGGAACTACAAGAAAATGGTTTGTTAGAATATAGGTTAGGAGATCAAACTTATATGACCACCCAAAGAGGGAAGAGGTATTTGGAAATCTACAATACCATGAATGAGCTTACTTCGGCCGCCGAAGATACAGCGTAGTATCTTGGCCATTGTGATAATCGATAGCAAACAAAGACCATGCTATAATCGATAGCAAGAATGGGAAAAAACAAAGGGAAGCTATTATCAGCAATAGCGAGGCTTAACTATTGTGAAATACAGAAGCCCAGAGGTTTTACTTTCTAGTTGATTACTATATGTTTTACCAACCATTAAATGATTTTGTATCATAAGTTCGTGTTACAAGTGAAAAAAGCTCAATTCAATCCTTTTAGCTGAGAAGTTTATCTCCTGAGAGTTTGGCATTACAACAACTGATCAAACCTATAGCAGCATCTGCAGATTACGTTTTCAGCTCCCTAGCATCTTTCCTGCCTTGTTTTCCGATCTGCGCAGCCAATGGATTTCAAATTTGTCAAATTTTTTTTCTAGGACCCAAACTTCAGCGGCAAGTCTTCTTAAATTTTCATTGTTTATTCCATATATGTGATTGATTTGATTTACCACTAATTGGCTGTCTGAAAATAATATAATTTGCCTGTCTTTATTAATAGCATCATTTATTGCCATGATAATAGCCCGGTATTCGGCTTCATTATTTGAGATCCCTTCCTGATATTCCATATGAGATTCCCCTGTCTCCTCTATTAAGTAACCATACCTGAAATACGGACTACCGCTTCCATCTACGTAAATATGCAGAACCACGTTAACCATTTATTTCAATAGACAAATACGTTATATAGATATGCAGTATGTTCGCTCTCTGGTGACCAAGATAGTACTCAAACATCAGTTCAGATGCCGATAACTTAATAGCGTATTTATGCTATTCTGCATCATGAATTCCAAATCATATCTTCAATCTCTTAGACAGAAAATTTCGAATTCCCAGGACTTTCTCGTGTTGCCTGGTGTATTTGATGCGTTGAGTGCTCGAATTACAGAGAATACAGGCTTCGATGCTATTTTCCAAACTGGTTACGGGTCTGCAGCCACTGTACTAGGTATGCCCGATTTTGGTTTCTTGAATGCAGGAGAGACCCTGGATAATGCACGGAAAATCGTGCGCGCGGTAGCCATCCCTGTAATAGTGGATATAGATACTGGATATGGTAATCCGCTTACCGTATGGCGCATTGTAAAGGACCTCGAATCGATGGGTGCCTCTGGAATCTTTTTGGAGGATCAGGTTTGGCCGAAGCGGTGTGGCCACATGGCAGGAAAGGAAGTAATCTCAACTGATGAATATTTACTTAAATTGTCGGCTGCTATTGATGCTCGTGATGATGAGGACTTTATCGTGGTAGCTCGGACTGATGCTCGAGCCACATCTGGCTTGGACGAGGCCATAGAACGTGGTAGAGAATACTTCAAATCAGGTGCTGATGTCATTTTCGTAGAAGCGCCTAGATCGGTAGATGAGCTAAAGGAAATAGGTAGTAAGATCGATGCCCCACTGGTAGCTAATATGATTGAGGGAGGTATAACACCTAACCTAACTGCATCGGAGCTTCATGCCCTGGGTTTCAGGATAGGTGTTTTCCCTCTCTCTGGTTTATTCGCTTCCGCATTTGCTATGAAACAAGTCTTCGAAGAGCTTTATAGAACAGGAAGTACAGCTAGGGAAAGAGAAAAAATGATAACATTTCAAGAATTCAATAAGCTGGTGAACCTCCAAAGGTATATTGACTTAGAACGCCGATATGCTTCATGTTAGGCGCCAAAAAAACTAGTTTTGTAATGATGACTTTAGCTAAAGTGATGTTTGGATGCAGATGACTACCTAGGACATCCTAAGTTGAGAATCGCACATGTGAACAATACGGCCGGAATTGCCTCGATCTTGTGTAGACATCAGCGGGTATTTGGAAATCAGGCAGATGTATTTGTTTTTAACAAATATCTACATAGACAATTCGGTGGAGAAAGGGTGAGTTACTATTCCCCAGTATCAAGATGGAAATTCTTTAAGAAACTGAAAGAGTATGATGTATGGCACTATCATTATCCCTACGGCTCACTGAAAAGGGCACTAGAAAAACGAAAAGAAGATAGAGCCTATCTGAAACATTACCATGGGGATGACTTGAGGGAAAAGTATGATAGTGATTTTTGTCTGGTCTCGACGCCCGATCTGTTGGAATTCGCTCCCAACGGCGAGTGGTTCCCTACTCCCTTGGATTTAGAAAATCTCGACTATTCCCCAGCCAATTTCGATAGCTTAAATAGCTCTACTAAGCCAATTGTTGCCCACTATCCTCACTACCGATTGTATCAAAAATACAGAGATTTGTACTCAAGTACTCTTCAACAGCTACAAAAGGAGGGCAAATGTGAAATAGTAACTATATTTGATATCCCCCGCAACATGGTATTGTCAGCCCTATCCTCATGCGATCTTGTTGTTGGGAAAATTCTCCCTCAAATAGGATGGTTTGGAAAATTTGAGCTAGAGGCTATGGCCATAGGCAAACCAGTGATTGCCTATGTCAGTTCCGAGCTGTTTCAGCGATATGATCCACCAATTTACAGAACTACTAAGGACACATTCAAGAGAGACCTAGAGTATCTTTTAAGTGATACAGAGGAGCAGCGCAAACTGGCTAAAAGAGGGCGACTCTATGTTGAGAAATATCATTCAGCAAGCACTCTTATAAAGCAGCTTAACCAAGCGTACTCTCGGAGCCAACAACAATAAATACCATCTGGCATATGGACTTAAAACAGAGAAAATCATTCAAATGAATCTTCTTCCTTTGCTGACTCTCCGGTACGACCCCATGGACTTTTATGTTCCTACCTTTAGGCTAAGGGATATATCTGTTGATGATATTTCCAAATCTTATTCCAAAACAAGCACAGCTGATACTTTAGAGACCAAAATTAGATCTGCAATTAGAAGGGAGGTAGAAAAATTTAACCAGAATAGGCTGTGCGTCGCATTGAGTGCCGGCGTGGACTCCAACCTAATCCTTTGTCTGTTGCGCGAGGAATTTCCAAATTCACAGTTGGAATGCATTAATGTAAGTTTTGATGAAAAAAATGAAGCCCTTGAGGCTAAGAACATCGCACAAAGGAAAGGCGCAAATTTCCACCAGGTTTATGTCAAAAATCCTCTGCGTGATTTGCCAATGATGATAAATATTATAAAAGAACCAAGGTGGAATGTTTACCAGTATTACTTTATTAAGAAGGCAAAATCTATCTCAGATCTTTTGTTTACAGGAGACGGAGGTGATGAAGTCTTTGCTGGTTATACATTCAGATACAAAAAGTTTCTCCAAACGTGCGACCAAGATACAGACCCCATAGCGCGAGCCAAGTTATATCTATCTTGCCATGAAAGGGATTGGGTTCCCGATCAGCATGAAATGTTTGCTAAGGAATTGAAATTCGACTGGTCTTCGATCTACTCCCTTCTCACGTCCTACTTCAACAATCACCTGAAGCCACTTGACCAGGTGCTCCTCGCTGACTACAATGGTAAACTTATGCATGACTTCGTGCCGACTAATGACAAATATTTCCGATTCTTTAAGCTTCATGGAATTTCCCCCCTTTTAGATAACGATGTAGTAGAGCTTGGCTTTGACTTGTCATATGAAACGAAATACAGTGCTGATTCAGGCTTGGGAAAACTTCCTCTACGCGAAATTTTACAAATTTATGCTTCCGACTCTGGTAACAAAATGGATGAAAAAGTTGGATATGGTATGGACCTCGTAAATCTTTGGAAAAATGACGGGAAAGAAGTGGTTACTATGCTGCTGGATAAGGGGCGAATATTCGAGGATAGTCTAATAGATGAAGGTTGGTACAAAAGATCTATTAAACGGATTGACGATAATGTTGATCTTAGGTATATAAGCAAACTTTTGCAGATTCTGAGCCTTGAGGTGTGGTACAGAATATTTGTAACTTCCGAGATGAATCCTCTACACCATTTATGAAAGTGTCAGCAAACCCCGATCAGATGTGCCACGAGGTGACAAGCCCGACTGAAGGACGCCCTATTTGAATTTATATAATTCTTTAGTGGAGAATAAGCTATCTCGGCGTGCGATAGTGATATTTGCTCGCAAGGATCTCCCTTTTTACCTTATCATTTTTTTCTCTGCTATGTGTTTAAAGATGGCTACCGAATTGGTAGCGTATCCATATCCAATAGGTTATGATGTCATAAATTACTATATTCCGATGTTGTCTAACTTCGAAAATGAATGGAACACCATTTTAAGAGAGTACCCGTTTTACACATCTATTCTCTACGTCGTACAGAATATAACGGGTCTATCAGCACAGAACACTGTCTCCATATTCGCAATATTTATCTTTGGTCTCTTTGGGGTATCAGTCTTTTCGTTAGGAAAGGCAGTAATTCGGAATAGTAATCGTTTAGCATTATTAATTTCATTATTTGTTATCTTGCAAATCCCTGTGCTGAGAACTGCATGGGATTTGCACAGGGATATGTTCTCTCTGACCATGATGTTCTTTGCCTTTTCAATCCTAATACAATTGCGCGGCGTTCAACCAAACAAATTCTCCTCTCCAGCTTTGATATGTTTTCTATTATTCACTGTACTATCAGTTATATCTGATAGGATGGTCGGAGCTTGGCTTGTCATTGTATATTGCATTTGCGCACTCCTGTACAGAGAAAGAATAATAACGATAAGCTTCATAGTAGGCCTAGTATCCTTTATTGCTCTTTTAACTGTTACCGGGGATGGATATTCAATCATTAGTTCTGTTATGCACAGTATCTCAGACGCAGGAATGAATGCTCAAATTTCTGGTGAAAAAGGACCACAAAGTGACAGTTACAACCAAATCAGTCTTTTCTTCTATTTTATAGCTCTTAACGTTTTGCTCATTCCTCTAGGTATTATCGGATACGTACGGCTTCACGATCCGGTATTAAGGGTCAGTCTTATAGTTGCTCTATTCGGTTCCATGACTTGGCTAGTTTTCCCACATGCAAGGGAACTTGTCGCAGATAGGTGGATCTTGCTCTTCGGCATCTCCCTCTCCGTCATCGCAGGTTTCGGACTTGTGAGGATCATCCAATTAATGTTCGAATGGCTAAACAATGTTTACTTGTCTATTCTAGTTCCTGCGATTATTTTTCTTATTTTTGCACAATTGGGAATCACGTATGCTGTGCTTCCATATGAGGCGCAGATTTCAATGATTGGTTTCTTCAATGATAATATTCAAGAGTTTGTTCCAAAATCTATGCAATTCAGTTCAGTTAAAGTAGATCAATCTCCTATGATCCTTGACGTAATTCATTGGATAAATGAAAATACAGATGACCGATCTGAGATAATTGGAAGCAAAGACTGGAGAGGATGGTTCATCACGGAGTTAACAGCTAATAGAACTTTCATCGAATACGAAAGACTAGGGAATATATCGAATACGACGATCGACGCACAGCAGTATCAACGCTATCTAATCACAACGAAGGTAAGCTATGACAATCCCATTCGTAATAGGGAAAACTCGATTCTTGATGGCATCGAAGCTTACTCAAATAGCCTATTTACCGTTTACAGGATATGGGAAAACACAAAGAACATGAATTGAACAATTATCATCAGGAACTTCTATCTGCCAATATACGCAATGTATTTTAACAGTGTTCTGTCCAATATAAATGTGGATTCTAAAGTCCTGATGAAATCTTTGGCCAGCAACTGGACAAGAAGGAGATGGCTAGATTTTCGTAATGGCCATAGTATTTATCTAATCTTTTTGATGACTTTTGCAAATTTCGTGACGATACAGTACGGTCTTCTTATTAACCAAGTGCCTGCCTTGAAGGATACATTCGGGAGCATATGGATATTTGCAGTCGTATTTGTTTCGTTATATGTGCCCATTGCAATTGTCATTGGGTATTGGCACCGTAAGACTCAATGGAGGGTGGAACAGCATGCACTGTTCAAGGAGAACGAGATAGGGGCGACCATGTGGCTTTTTGTCATAGATCTTATTGACGGTAAGGTGTCAGAAGAGGAAAAACAACAGATGAGGGATATGCTACACAAGATTGTTCGAAAACCCCCTAGGGAGGATAAACAAACCGATCACGATCGCGCCGATCGACCCACTGAAGCTGGTGTCTCAGACTACAAGGAAACGCGAATAGAACAAGGACAAAAATAGCTAATTGGCAGATTTTCCAATTAGAACAAGCTAACTTGACTCCAACAATCTAATTGATTGCAACTGATTATGTATTGATTCGTGATTAGAGAATACCAGGTTGTCACGAGGACATAGTCCAAGCTTACAAAAGTGAATTCAATATGATGTGGTGAATTTGTGGTAGATTTATTAATTGAATTCAGTATTGAGCATGCATACATTTGAGGGTTCTGCACGTTTCCCATGAGAGTCTTCCAGATTGGCGAGTAGAAAAGTCTGCACTTACTGGCTTGAAGCTTGGTTATCGAGTCAGTTTCGCAGGCAAACCTGGAAACAACGCTAACAGAACAAAATTCGCCGAGATTTATGAGATTGAATGGAATAGCAAAGCACGTCTAGGCGTTCCGTACTATTGGCAGCAAGTGAAAAAACAACTGCAGAAAATTCTTAAACAGGAAGCCCCGGACATAGTTCATTCACACAATCTATATTCTGCAAAGCTAATTTCAGAACTTGGAGTACCATTTGTCTTCGACGACCACGAATATTGGTCAATGTCATCAAAAATCCTTCTTGAGATGGACTATCGGCCATTTCAATTGAGCATCAGAACGCAAGGTAGAACCGAACCTGATAGGTCAAGAGTTTCGATTGGGAGTAGACTAAATAAGATAAGAAGGCGTACACTTGACAGATATGCGATCCATTTGTGGACTAAGTGGGAGAAAGAATTGATATCTACTGCCCCAGTCATTGTAGTTTCCAAAACGATTGCAAGGGATTACCAGCACCACTTAAACGCTAGGACATATCTTGTTCCGAATTATCCTATTATCTCGGAAGTAGAGGCGATAGGTTCTCCTACGTATCAAACACAGGTTGACTGTATCTATTCTGGAGGTGATGGCAACGATAGAGTTATGTATCCTCAAAGGCAAATGGACGGACTATTTGATCTATTTGAGCGTGAAAAGAGATTTCCACTAACAATTGCAGGTTGGTCAGATGCCTCTTCTACATACTTGAGATTTCTTGGTTTCTTATCACGTCCAGAAATGTTCGCTGAAATGTCAAGGCACACCGTAGGTCTCCTGCCATGGAAGAAGCACTGGGCGCACTATTACACGAATCCAAACAAGCCATACGAATATGCCCATTCTGGGTTGGCTGTAGCTTGTACATCGTCAATTCAGCCGGTTATTGAGTCACTTCAAGGCTGCTGCATTAGGTTTGATAACTACTCAGATTTAATGAATAAGCTAAACCATTTACAGCAACACCCTGAGGAACTTTACAATTTGAGGAAACGAACGCGAGAACTGGCAAGACAGGAACTAACATGGGAGAAGCATGAAAACCAAATTATCAGTGCGTACAAGGCTTGCTGAAGGCCTTGTTGGTAAATGGAATATATTATTACCACTTAGGCCAATAGAACTTTAATTAGTCATTAATTACCCAACATATATGGGTACTTATTTTGCAGTTGTAACATGTAGGAATTCTGAGGAAGATATTCATGCTGCTCTGACGTCATTAAGGAGTCAGACGTTAGCTCCAGAGTATGTCATTGTTGTGGATGATGGTTCAACAGATAAAACTTCGGAGATTTTATCCCAAACCAAACAGGACTGGCACTCACTTTATGTGATAACACATAATGACTTGGGTTATGATATAAGTAGAGTCGTCAGAAACTGGAACGAGGCCATCACATACTCTAGAAGCAACATGTTACCACACACAACATATCACATGATTGCAACAGATGATACGACTTATCCATCCGAATATGCTAAGCAGCTGGTCGAATTCATGGATAATAATCCTCAGATCGCTATAGCATCAGGTAACTATACAAAATACATGCCTGAAAAGCCCCATGGCGCTGGAAGATTTGTACGAAACTCGTTCTTCGAACAGACTCACTGGGGGGGACTATACCCTGAACTTATGGGCTATGAGTCAGCAATTCTATATGAATCCGAACGGCTGGGATATAGTTATTCAATATTAACATCTGCCAAATTTCAGCATTCTAGACCTCTGGGGAAACATCATAAGTTCTACGAATTTGGTGCTAGCATGAAGACACTGGGATACCACCCGCTCTTTGTCTGGGGTAGATTTGCAAAGTATCTCGTTACCGGGAATGTAACCGGAAGAATCGGAGCATTCAATATGTTATATTACTATCTCTTGTACAAACCAAAAACGGTTGGCTACGATAGTTTGTATGACGATCAGCTTCGAAAATTCGTTAGGGAGATTCAAAAAAGAAGAATGCTCTCTGCCATAGTCGGTAAGGGACGGCGGAGAATTAGTTCGAAAAGACGCTAAGGAGATTAATTTTTAAAAGTTCATGCAACACAATCTCATCCATGCATAGTCAATCATCTCATGCGTTTCAGCGTACATCTGAGCCACCATATAACTGAAAATGGGTTCTGAAGATTCAAACAATTTTTAAATATCGTAAATTGGAATTCTGGGTGCGTGTTAGCATTCCCAATTTGAATTAGAGTGCATTTACAAATCTGTTCATTTTAGCGAGACTAACCTCAAATCCAAATCTATCTTCCTCTCTCTTCATATTCTGGTACATGTTCATCATTAGCTTAAAGTGTCTTATCATATTCAATGATGAGGACATCTTAAGTCGAATAATCCGGTACACGTCATCATAATATTTGAATCGTTTGAGGACTCTAGCAGAATACTGCTTAAAATCAAATCTATCCTTATCATTATTGCATCTTGCAAGCTGTTGCAAGAATATATCACTACATATTAGGGATGGAATAATTCCTTCTCCCAACATTGGAAACACACAGCCAATAGACTCTCCAACACCGACTATTTTGTTCAAATAGAAGGGTTGCATTCTTCGAGGAGGGGCCAGCCGTATCGGCCTTCCTATCTTTTTCCTGATGATGCATTCGGGATGTCTAGCCATAAACTCTGCAATGCCATAATACCTTCTGTCCAAATCTCCAGCGCCCACGAAAGCTTCTCCTTGTCCTAATGGGAAGCACCAGAAATACCCGCGAGCCCTTTTATATCCGATCACGTAAAAGTCGACAACATCTTTAATATTTGCAACAAGGTACTCAAAAGCAGGTATTATAAAGTCCTCCTCAGATCTGGGCAGCAACGATCGATGAAATCCGGTGCAGTCTATTACCAAATCGTAATCAGAAAGTATAGAGCTTTTCATATTGCATTTTGCTCTGTAGTGCACCTTTACTCCTTGAAGTAAATCTGATTCCCATTTGCGTTTGTTATAAGTAACCAAACCTCTCAGTTCCAAGTATTCGACCCTGTTTCCTGGAAGATCAATCCTCAGTGTGCGTCCTGTATGAGTAATATATTTGCTGAATTCAAGTCCTGCCTGCTGAGAGAACTTTGAGAGGCTATTCTTTGATCCCCCCCATGCGCATATTGGCCAATGTGCTCCCTTGTCATTTGTTTCGTACACTTCAACTTCGTGACCCATCTTAGATGTCATACATGCCAGATAGCTCCCAGCAACACCAGCGCCGGCGATCGCAATACGCATACAATTGATCCTTCTCAGTTGCATCTAAATACCTATCCCACAAGATCTTCCCATCCCGAAATTATCTAGTAGATCTTCTTAAGTAGTACTATTTTCTGAGACAGCCAACATAACCTAGAGCACACACATAGTATAGTTTGCCAACAATTTCTCGCACCACGTAATATTTACTTGTGCAAAATGGAGATTAGAAGAATGATATAATCATATACTTATATTCGATAGACAAGAAGCAGAGATTTAGTACATATCGGAGTTTCGCATATATAGTATATCTTCTAGCGTTTCTTGAATGAAACGAACTATTGCGTCATACATGGTAGCAACAACTGTGTCACTATTGGTAATCAGCGGGGTAGCACTGCCTACGTTGCCAATAATGGCACAAGCACAATTGGTATCAACCAACGCCGCATGCGGACAGGTTGTCAGCGGATTGGTTAACCTAACAGCAAACCTTGATTGCAGCGGAGATGGTCTCATTATAGGTGGTGATAATACGGTGGTAAACATGAACGGATACTCAATCAATGGTCCAGGATCTGATAGCTCTAAGGTAGGAATCATGATTCCCAACTATAATAATGTCGTCGTTAACGGAGCAGGTTCAATACAAAACTTCCAAGCAGGTATCCTCGTTACAGGTGCAAACGGTGTAAAGGTGTCATCTCTGATATTGGATGGTAATCAAATAGGCGTATTCATGACAGGTTCTGATAATACTGAGGTACAACAGAACATCATTAAACAAAACAGTCTTGGTGTGGCTACACATTCTAGCACAGGCACTACATTGAGCTCCAACTTAATGAGCGGAAATCTTCTTGCCGGAATTACCTTTGTGAATACCCAACAATCCGAAATTTCAATGAATAACATTGACGGAAGTCAAAATGGAGCATTTCTTGATGCACAGAGCTCAGATAATAACATTGTAGCCAACAACGTTCTGGGAAATGTCGTCGATGTGAATAACGCTAATGGACTGCCACCTAACATAAACAACAACGAGTTCACTGACAATAACTGCCAAGTAAGCAATCCAAGCGGGATCTGCATAGGTAGATAGATACCATAAATACATATGGGTTGATTAAAATCACCCTAACTTTTTTATGATGACTTGACTATTCGAGGCATAGAGAATATTATTCTAACTGTACTTTCCAATAGAATAGAAGGTAGAAATAAATAAATCTAATGACAAATCTTGTTCATCAATGAACAAATTTGCAAGCCGATCAGTTATAATGACCTTAACGAGTTTTGCTATTTTAGCCACAGTTTTTAGTCTACAGCTCAAGCCGACTCCATTTCCATTGAACGCTCATGCACAACAATTACCTCTAGCTTCACCGTCCAATTCTTCAGATCTTTCGCCTTTATCAAACTTGAGTCTGTCAAACCAGACAGCGGAGTCTTTGGTAGAATCGTTTGGTCCCCTCTCACAAATGGAAGCCGTGATTAGGGAGTTAGAAAATACTAATGCTACCAGTTTTGCCGCGCGCCAGCAGATAGAGACAATTGCTAGTAATATGACTGGCAATATGACTGGCAATATGACTGGCAATGTGTCAAACAACACTGGTGTGACAGGATCCCAGAACATGACAGTCGACTCAACCAATGATACTGCCATGAGGGCTGTTATTGAACAGACCGTAAATACTAATGCAACTGGGTTCGCCGCAAATAACCTGATAAATATGACAACTCCCTCTACCGGTCCCTGAGACACAGCTAATATTAGTGGTACAAGTGAGTTGCGATTTTAGACTTTAGCTGCAGCTAAAGCAATTTTCTAATACGTAGCGATTGTCTGCAGTATACGTAAATACGTTGCGATTGCGTACCTACGTAAATATGATCTGATATTTTAGTAACGGATTGTAACCAGATGGGCCATCCATATAGGCTAACCAGCTGAATACCTCTCATGGACCCTATACCGTACGTACTTATCGTCAGGCGAATATCTAGGAGGATGTGGATTTATAGTAATAGATTCGCACACCGGACAATTTGTTTTCAAAGTGTACTTGAAGCAGCGCTTGCAGAATCTCATAAGATGTTTCTTCATAACTAGGAGTGAACTTTCTTGGATTGGTCTCTCTTGAAATCAAAGGTTCCCTTTTCGCGAGTAATAGCACTTTTTACTTTTTCCAGCGCGTTGTTCATTATCTTTTCTGCACTCTTAAAATTGTCAGCTTTTACGACTATTCTGTACTTTGGAGCTGAAATATAGGTCATACTGATCGAATTGTTAGCCTTTGACATTTCTACAGATCCGAGTATGGTCTTTATCTTTTCTATACCGTCCGCCTTGTTAAGCGAAACTTCAAGAATTCCCATTATCTCAACATGAGGTATTTGGATCTTGTTGCTCTCCACCTCGATTGCTTTCACAACTTCTTCGGATAACCCTAAACTGCGAATAGAATCAATCCCCCTCCTAGAAACTGTCTCAAACAAATCATAAACGAGGTCGAATTTCTTCAGGATCTCATCTTCCAAGCTAACCATTTCAGAATCAGACAGATTTGCCTTTTTCTTTACTATATCCATAAATGCTGCGGCTTTCTCATTTTTCTTCACCTCTATCAGCTTTGATTTCCTTTCTTCCCCGGTAACCTGTTTGAGTGACAGGTCTACTTCGGCTCTTGACCTGTTCACTCGAATAACCTTGAGAACTGTCTTTTGTTTGGGCCGGATATATCTTTCGATATTTCTTATCCATCCTGTAGCTATCTCCGAAATGTGTAGGAAACCAATTGTTTCCTCATATTCATCAAGAGTTATGTAAGCACCATGACCGGTCACCTCTTTTATAGTCACCAAAACGATCTCCCCTTCCTCAGGAAGACGTCTAACCTCGGCCGTCATCATTTATATCGATAAACGCCACGCGTCGGCTACTTTAACGTTGCCATTAGCCTAACGTTTGTTTAATTTTGCCAAGACATCCTATCTAGGGGTGGTATATTGGGCGAGGTACGATCCCTGACGCCTTAGTACTAATGACATCGGAGAGTTATGACAGACATAGGAGCGCCGTGAACTAGTAGTCTATACCTTTCATTGCCTTTACCCCATTTCTGTATGGATGCTTTATTTCTTTCATTTCCGTGACCATGTCTGCTAGTTCTAGTAGTCTGGAAGGTGCATAATTTCCTGTTAAGATGACAGAGGTCCTTCTTGCCTTGCATTTCAAGACATCAAGGGCGTCTTCTATGACGATGAGATTTAATTTTAAGGCATAGTTAATTTCGTCTAAGATCACCAGATCATAATAGCCTGAGCTAACCTTCTTCTTCGCTATATCTATAGCTAGCTTCGCAGCTGCCTGGTGCTCTTGCAGAGGAAGATCGTCATCAATAATACCAACGAATCCTCTACCAGATACCACCAAGTCGAATTCTGGTTCAAGTCTTTTCGAGCTTGTTAGCTCTCCGTAATACCATTCTCCTTTAATGAATTGGATCATTGCCACGCGTTGACCGTGTCCAACGGATCGCAATACAATTCCTAGCGCTGCAGTCGTCTTTCCCTTCCCCTTTCCCGTAAAGATCACTACTATTCCTTCTTCTTCAGCCATAATAGTTGGTTAGCTCCTTCTTCTTCAACACGTTTACCATATATTTGATACTTGCAGCTAAATTTAGTTGTCGTCATTCTCTTCCATAGATAAATATACTGTATCATACGCAGGTCAATACAGATAACTGATTCATAAAAAATATGCTTCATTCCCTGCAGATTGCTGCTGGTAAAATATGCTAAGTTGCCCTTCCCATACGATTATCGTACGTGATGGGAAATGGCAGAGCACTTGCGGTCTGTACACTCTCAGATATGAACCTCCTTGAGGAAATCATCTCTAGGAAAGACGTGATGTGCAAGATTTTTCTTGCCGGAAGACTTCTATCTGAAAACAGAGGCATTGATAATATTCTTGAAACCATTTATAATTCCCCTCAGGTGAGGTACTTAATTTTATGTGGTAGGGATGCCAAGGGACACCTACCGGGACAGGCCTTGATTTCTCTTTACAATCACTGAATAAGAGACGATGGAGATGTAGTCGGTGCGAGAGGGAGTAATCCTAGGCTGAAATCAAACAAAGAAGCGATTTCTCACTTCAGGACGAATATCGAAATTGTTGACCTTATAGGTAGTAGAGATATTTTGCAGTTAAAACTTCAAATAGATAGATTAATCGATAGCCAATAATACAGTTCGCGCAACCATACGCTTTGTGATTCGATAGCCAATCACCAATGATTCTTCAATGTTCCAAACATTAAGAAATCAACAGAAAGTCAAATTAGGTC
>DASQQK010000373.1:0-5102 GCA_035643435.1 Nitrososphaeraceae archaeon | reverse complement strand
GTAAAGTGGATTTGTGTGTTGCCTGGTCTTATCAGATGTTTTCACGTAATTTTGATTTCTAAACTAAACTCGTTTATTACATCATTGAAAAAGAAAGACTAATCAAAAAAGCACTCATTGCTGAAAAAGAAATCAAAAACGGAAAGTATTCCACTTGGCCTAACAGTTTTTCAGTAGATGTACCAAATAATGTTTTAGTAGTAGAAAATACTCAGACAGGTAAACTGGAAGCTGCTATCATAGAGTCATTCAATCCCATATATGATCCGACTACAAACACATTGACATGCACAGTCAGGGCTGAAAACGCAACATTTGTTGATCTGCCTAAAGAGATTGGGCAGTATTTTAGTGATTGATGTGTTTAATATTGACTTTAATATTGGCATAATCGCGAACATAATTTTGGGTATTATCTTCTAATGCTACAACAGGCTCTACTAAAGCAAAGTTTATGTATGTGTATCACTGGCAGAGCCATTTCTAAAAACAGTAAAGATAGCTGCTTAATCGTGTTTAAATAAGCTAAACGCGTCTGTGCGTATGTGACTAATTTGGTAACAAAGCGAGCTTATGCTTATGAAAACGCAACATTAGAATGGGTTGATGGAAACCTCGGTAGCAGGCTAACCATGAAATATCCTGGTGTATATATGTTAGGGCGTAACGCACATGCTGAGATAATCTCAGTAGCATTTGCAGGCAAAGGACAACATCAAGATGCCGGCGTAAAGGTAGTACACATGGCTTCAAATACAACATCTAGAATTACAAGTAAATCAATAAGCAAAGACTCTGGTAGAACTACCTACAGAGGTCTGTTACATGTAGCAAAAGGTGCTAATTCTGTGAAGTCAAATGTCCGATGTGATGCACTTCTTCTTGATGAGACATCTAGGACAGATACTTATCCATATGTAGAAGTTAACGAGGAAGATGCTACAATATCCCATGAGGCTACTGTCGGAAGAATAGGCGAAGATCAAATATTCTACCTGATGAGCAGAGGTTTTTCAGAGTCAGATGCGCTGTCGCTTATAGTAGGGGGTTTCATGGAACCTTTTATAAAGGAACTACCTATGGAGTATACGTTTCAACCTGAATATGAGAAATTATCTTACCAGGATACTATAGTACTAAATGATCCTAATTCAATATTGACGAACTAAATTTTTCTTTCCCTTGACTAGTTGACCTCACACACATTTTGTTTCAACAGATCTTTGCGCAAGAATTAGTCGTCAAATGACACATAATGTTTTGAATTGATCGATACATTACAACAGAATCTGCGCGCAAAATAACTAGTATGGTTAATTCGTAGAGCCAAAGCGCAACTATAACAAATTTTACTGTATATTTCTGATGTCCCAAATATCTGAAAAATGTGTGAGTCTTGTTCGATGTTCAGATGTGGGACTAGATTGTGAATGCACTATTTCGGAAAGAATAAGGGAGGGGTTATGGACACGATCATACACATGGAAGAATACCATGCCATAAACCCTGAAGAAATGACAACATGTATGAGATTGAAGATAAGGAGACATGTAAGCTGTACAAATTTCACGAATTCATCATGATTGAATCAATAATACCAGTTCTGGACATAGAACCAGTAATGACAGCGACCAACCTATGTGTCTGGCAACCTTTATTTTGTCGTCCTTGGATCTAGACGCAGTTGATAATGAAGAATTGGGATAGACAGATAGAAAGATGGATGGATATATGTTCATGTGACGAACCTGATCTGATGGCACTAGAGTTAGTAAGGGAGTTTGATAATCTTACCAAGAAATTTTACTCAGCTTTTGATGATGATCTAAAGGAGACAGACTATGAGTCCAATTTGAGTTTTGGAAGTGAGGCCTATAGAGAAGAGATGGAGATTGCAATAATAGATGATTATTCTGCACTTAGTCCATCCAAGGAACCGAGATCTAAGAAAATCATTAAGAGGGTCAAACCTGTACCTGCAGAAGAATCCGTCAGGATCACTGGAATCCAAAAAGTGGGACAAGACCCATCGGAGGATATAATAGTAACTGATAAAAATATCAAATTAGTATCTCAACTTCCAATTAACAATAAGAAGGAAGACATCAAAGTCATTCTAAATAATGATAATTCTGTTACGGTGTTCCATCTAGACTATGAAGGAAAACGATGCATGCGGACGACCTTAATTGTACCTTACGATATCAACTCCGATACTGCTAGATCAACGTATAGAAATGGAATACTGGAAATCATATTTGATAGGAAATAGATAATTCAATACGGGTCTAGGTTATAAGGTACTAATCTTTTATCTTTGCGCGCAAAATAATTTGTGAGAGTGACACTGAATTTGCAATTTTGTTCGCATGTAAAACATAACAAATTTTCGAAACTCTTATCCAATCATCTGCTACATTAGTACCTACCAAACGAATTGCAGTATTATATAGGATGTTCTGGATGGTCTTATTCATCCTGGCAGGGGCCATTTTATCCGAATTCTATGTAAAACATAACAAAGAAATTGAAAGAAGGTGTAATCTAATACTTGAAAACCACATTTATATTTCACTTACTACAAATATGGGATTAAAAAAGCACTGATAGAAACGATGAAAAAGACAACGAGGAACTGGTTACATACATGCTTTGATATATGTACCATACTTAAATGACATGATGGCCATTACACTAAAGTAGACTAGTCAAAGAATAGCTAAGTGCCGGGCGAAGTCATGTCTCAGGTATTTCTGTACTTTCATTAATTTCAATAACCTGTTGATCACTTACTGTTTTAATTTGGTATCGCTCAAACCACACTCTTTGCATTTATAGAGCACGGTCTTCTCTGTCCCGCTGCTCAGCACCATTTCACCGCCACAACAAGCGCACTTCATAATACCAACGGCCTAATACAATACATGACCGTCACCTCTTTTTTGAGTTTTTGATTACGACAAATAATGCCGCAGGTAATGGATCTAAGGTGCCCTGATATACCGTGTCTTTAATTTTTGTGACTTTAAAGGATTCTTTCTCAAATATTTCACTTATCTGCCTTTTAGAAAATCTGTATGGTCCCTCTTCTCTTTTTTCATTAATACTAAAACACTTTAGGAACAATGTGCCATCTTCTTTGAGGATCCTTTTTATTTCCCTTACGTAGGTTAGCCTGTCTGAAGGATCCAGAACATGAAAACATCCACGATCAAATATGTAATTGTATTCATTTTCCTTGAACATGGACATATCTACTAGTAGTAAGTATAATTGAAGTGTTTGCGTGTCTCCAGCGGCAGAGGATATTTCATGTACCAACGGTACCTCTAAGAGATGTTCAATCACTCAAGTTCCCCAAGACATGAGCGGAGAACGTTCAGTGTTAGAAATATACTTGCAAACTGCCTCCTACTTATTATAGAATTGATACATACCTAGACTTTTAGCTTGAAATTTCAAGAAAGGAAACACAGAAATCTAAATTATAAGATATAGTTAAATATAATCCGCTCTAGATGAGCGGATGCCGACCATTTACGATGGAATATACCTTTGCTCATAGCAATGTCTCAACTGTCTTAAGTTCTTTAAACTTTTTACGTTTTTGAAGCACGTGTTATGTTATCAAGCCAATAATTCCCTTAAATGAAATAATTGTGTGACAGTTAAGACAGTTGAGACAATAATATCTCACTCCTTATCCTTGTTATTCACCGATCTAGCGGTATTAGATGTCCACCTTTTCCTCTTGGCTGCTCCTGGAATTAGTCTCGTATGGAAATGCCGGTAGTTGGATTGGTATATAATGTATTCAAAATTATTTTTTTCTTTTTATTCTTTATTTCATTAAACGCAACTATGTCCTCAAGGAGTGGAAGGCACAGCCTTACGATAAACGACACAACATTTCATCGTCTGAAAAAGAAAGGTTACTTTGGAGAATCGTTTTCAGACCTGATTTCCCGTATATTAGAGGAACTCGAAAATTCCCAACAAAACGGAGGTTCTTCGAGTTGACGACAGTAACTACTAATATTAACTATTTTCTAAGTCGCGATTGTAGAAATTTTAAACACGAGGATTGCTACGGTGCTTGGATCGGATTAGGATTACAAGTTTGTTGCTATTGTCTTTGTCACAAAAAAAAGGAAGGGAGTTAGAAACGTCCTTCGAAAGAGATTCTAACTCCAATGTACAATCTTCACAGGCTGGTTTTACCTATGATAATCGATAATATCAATATAATATCTCAAGAAAATAAACTTTGCGATAAAAGAGATATCAATGATGATCCACAGTACACCCTTGCAGCAATTGAAGATGAAATAGTTTACTCACTTTATGGAGCAACGACGCTATTTCTACATGAGGGTAACAAAATATTTCATATAAGACAGAAGTACGTTGAACAGGCTAAGATAATTCTGTTTCGTATTAATGTTTTTCAACCTATACCAGTCTTTGTGATTAACCTATCAGACCTCTCTCCTAGTCTTAAGAGAGAATTGAAGCAGATTATGCGCTGTCCTGAAATACTAGAAGAAGTAGTTACCAACGCAGTTGCGAGAATCCTTGAAGATGTAAATCCTAAATATTTTCGTGTTAGTGGTGTTCGTAGGAATATAATATGGAGGTTTGATCCCTAGACTTGACCGAAGAGTGTTCAGACACATTACGATTATGAATCACCCTTGAATATTCATGTCTAAAAATAGAGAAAAATCTGGCAAAATGTCGAGTACAGACGATACTCTAGTTGGCCTAACTGGAGGACCTGGGATAGAATCTACAGTAAGGACAATATTCAAGAGCCAATCACCGGCTGAAAAAGGGGAAGAGTTAGAAGATCACAAAGATGGAGGACTTGCAAACGTTGGCCTAGAAGAATATGAAGATTATGCCGATAAACTGATTGAAGAATATCATCTTAAAACCTTGGACGATACTGATGAAATATGGTATTACGAAAAGAAAAAAGGCATATTTGTTCCTGGAGCGGAGACCATTATAAAAGCGAGGATAGAACATGACTATAAGGGTAAGATCAAAAATAGGGATATCGGTGAGTATATCGGACAAATTCAAAGACGCACTTATAC
>DASQQK010000372.1:0-3586 GCA_035643435.1 Nitrososphaeraceae archaeon | reverse complement strand
TCTGTGTTTCCAAAAACCGTGATTCTAACAGGTAGTTTAAAGGTGATTCATACCCCAGGACATACTCCTGGAGCATATTATAACTTCTAACTTTGGACACATCTCACTTTATTCTGAGAAGCACAAAATCATTTTTGGTGCCGACTTTCTTTTCAAATCAGTATTTGGTACAGAAGGTTTGTTTATACCCCATGCGATAGTTTCAATAGATCCTGTTATAGCTGCCATATCTGCAAAACGAATATCTAAAGTAAACTTTGATAAATTATTGTTAGCACATCAAGATTCTCCTGTGCTAGAAAACGCACGTTCATTTCAAGCGTGAAACTCGGACCATATTATAACTTCTAACTTTGGGCTTTGGCAGGAGCAGGAGGTACAGCTCCTAATTGCTGCATAAGCCCCATTATATCTGCATGTGCCCTATTTTCTTCCAACTTGCCATCGATAATAGTTCCAATCCCTGTGCCACCAAATGAGATCTTCTTGCCAGTTGGCGGTATTCCTTGAAACTCTCCTTTGTGAGTGCCAGTAACAGCCAACCTAAATGCCACTTTGTTATCTTCTGCTAAGATATCTTCAATAGCAAAATGAATGTCTGGGAATGCATTGAAAAGGGCAGTCAGAAATTGTTTATGTCCGTTCCAATCCATTGGTGGCATGCCTGAAAAGTAAAAGCGATGATTAGGGGGCCATAGCTTTTCGATTTTTTGCAAATCCTTTTGACTGTGAAGCTCAAAGTACTGACGAATCATTGCCTTATTTTGGTCTTCCTCACCATTTTTTTGGTCTTCCGACATAGTTTTTTCCATGACTTGACTTATGTGAATCCTGTTCTTAACTATGAGCGGATATTAGAACCGCAATTTGGACGTCATATCCTTCTTCATCTTTATATCAAAGATCTACGATTACCATTAGGGATCTATCATGCAAATGGACAAGATAGATATCAAAATCATAAAAGAGTCTCTTGCAGACTTCGTATTTCCTCCAAGAAATGCGCACATTAGAAGATCCTTCCGCTCACTCGCAAAGAGCATAAAAATAGACCAGCATGCGATTAGAAACAGAATAAGAAGGCTTCAAGAGCAAGGAATCATAAGGCGCTGGTACATTGCAGTAAATCCTGCCATCTTTGGATTGAAGACTGCAAATCTGCAGATTTTTTTGCTCGATAACTCCGACAAGGATCAGATAATGCAAAAGATTTCTTCATCATTTCCGAATATGGGCTTTTTGTGCAATCATCTGGAGCCGAAACTAATCGTAATATTGTATTATAGGGATGCCGAAGACCTTGAACAGGATATTGATAAGTTAATGAAAATAACAAAAGCTACCTGTGTGAACAAAATGCCAAAACTCTTTACAGAGTATGGAGCAAAATTGACAGAGTCTGATTGGAAGATAATAGGTAGTCTACAAGAGGATCCTTGGAAGCCTTATCAGGCCGTTTCAAAAGAATTGAAGATCTCATCAAAAACAGTGAAAAGAAGAGTTGAAGCATTAGCAAAAGATGCTGCAGTATATCTTTTAGCAGATGTGAATATGAGAGCTGTTGAAGGTATAATACCTGTAGATTTGTTAATTTTTTACGAAAATAGAAGCAACATCAATTCCGTAGTGAAGGACAAGACAAGATTGCAGATAACAGAATATCTCGGGGATCAGCTTATATTTTTCGACCCTAATTTTGCTCCTAATATAGATCATTTTGCATTAATTCTGTCCAGCATTTCAAAAAGCCAAGAAATACAAAAATGGGTAAGTGGAAGGGAAGGCGTCAAACAATCAGATATAAGTATATTGCTAGATGTCTTTCCAAGACTTAGGTTATACGAAGAACTTGTAGAAGATATGATAAGGCCGCAGCGACAATCAACAGTAAAAATTCATTCGAGCTCTGGATTCAAATGAATTTTTATCCAAATCCCGACTGGCCCGTAGAAAATATACTTCAAATTACTATGACTACGATACAGATATTCCTTTTATGAAAGGTATTAACCTAGAGGAACGAGACGACCCAGATATAGAGATACTAAGAACTTCACAAGATGGTCGTATCCAACACATACGTATTAGGGATAATGTAACAGCGGAAAAAGCGATTAGAAGAAAAAGATTTATACTAATAATGGTTCACAAAGATTACAGAGCTAGCACTGAAACACAAAAAGAGTTATCTAAAGCCCAACTATAGAGGAAATAAAAAAGATAACGAATTATCCTGACAGAAGAATTAAATCAATTGTATATCTCATGGCATCTCAGGAATTCGACTGGGAGCCTGGGATTATCTTAAATGGGGGCACATAAAGCCTATAGAAAGAAATGGAAAGATAGTAGCAGCTAGGGTCATAGTCTATGCTGGAGAAGATGATGAGTATATTACATTCATTACACCCGAAGCATATTTTGAAAATGAAGGGTGGATATAGGAAAGAGTATGGTGAATCAGTAACAGATGAAAGCTGGGTTATTAGAAACCTCTGGGAAGTAACATCACCGAACCATCCAAAGGAGCTGGCAAACAGGGGATTTGCTACAATTCCTCTGAAGCTCCACTCTAGTGGCATAAAGAGATTGATGGAACGATCACAATGGGCTCAGGGAATTAGAAAGAAGTTAGAAAAAGGGAAAAAGCGTCATGAGTTTCAGGCAGACCATGGGTTCCGAAAATGGTTCAAAACGAGATGCTCATTCACTATACATGTATTCAGTATTAGTAAACCAAGATAGTTCCTTTAGTATCTTTGAAACACCCTATTCTATGCTATAGCATAAATATCTACTGTAAGTAAGGGTACATATTCAATACTAATATAGCTAAATGTGAGCCAAGCAATTAGTGCACTCAATCAACTTAGGCTAGTCGTATGCAACTATAATTATTCACATAGATGTCAATTTCTAGATTTTGAAACTCTTTTATACTATGTTATGTTCTAGTGGAACATTTTCTTAAAGGAATTCAGTTCTAATTTGCATAATGTAACGTTAGTGCAAGAATTCTAAACACATTTCTAGAATTGAATTTCTAGAACCGATAATATCTAAATAATATGGAAGTATAAAAATGTATGATCGAATTGGTCACGCGAAGAAGAATTCTGATGTCGACAATCTTCACTGCAGTGACAGCCATCCTTACAGCAACAATGTTCGCAAGTTTTGTAGGAACATCTATACCCACACCTGCATTCGCACAAGACGAAAACATGACAGGAGGGGCAGGAAACGTTACTGAAGGGAACATGACTAGCCCTGACGGTGGAATGGGAACTACTCCTCCTCCAATGACTCCATAAAGCATACCTATACTGAATCAGATCAACCATCATCTTTTTTTTTATCAATTCTTCTTCTTATGCTTCTTATGAAGCACTTGGAAGTCATCTTTTTGCTCTGCACCAATACTTAGCATTCTGAAGGATGCACTTATGGGTCAGAACCTTTTTTATATTATATTTTTGTGAACGGCTTCCTCCAACCTAAATACATGTTGAGTGATGTCGAGGTTATTCTTCGTTTACTAAGAATTAAAGATAACCAAGTTCCGGAATCCCTTTTATTCATAAAC
>DASQQK010000371.1:0-2090 GCA_035643435.1 Nitrososphaeraceae archaeon | reverse complement strand
TTCCTGGATAATCTGCACGCTCTTACTACTAAACAATGGAGAAAAATGCTTAGCTATGCCGACTCTGATCAAATCAAAAGCGAAAATCCTTTGGTCGCCAAACTAATTGAACTTAATATTGAAGGATTTAAGAAAGTGTTTGAACAAATCCTTATTTTTAGGAATACACACATTCAAATATTCAGACGATATAAACACGCAGGATTACCGATCAGGCCGGGATTTGAATACAAATATCCGTTTCCATTTACTTCGGTGAAGTTCGATTCCTACAGTATGGTCTCAGTAGGACCCAATCCATTGGTTGATGTGATTCCTCTTCCCTATTCAGAAGATGTTATTGAATCTTATAATGTCCTCCTAGAAGGCCTTGAGACACGTATTACTGATATTGTACAAAATAAGATGGAATGCATTAGGCAGAGAAAAAAAGGGGTTATTCCTACACAGAATTATTCGCCTGCTGGAACGTTTAGCTCAGAGGAGGATGATAAAATCGTATCGGCCATAAATGAGTATGATATTCAATATCCTAACAGAGCTTATTATGATATTTACGACTTGAAGTTATCGGTCGACAGTGTCCAGGAGATGAAGTGGTACCTTAACCTGGAAGATAATATGGAGAAATGGAAGCAGCAAGCTGAATCTGAATCACATGATAATTAGCTGCCTCGAAATGATAGGCATTCCAAGACTATCGAGATCGTGTTGATTCTGTCTGTAAGGACATTGTAATATCATTCTTGCGAAATTTGGAACAAATCATGCCAGCTGACGGTACTTAAATGATGCATTCTCGTATGAGTCAAAGAATTCATTCAATTCTTATGACATGGTCATAATGATAAAGTCAAACTGAGCAGACCATTCATTTATTACAAATCATAACATCAAAACTGACTGAAATCAATTATCTGAAAACATGATGACTGACTGACATTGGCTGAAATCAATTATACATCTATTATGTAGCTGATTTGTCAATACGTTAACTAGGAAAATTAGAAGATGCGTGGATCTTAGGATTAGGAAATCCAAAGGCTATTATCAACTAACTCTTAGTTTGTAACTAGAAACTTCACTTGGGTCTACTGCGTATGTAAAAAGAGTCATGTCGAATTTTACGGGGAGCTCAGAGATTGGAGGAAGACAAACAGCTAGATTCAAGACAGGAGGACTCAATAGCAAATACTCTACAATTACATTAACTGTCCATTTTGGGTACCTTACCAAGATCCCAAGAGATAATTTTGATCGGTTTGATAACTATTATGTTTCTTGGCATGCTTATACTGAATTGAACCATTGGATTCTCGAGTGCATCCTTACCAGCGTACGTTCGGATTATTTTTTATATTTTTAATCTTTTTTGTTTCCTTGGTTGCTGGTATAACGATATTTGTGCCATCATAGAAGTACCACACAGGCGCTATGTGAGGCTTTCCGTTACTAATTGTTGCAATTCTTGCAAGTCTAGGAAAAGAAAGGAAGTTTTCTATTTCTTGCTTAGTCATCGCAACAGCATCCATCAGCTTCTTCAATTCTTTGGATGACATGATATGGATAAGGGTATATCCATTATAAGATACCTTCGAAAGAAAAGAAATTAAAGTTGTCCATTAGGTTGTGACTATGCAGAGTATCGCCGAAGGCCGATCGTAACTCCGATCTTTCGAACAAATAGAAAGATCCAAACACGAAAAATAGAAATATAGAAGTTTCAGGCTACACCGGCTGGTGGTGAATGGCTCGATTCGTTATGTTCCATTTTTTTGTGGGTATTCAATGTTTCTTCTGATTCAAAATCTTTCCCACAAATATTACAAACAGTCATCTTAGGTTTACGTCGGGATTCAGGGGTTCCGGCTGTGGAATACACTTCTAGCTCATGCTCTATACGAGAGCATCCTAGTTAAAGATACATCTAATCAGGTACAGTTATACGACTGACTTCTTGATAATGCCGCAAATTTCATCCCAGGATAGCGTCTTTGTTCTTTCAATCCTATCATAGTTCGATTTAAACATGCGGGTGGCACCTTCAGTTGCATTCACAATTACATCTTTCAATCCTATCATAGTTCGAT
>DASQQK010000370.1:0-6302 GCA_035643435.1 Nitrososphaeraceae archaeon | reverse complement strand
ATATAATAGATGGGGCATTGTCTTGAGCTTGCTTAAATGTATCACGTAATCTTTCCTCACTTTCTCCATAAAATTTACTCATTATCTCAGGACCAGCGATAGAGTAGTAATTTGCATTTGTTTCATTGGCCACAGCCTGTGCTAATAGGGTCTTACCGGTTCCTGGTGGTCCATGTAGAAGAACACCTTTTGGTGCTTCAATTCCGATTCTTTCGAATATCTCAGGATGTCTAAGAGGAAGCTCTATCATCTCTCTTACTTTTTGCACTTCACTGCGCAATCCACCGATATCTTCATAGGATACTCTTGGAATTCCACCCTTTGGTCCTGCTTTAGATAATGAGCTCAGTATAAACTCGGTGTCCTTACTAACAGAATATGCAGCTGACGCTGTTCCGGATGGCATTACGCTGTTTACAACCAAACCCGTTTTCCTACCCATAATATTGAGTGGTATTACATCACCTCTTGATACAACTCTTCCTTCCAATGTTTCAGTAAGATATGCTTCTATTCCTACTATATTCAGTTCTTCTGTTGGTGAAACAACCACTTGCTCCGCATTCTTTATATCCTGTGCTTTACGTATTTTTACGTGGTCATCTATTCCAATCCCAAGGTTATTTCGTGTGTATCCATCAATCCTTATTACTTTTAACCCGTAGTCTTCTGGCTGCCCTGACCATAACAAAGCAAAAGTTTTCTTCTTGCCGCTTGGTGTAGAAATTTCTATCACATCGCCTGTAGTAAGCCGCATTTCTTCTACTGCTGCTGGGTCTAATAGGGCCATGCCCTTTCCAACAAATTTTGGGTTAGTTTCTGCTACCTTCAACGATACGAAATCAGCTGGTTTATCTGTATTACCATTTGTCACTCTTTTATTTTCACCCCCTTTATTTTTGATTATAAGATGTGGTTAACAAAAATATATTCGAGTCTAATCTATTTTTTATGTGCTACTCTACCTTTACTTCTTTTCCTTTTGGTTTAGGTGCCTGTTTTAATTTAATTTTCAGCTCTAGGATACCATTTGAATAGATTGCTCTGGCAGAAACGTCCTCTAGTGCCAGATTTATCGGTACATCTGTGTGGTATTTTTTGTCACCTTTTTCTGCCTGAATCGTAATATATGTGTCAGAAATATTCACTTTGATGTCTTCTTTGCTTACACCGGGCATCTCTGCCGTAATGGTAAGTTGGTTATTCTTCTCATCTACTGATGTATCGACTAGGGGTTCCCGTACTCCACTTTGTTCAATAAGCCCTTTAGCTGCAGGTTTTACGTTTCCAAATTCTCTAATGTGAGGCCTTCCGTCAGGTCCTATGTTAATTTGGTACCCGTAGTAGTAAGGTAACTGCTGCGATGTGGTTGCTCCTGATGTCGAGCCCTCTCTTACAGTCCTAAACATTCTGTTTAACATTTCTTCAGCTTCTGCAAATTCTCTGTCAGCGTCCTCAAAAATTCTTGATGTATATCTCCATGGATCTCTCCACATCTATGATATTCACCTATTTTCATCTAGGCAAATGAGGTATTTATTCGTTACTAACACAACGTGTTTGTCATAAAAAGTCTGAAGCAAATTTGATATCCTATTTAAATACTCACCCCATGTGAGTAAAGAATAAATATTATTCTTAGCTAATTATGTTTAAGCACTAAAAGACGGAAGATGAAGTAATATGAGTACAGAAATGAACAACTTCCCTAGCTCAAAGAAAATAGAAGTGACAAATGACAAAAATATTTTACTTGTTTCTTCATCAGCATTATCATCTCAAAAGCTTCGTATTCTAATGGTTTCACCGGAATATCCTCCGATCAATGGAGGAGTTGGTCGATATACATATAATCTAGTAAAGGAACTTGAAAGACAGGGTTTAGAAGTCCATGTTGCATGTGATAGCAGAGGAAACGGAGATTACACTGGACTCTCTCCTAATAATATACATAATTCTGAGCTTTTATTGAAATTAGTTAATGAAATTAAACCAGATATCATTCATATACAATATGAACCAGGTTTATATGGACTGGTGCTACATCCATTTAGACCAAATAGCATTCATAGTACGATTGATTTGTTTTACTACAAATGTAAGATCCCGATAGTTACTACGTTTCATTCTGAATATAACTTTAGGCAGTGGATGAAAATACCTCAAATAAAGATAAACAAGAAGAAAAGTTTATCAGTTCATGTAAAGAGTACAGATGATAAAAAATACAACCTCCAGTCAATTGTGAAGGATAAATTAGACAACATTAGAATATACTGGAAATATCTTATTAATTATAAAGCATTTCGAAATCAGAATAAGGATAAGATGGGAAAGAGCAAAGCTAGCATAGTCTTTTCTGACTACATGAAGACAGTTGTCAGTGCGCAGAGTGGGTACAATGAGTACAACGGTAAAGTAAAATTATTGTATCATGGTAGTGAACCTGTAAGTTCTGTTGACGGAATTAGTAAGCATGATGCAAGAACTAGATTTCCGTTGCTTCGACAAAATGATATCAAAAGGATAGCCTTAGC
Organism: Nitrososphaeraceae archaeon; assembly: GCA_035643435.1. GTDB lineage: Archaea > Thermoproteota > Nitrososphaeria > Nitrososphaerales > Nitrososphaeraceae > TH5896. The sequence continues at coordinate 3,765 of DASQQK010000370.1, read as the reverse complement.
TTTTGGATTCATGACTGTTGCCAAGGGATGGGATATGATAGAAAAAATGAAAGTACCTAATAATTGGACGATTGTAATCAATTCATCAGTAAATCATACTACTGGCGAAAGGATTCGATTAGACAACTTAACGAGTATAAAAGGTGTGAATAGAGATCGTAGAAAAATAAACCTTAGCCAGGACTACCTCTCAGAGGAAGACCTTTCGGCACTATTCTTGGCCTCAGATGCAGTTCTGCTCCCGTATAGAGTAACCTCAGGATCAGGTGTCATGTTCGATGCTCTAGGACATGGAATTCCATTTATTGCTTCTGACCTACCTTTCTTTAATGAGTTTGCATCTAAAGGTTTGGGGATAACTACAAAGAGAACACCAAATGCCTTTACTGAGGCGCTTGTGGAACTAGATAGTAATTATGCTATATACAAAAAAGCTGTTGAAGAATTTAAAGAAAACTTGAAGTGGTCTACAGTAGCTAGAAATCACATCGAGTTATATAATAGCATTATTAATTCAACTAGAGTAGTCACACGTGTTAAAGCTAGAGCTACTGTTACAACTGCGAATGGTCTTGCAGATGTAACTTCAGGAGTACACTAAGCCCTCTATCACATACCATCAACTACGCGATGACGAATATCTTATTGTATTATTAATATTTAATAAAAATAGAGACGGATTAATGTGGAGTTACAGTTATGCGTTCATACTAGTTCTTCGTAGGTCAACCGTTCTATAGGTTCTCCTATCGGCAATGGAGCATTCCTGTCAATCCTGTAGTTAAAGATTTCCGGAAAATCAATGTCTACTATTACATTCCTCCCCACAGCTATAATTCTAGATTTAGGAATATCGAATCTGTTATCGTCATGTCCGAATACAACAATCTTGTCCGTAGTTTCTTTCATCACATGTCCAACATGATCCTCATTTCGGACTCTAACACCTTTATTGAACAATGAATTAGGATATTTTCCTTCATATGAGGCAAGATCTATGTCGTGAGACAAAGTCCATGGTATTGTGGGTCTTCCTGTAGGTAATGGTGCATCTCTATCTACTTTGTACCTCTTTTTTATCTGTTGCAATTTGAGTCCAATCAAAACATTCTTTCCTGTGGTTCGTATCTCTGATGTGGGTATGTCATAGCGTATCTTTCCGTCACCAAACACAACTATCTTCTGTCAGTTTCCCTAACAACAAATCCAATATTGTGCATCTGAGGGGGATTATAATAGATAATATACTGGATCCACACAATGCCAAAGTAATTCTACCGTACTGATAGCATTGAACTAACCGTCATCAAGACCCGAGTGTCGTAATCTTTTATATTCCTTTTCTGCTTTTTGATGTTCACTGAGCTCTTCTATGGTAACGAATACTGCACCACATTCTTCACACATTGGCGTTTCACTTGATGGACACATAATATTCCTATCAATGTAATAATCAGCTATCATATTTAAATTTCATCTTACAGGCTTAGAGGCCTCATAATCATATTTAGATTATAATGCAATTTCGGAACTAAATTTTATGTTACCCGGCTTTATCTATTAGCATTAATCTCTAAACTACCGCATTTTTTCAATCCATTTTAAGGATTCCATATTTCACATCTCATTGGTTTCCTATTAATATCTTAATTTGCCTCCTAACACAGTTTAAATAATATGACTATTAATTGAATAATACGACCAAAGAAAGAAAAATGTAAGGAAGGATAAAATCAATTGGTACGGTTCTTGTCACCATTACGGTTGTGATCTACTCTTTCGTGTTCACTCAAATCCAAGATACTGGGGAAGTTAGATTGGCATTTTTCACAACTATATCTAGGCCTATGCCCCACAAGAACTCTGAGCCTAGAATCGGGTTGTTCGAGAGTAGTCATGCCTATTCCTATAATATATAATAACTAAGACAGTAATAAGTGTTGCTCACTTCCAGTGTGTAACAACTTCCTGTTAGTTGGATTTTGAAAATTAAATAGGAATAAATCGGTTACTATGATATATTTGGTATGTAGTACCCGTTCTATTATCTATATATTTCCAAACTTGAGGATTAACATCCAACATTTTGAAGGATGATTTTTCATGATCTAAATTATTATAGATAGACTGGCCAATGACTATTTCATTGGCACTAGCAAGTCCTGTCATCTTTACTGTGATATTAGTACTATAACCTATGATGTCAAAATGTGGTTCTTTAATCATAGTGGGTTCATCCCTTTCGTGATTGTGTAGGTTGTGCAGCCTATGGATATCCCATCCGTCCTGGATAACTACATTTTCACCTAGATCTATACCTATTCGTACTGACATTTCAGGATAACCATATTGATTAAGAATAGGATTAATGGCTTGATCTAATATTTTTAATATTGATCTAGCACAGTTAACAGCATTCATACAAGGTATGTATGCATTATTGAGATTATTTCTTTGATCTTTGTGATCGATGGTATGACCATTGCTATTATCATACTGGATTATATTTTTTTCAAACCCATGGTTAGCCGGTACAACAAAAAATCCCAATACCGCGTCTCCAATGTACTTCAATATGTAGCCACCATAAGATACTATAACTGATGCCACCTCCTGCATAAAGGTCTGGAGTATGGTAGAAAGTTTCTCCAATGGTAATGAAACTGACAATTCAGTCGAATCGACTAGATCAGCGTGGAGTATGACGAGCATAACCTTTGATCTTGCAAAGGTTCGTAGGACTTTGTTAGTCCGTTCCAATGACAAGGTAATTTCAGGTTCTGACTGAAGAGCCTTCCACATTCTTAGTTGAGCATTCTTAATTGCAATATCAGTATTAACCATGGTGTCTAGAGATGCTGTTGTACCATTTACAGTAGATTTATTTTCTAATGATGACACTGAGGATGACGCTGACGGTGACGACTTGATGCTATTAGAAATAGAACAGATGACTTTGCGAATATCTTCTTCATCCGTATCTAACTGAAATGCTATAACTTGAAGTGGAATTCCTGAATGGTATAGATTCAATATTTTCTGGTATTGCTGCTGATAACCTATACTGCTATTCTCGGCTGGATTAACATTCTTTACGCTTCTCAAGTTATTATGGTCTCGGTGATTATATCGCCGTTGTAGATCCACTTCTTCATTCATATTCCTCTACCTTCCTCAATAGTATTTCATTCATATAACCTATTAATCTCTTATTTTAATTTAGGTAGTATCCGTTTGGTATTAGGGTCGTGGGGTAGTAAGAGGGTATTAGTCTAGAGTAACCTTAAAATATCTTAATCCAAGATAAACTAAGAAAGATCAGGAAGGCGAAAAGCTGAAATGACTTGCGGAGGCATCTGTGTGAGATATAAAGCTCGAAGACCTTCATTCAGACAAAGTAGATATGCAACTGGACAAAAGAGATGTCAGATATGTGAGTTATTTATTGAATGGGATGGACTGATATGTCCTTGCTGTAGCTATCGGCTAAGATTGAAGCCAAGAAATATGAAGTCTAAAATCAGACTACGGAACGATAAGAATACTAAAGCCTTAGCAGCATCTATTTTGGCAGATTTATCAGAGTCCTATTCCGGAAAATGAATTCTAATGCTATAGTCTAACTTAAATTCTTGAATAATTCGTAAGTATCACTACCCATTTCTAGTTTATCGGTAATTCGAGATAAAGCGCTTTTTACTGTCTTCTCATTCTTATCCAATATTTCGGCCAGTTCTGAAATGGTTAGTTGTTCTTCTTTTCGAC
>DASQQK010000369.1:0-4278 GCA_035643435.1 Nitrososphaeraceae archaeon | reverse complement strand
TTGATACTTCTTACTAAGGGGATGATACAGACCTGATGTGTGTCACTATATCAAGTGGCTGTATGATCAACAAGCCATACAATCAACAAGTACTCACGCTGGGTATCTGATTCGTATGACATCCTCTTGTGCATCTGAATTTATTCAGATGATTTGTTCCTGGTATAATACTTGAGCCCAGAGGGAGTCGGATGAAAATTCAATCGAGCCTTAATCTTCACCTAACGAATTTATGATTGTCCCGTACAAGTCACTACCCTATCAGATAGATGGAGAATTTTCATTGCTATTAGCACCGTAACATTAGTTTTCGTTTATAGTAATTACTGAACATTCGATGTACTTAGAGTACCAGTAATTTTGGCAGATGAAAATAGCTAATCAAAATTCATCTGACGACAGATAAACATGAAATATTGACTGTAGATCATGAGTTCAAACTAGCAGCATGGTACTACTGTCAATAAATATCTGAATTAGAACATCACATGCTGCTTCATAAATTTGTCTTACGTCATGAACAACAAACAAGAAAAGGTAGAGGAGATAAAGGAATAGAAAGTGTATTTATTTCTCATTGTCTAGAACTATTCGTTATACCACCAGCCAACGCTTCGAGTAAAGGCCGGTGTTCAGGTGATACGGATGTACGTCCAATCACTCCAAGCTGAATCAGAAATATAAGCTTGTCACGAATTACTCTGTGTTCTACTATCTTTCCATCTTCACCAATACGAAATATATGAACTACATCATAAGAGAGTTTATTTCCTGTTGGCGGCAATGTGTAAGATCCAATTGTGTAGTTGCCTGCATGTGTAGTGTTAATATGAGTTATGGCAACAACCACATCCCCGTGTGCAACTATTGACTGTATCTCTCGTCTAATATCTGGAAAAGCTTCTCTGCTGGTATTGATTTCATCTATAAACGCCTTAGGTCCTGTAAGCTGTGCTTGACCTGATACCGGCTGGTGTCTAATATATTGTGGGCTTATGAACTGAGAGACATTGCTCTTATTTCCTGTATCAAAAGCAGAGAAAAATAGTCTAACAAGCTTTGTGCTTCTTTCTTCTTCTTCATCCTCCTCTGCGTCTATACCTTGTCCTGATGCATTGCCTCCCATAGACGTTGTAGGTGACAATGTTGCTACAAACAACAACATTAAGCCAAAAGAAGTCATCAATATCTTCCTTGTTATATCAAAATCTCGTGGTTCTGGAGACCTGTATTCAAAACTCATAGCACAACCATAATGATCTTTATTACTTATTTGCATTATCATCCCCCGCTTTTCGAGTTTGACGTGAATATCAAGAAAGCATCGTAACTCAATCCAAGTCTCTAAAGTCGAAGGTAGGTTGGGATTATCATGAACTGAAGAGAGGACATGATGCCATGATTACTGCCCCAAGGGAACTAATAGAATTACTTGAATCAATAGATAGATATTGAAAAAGTTGCGCACAACATCAAAGGTGAGTTTAATTGGGTAGGAGGTATGGTATGGATAGACGTTGTCAGAGATAGTATCGAAAATAGTATCGTTAATCTTCGCCTTCTAGCTCTTCTTCTGTAAAGAATTGAATAGCTGGGTCTGCTTGAGCATTATCATATTTACGAAGATAGTTCTGGTCCTTCTTGAAGAAATGAATAGCCATGAATCTAAACTACTGAGCCTCTTCTTCATACGATAAACATATAGTTCATATCCGAGAATGGATGTCTACATTAAGAAGAATTTACAGTAATTACAGAGGTGCCATTTGTCAATGTATCAAAGGCTGGAGAGTATTTCTTACCGAGTTCATACAGTTCACTTATTTGTTCTTTAGAAGCAGAGCTGCTCTTAATATTAATATCCGCTTTAAACCCTTGTGCACCTGGTCTTACATCACTTGAGATACCACTGAAACCCCGAAGATCAACGGTACCCTCAAGGTTTATGGTTATACCATCTAAAGTTATTCCTCTTGCAGTAGCATGGGCAACAATTGTTTGTGTTAAACATGCACCTAACGCAGACATACAGCCTTCACATACTAAAGGTCCTTTACCTTCTCCTAAGAACTCTGGAGGATAGTCAAAGACCATGTTATAACTGTTATTTCTTTGCACAGATTGATCGCCAATTTGAAAATCTTTGCATGAAGTTCTAACACAAAATCCATCACCACCGTCTTTCTTACCATTCCATTCTGTCTTAACAAAAAATGTTGCTTTTGAAGTATTGGGTTTCTCCTTTAAGGTACTCATGAGAATACCAAGTTGTTGAGTGTTTAATCCATTGAGTTCAGTACTATCCATTAACAAATAAACTATAAAGAAGGGGAATAAATCTTTCGTTTGTAGTCTGGTGTTAGTTGACTATATCGTATCAACCATGATCTATAGTGTCGTCTCCTAGAGATATCCGTTGCGTCAGTTCGTAATGACTCCGTGCTAATATTAGCCACCTTATCTCTAGTCCCAGATCCTCAAAAGGTTGTTGATGAAACGAAGAAACGCATCAAAGCAGTCCAAGAAAATACTGCTTTTGTCAATACATATTATTTCAAAGGATTCGAACCTGAATTAGAATTTGTTTTAGGCGTTACAATGCCAGATGAATTAGAGATAACCAAAAAAATACTGAAAAAAGGAGGTGGGATAAAGGTGTGGAGTGCAGGAAATCGATTAAACTCAAACCGACCTGAATTGACATTTGTAAGGCCATGGGAAGCGAATGACATTGGTAAAACTATGTTCCACAAGAATAAAGTATTGAATCAGAAGCTTGAAAATGTTCAAACTAGCTGGGAGTTTAAAAGTATTTTTCCTGAAAGTCATCCCTTTGCTAAACTAAGAATACTAGCGTGGGTGAAAGTAGATGAGAACGGGTCATTCATGTTGGACGATCTGCTTGAAATCATCAAAGTCGAACTAGAATATTTGGAGACAGACCGAATAAGAAAATATTCTTCTTGCTGGTGAGCAAATCGGATTCATTGAAAAGATAATCGAGGATCAGGAGAAGTACAAGATTAAGTTCAGAGCAAGAAACGCTGAGATAAAGAAGATGTGGATTGGCTATCGCATAAAGCAGGATAAAGAAGATCAGAAAGGGGCTCAGATAGAAAAGTTACAAGCCGATTTTAAACAAAAACGTACTAAACAGAAATCCCTTTCAGACTACACCTGATCTTTGATAATGCGGTTTGATATGATGATACCCTGACTAAGCCCATAAAATAGGAAAAAGGAATTCACGTTTCAATTGGTCCTGCAGCAGCGGCGATCCAACTACTCTGGCAAATCAATCAATGATTGTTCAAATTGAAGCGGCTCTAGCCAGTAATGGAGAGATATGTATCGCACTCTCTGACTATTGCTGACATAACTTCATTTGTTATTTGCTTTTTTTATGTTTTCAAAATATCCGAAGCCTGCCGAATGCTGGGTAATGATAAGTGGATCCTGATTATTCACATATTCTCTTGCTTCTTGTGTTAACTCTTTCATAATAGGAGTACCGACCTCTACTGATTTATCGAAGCCTGTAATAACTCCAGAAGAAAATGTCTACCATCCTAAACCCATTATGGCTAGGATTATTACTACCGATGGAAGCAAGCCAAATAATCCCATTTCGTGTGTATTACAATAAAGTTAGCTGACATAGCTGAAATGAAAAAACTGGTTCCTAAGACTTATGGTTACCTTTAGTAGTGGCCACATCAATGTTGAGTTTTTACAACTAAACTGGCCAGACCAAGTATTACTCTCATGTACGACTAGCGGGGGGGTAAAAGAGCTTAACTTAGGGTTAGGTACCGCCTGAGGATTAGAAGTCCTTATCTATACCCAATGATAACTAGAAGAGATATGTCGAGAAATGACGCAAGATGTAAGTTCATATTGCGATCCTGCAACAAAGTTGAAAGGAGAGAAACACGATGGTTAGCGTAGCGTTATTTGTTCGGTTGGAAGCAAAGCCCGGAAAAGAGGATGACATCGAGAAATTCCTACGCGGAGGCCTATCCATTGTGGAAGAAGAACCAGAGACGATCGCTTGGTTTGCAATTCGCTTGGGACCATCTACTTTCGGCATCTTTGATGCCTTCCCGGATGAGTCTGGTCGTCAGGCACACCTCTCAGGCCGAGTCGCAGCAGCATTAACAGAAAAGGCATCCGATCTTTTCGCGCAGCCTCCCAGTATTGAAAAGGTGGATGTTCTCGCAGTCAAGCTGCCCAAATAGAATGCATGTAGGTACAATAACTAATTACTTTTTTCACTTC
>DASQQK010000368.1:0-18030 GCA_035643435.1 Nitrososphaeraceae archaeon | reverse complement strand
CGAGCTTTTAATATGTGCTCAAGCGCATCTAGAACAAGCAGTCCAGTAAAGGTTTCTTTAAGATTCATGTGATGTATCCTATCAAGTACGGCTGCAAGAAGCGGATAGCTTGATTTTATTTCATTAATCTTTGACTGTATTATCTCATCTGTCACTGTCTTGTCCTCCATGCTTAAAAGACGCAGTGCATGCATTTTACCCAGCCACCTAACACTATCAACTAACAGCACAACTGTCCCTGCTTCCTCCAAGTCCATTTCAGGTACTTTGTCTAAAATAGCCGAGACCAACGGATAATTAGTTCTCAACTCTTCTATTGTTTCCTCAATGTCGTCACCAATTGTTACCTCTTCGTAGGTCATGTCGATACTTGAAGGACATATTAAATAAGTCTATCTTTCATGCATTCTGATGCGAAGACGTTCATTCACATTTCGACGCCAACATAGCTGACAAAAAACTAATATCCTGCCGGGTGAGGAGAAAAGATGTGTTGTTAAGAAATAATTTAGCAATATACATTACAGCGAGTCTAGTACTAAGCTTGTCAGCATTACAAATTACACCCACAGTAGCGCAAGAAGAAATCGAGAGCAGCGGAGATCTCACTGGACCCGAGAACGGACTTCCCTACGGAGGGGATAGCGTGGGCACTTACAATATCGGGCAGGATCGATATGGATTAAGAACCCAAGTGGATATGGACGATCCTCCGAACAATGGTACTATATATGTCGCTTGGCTGGTTGACAATTCGACAGGTGACGACATCGGAATTGGACAGTTAGTTGATGACCAGCTAGCTGCTACTCAGCAAATAACGAATGCCAGCTTGTACAATTTGATTGAAGTAACTGAAGAATCTCCTCAAAATGTTGGTACTTCAAGAAATCAATCAGCGGTAGTTGCTGGTGCTGAGCTGTAGGATCAATGTGAAGCCTGTAGAGGTTACGAACAAACACGCAAAGAATCATGATGTAACGACTGAGCCGGATAGTAAAGTATCCACTTTTCTTTTTGATTCCTCTTCCAATTGTCCTCACATCGAGAATACTGACCCTTAAACACTACTTGGACATTAGGTTGGTCAGGTTTTTATATTCATCAACAGTTATTTCACCCTTGGCTAAACGTATCTTTAAGATCGATTTTGGATCACCTGTCGTATTGACTGGCGACGAATTGGGGGCTTCATCTATGGATGCTTTTCGAGGTTTGGTTTGATCCCAAGGGAAAAATGGATAGAAACTGCTACGAACGAAACCCATAATAAAACATCTACAAAGATAAAGGAGCTATATGCTATATAACTTTTTAAAGACCCTCCGAAGGTAAGTCACTTACTATACCTTAAGTTCAAAAAATTGCAGGATGGAAATACCATTCCATTCCCGACAATATAAAATGAATCTTTGTCTTCTGCCTATGTCAAGCTATTGTCCGAATGGTGGTGCTAACCAGGTCTGAGCAACAGAATTCGACCAAGATGGTAATGGACTTAGAGAATCAGCTGGTTGTTGAGTTATTACGATATCGGTCCATGTTCTCGCATTTGTCTGAACCTCCTCAAATGACAGTGTTCCACTTTCCAAGATCTTGCCCATTACAAGCGCATAGCCTGAACCTTCGTAATTATCGTCAACAAGCCAAGCATTAAAAACCCATCCTTCACGTGGTTGATAATTTGTCGAAAGGTCAACAGTTATGGTATAGTTATCTGTGCAAATGTCTGCAATTCCAAATATCGTGCCACCGTATCCAAGTAGGGCATTTGTCTGGCATTTCATTACTTGAGGCTGTGCTTGAACATTAGCTAATGTTGATGGTGCTACCGCTAGACCTAAAGCAGCTATTATGGTAATAGCAATGATACCCTTTTGCATATCTTGTCTAAAAGTTTGGGCTATATATATAGTATTGCTGGGTAATTTTGCGTAGATAATTCTGCAACCACCGCAGACCAAAACTGTCAATATCTTCTGAACCTTACTTATGATTCTAGAAAACCAAACTTATGATTCTAAAAAACTAATGAATCATGAAGCTGTCGAAATCTTAAATTTATTTAAAAAATAATAATGTCTGTGGATGTTAATTAAAAAATAATAATGTCCGTGGGTTTGGCTTAGGAGGTACGACTACTCGTTAGGTTTTGAAGCTGCTGAACGAGGGTTCCAAAGTCAGAGCCTGCCTTTTGCTTCAAATTCTCGATAACTGAGCTGTTTAGATTAAGTTCTGACAACTGCTGCGAGAGTTGCTGGGACACGTTCTTAAGTGCACCAGAGTTTGCAAGTGATTGCAGCGATTCAGTTATATTAGCCCCTTCAGGAAGTGTCAGATTCAAGCCTGCATTAGAGGCCAGTTCTTTTACTTTCTCTGCAAGATTGGTAAGTTGTTGCTGAACTTCCGGTGACATTCCTGTTTCATTCTGACTCTGTGCCTTTACCATCAAAGGAGACAGCGCGAGTGACAGCACCAAAGTAGAAAATATACCCATTGCTAGAGCAAATGTCAATTTTTCGTTTCCCTTCACGAATAATTTCACTGAAGAGTTTGAGTATGGGCATTATAAATGTGTTACTTGGAGGAGAGAAGGCAGGCACACTAAGCCTGAAAAGTAGGAAGTTGAATGAGAGATGGCAGGCACACTAAAAGTTGGTGTTATTCTGCTACTTATTCTGTCCATCCAATCAGTGAATGGCTTAGTCATTATGGGCTATTCAGCCGGTTCTGACAACTCTCCTATTGAAATAACAATAGGCGCCAAAACTCTGTTCATAGCAGAAAAAATGGCACGGTACTTCGAAAAAATATTAAGCCAATATTTTAGTCGCGGATCACTACGTGGTAAGCAAAAGTCGATTTGACTACTTTGTCTCTATGTTTTACATCAAACAATTTGACTTAGTGATTCGCTATGATAGGGAAAGCCACGTGAACAATTGGCACCAACTCGAGCCAATGTCTGACCTACCTTTGGTATAAACTCGTTGCAATAGCGATTCAAGTGTAGTTTAGCTATTCGTCATCTGAATCTTCATGCTTAGATCTACTGAAGATTTGAACGAGTCCTTCAGCGATTGACTGACGGTGCCCTGTTCAACACACTTATTATTCTTATGAGCTGAATTATCACAGTGTTAATTAAAGTGCAAAATTGGGGTAATAGTTTTTATTGCATTTATACGAAATTCTTAATAACGCTTATATTCCAACCGTGTCATTCTTTGTTCATGATTCAAATTGCCCATTTTCTTTCTACTTTGACTATTCTAATTTTGACCACTCTATCAATAATAACAGGAAGCCCGTTGGTACGAGCGTCACCTATCCAAGACAATCTTGCAAACATTTCTAATCAAACTTCAACCGCTTCAATTGTGGAGGGATCAAAGCTAAATGTTGTCGCCTCATTCTATCCAATATTTGAATTCGTAAAGCAAGTGGGAAGTGACAAGGTTATCGTGACAAGTCTTATTCCCGTTGGTGTGGAGCCGCACGATTTTGAGCCGACGATTCAGCAGATCCAAGCCGCCGAGAGTGCAGATATCATATTCTTCAACGGCCTAGGATTCGAAAGATCCTTGCTCGACAAAATAAATAATAAGAATCTAATTGACACAAGTTTTGGGATTAATGTCAGCAACCCATTAGATCCTCATATCTGGCTAGATCCGATCCTAGCAAAGGAACAAGTAAAGAACATTGAAACTGCATTAAGAGAGAGAGATCCTGCTAACAAAGATTATTATCATAACAACGCCATTAACTTTAGCGCACAATTGGATTCATTAGATGCATATATCAGATCAATACTTCAGACATGTAATAAGAAGGATTTCATCGCATTTCATGACGCCTTTAGTTATTTTGCAAATAGATATGGGTTAAATCAGCATAGCATCCAAGGACTCTCACCAGAGGGCCAAGTACTACCTCGAAGTATACAGGAAACAGTGGAGCTTGCCAGAGATCTTGGAATAAGTGTTGTATATTCAGAAGAACTCGTTGATCCTCGATTTGCAGAGGTGGTTGCACAAGAAATCCCTGATGGCAAAGTATTAACACTTAACCCGATAGAGGGAATTAACACCGATGAACAAGCGGCTGGGACAGGCTATCTTGATAAAATGGTAGAAAATCTTGCTAACTTAAAAATGGGTTTAGAGTGTCAAGAGTAGAGTCGATTTAATATCATTTGATGGATATCGGCCCTCCTACTACTTGTAATAAGAATGAATAGAATGAACAGTATATGTACAGATTTGCAGTTCAAATCTGTTAGAGCTGGTAGCCTGGATCTACCGATTCATCTCAATCTTCGTCTCTGCCTGCATGAAAATGGCCATCGATTTTTAGGGCATCGAAGAACATTGCCTTAGAAGATTGACTGCAGGTTGTTAGATCGTCACATTAAGAGGACGCGAAAATAATCCATCTAGAAGTACCAATTCTGTATTTGTCAGTAAGTCTGTTCTATCCTAAATTTCCTAATCCAGCTTTATGTTATTCCGCTAAGTGTATTCTATCCCAACTTTCTTAAACCATGCGGAAGTTATTCGAATGACAATGAAGATGAGTAAACCAAAAGTGTTGTTCGTGACAAGGATCGCAGGTTTTTTTACAATATTGATGATAACTGGTGCATTTGCACTATCCCAAACCGCAACAGTGAATACTGCTTTTGGTGAAGCAGTACCGCTTATCCCCGTCAACACAGGCGATCCCAAATTAAATGACGAACTGCCGCAATTTTATGATTGTATAGACGAAGCTGTAGACAACAGTTTGTCAAGTACTGAGCCCAACTACTTTAAGGAAGAGCCAACAAGAGCGGAAGTTAGGGGCTGTTACGAAAGTACGATAGCAAGCGGAACCAGCCAGCCAACAAGTCGGCCAGTAAGCGAGCCAACAAGTCAGCCAGTCAGCCAGCCAACAAGTCAGCCAGTCAGCGAGCTAGCCATTCAGGCAGTCAGCGAGCCAACCAGCCACCACAAATACGTGGCATCTCAATAGACTCGCCTTACATCAGCACTAGCAGCGTTATGACATGCTAAGCTTCCGCGTAGCATCCTAACTCCTGGTTTTCTCCTAGTAGCCATTACGATCAAATCGATCCTATTTTGTTCCACATACTGTACGTTCTAGGCTGCTTCCGGATCAATTGCGACACGCACCCTTACTTGTACATTGATGCTCTTCAGTAGTCCTTTTGGGAGACTCGAGCAACTCATATAATCCCAGTACAACCATTTGCAGACAATGGAACATGAAGGGGATATATGGCAGTTTAGAAATGTGTTCAAAGATATAATCCCAGACGCATTTGGGAACCTATTTACTGACGGATCCTTGGAATTTGTATCTCAAGGCATGCTGAATCATTTTTTAGATTATTAATCAAGGCCTAGCCCTATGGACGCTCGGTCCAATTCTCACGATATTAGCTTGGCACTACTGCTTTTCTCCTTAATTTAGGTGGTTTCCATAACATGAGAACGATAGGAATTCCTATCAAAACTACTGAAACTACTATCATTCCTGTAATGGCTATCAGTAAATCAGATCCCAAATTTGAACTATGAATATACGGCGGATTTAATAAGGTTAGATTAACATAGTTATTTTGCATCATTGATCATGCTACCTGCAACTCGTATACGCAGTAGTATCAAGATCACCATCAAGTGTAGGGAACTTGCCAGAATATCCTTAAGATCCAATAAGATAATATCCTATTGGTATCCTTGCTTCAAGTATCAAACTTGTAAGATAGAAATAAATCCTGAAACCCAAACTACTGCGTTGCCATCTTCATCTCTACTAAGCACATTCAATATGAAATATAGTAGTAGACTGTAGGGAGGAAAAGAATTAACTAGCAGGACGTAGGGCAAATTTCTTACAGGTATAAACTTGACTTGTGGTGTTCAGTAGTCGACTACGGGGGCGTTAGTAAGTATCCTAGATGATACTTCAGGAGTTCCGAGAATTGCTCCGTCAATTAAATTGTCTTTCTCATATCCAGCGATTTTTAGGCAAATCTCGCACACAACAACCTCTCCTCCCCCTTCGTACATGCCGTTACCTCGATGATTCATTCTGAATGAGAGGTTTATGATACTAGTTAAACCTTATTACGCGGATGTCAGCTACCAATAACTACTTCCTGCTCTGGCAAACTAGTTCTCAAATATCTGGCCTATATTGAGATGTATCTCGACAGGATTTGAAATCGGTTTTACCTTTTCAGGATCAGTAAGTTCTGCTACTATCTTCACATTATTTATATCTTCATCTGTCAATGTAGTTGCCAGTTGTATTGAACCGCTCTGGTTTGCTATAATTGGCGAAGCAAATGAAGATTTCTTTATCAATGAATCATTCTCAAAAAGCACACTCATTACGGCATTTACAGGCTGCTTGAAAACTGAAAGATCGTTTGTACTGTAGTTCATAATTAGCTTTACCTGATTGCCAGGACTATTTGTTAGTGGAAGAAAGTGTGCGTAACTCAAATTCTGAACAATACTGAAGGCAGTGAAGTTAGGACGTACATTTAGGGGTGGAGGGATATCTTGAAAGGACGATTCAGGCAAATCCCCCGTCCCAGGGAATATATTAACTTGTGCATCAGCCTTATACAGTGAGAGGTCGAATGAAAATATTCCAAGCATTCCCGCGCCAACAATCAGAAAGCAAATGGCCTTTCTATTCAATTCAGAGTTTAGGTAACATTAATTACGGAACCTCAATTTAAATCCATTCCCAAAGGATAAGCTCTAACAGAGGTGATTCTTTGGGAAGATATGTTCTATGATATATCTATATTCATAGTGTGCGCGACACCCGGTTTTGAAAAATACTAATTACATATGCGGATTCTCTGGCTAGAAACCTCCAAAAGCCATACCTTCATTAGCGAGGGGGACCAGGTCATCTATAGTACTATCCCTAGAGAATTTTGGTGATGTAGATCGTAGTGATTAGACTAGTACTGCTTGTCGTTACCTACAGTAGTGACGATCCAGCCGCCTACTAGACGTTCGATACCGTCGAAGATACTAAAATGATATTCTTCAAGTAATAGAACTTGCATCACCACAGTAGTTGCGGTTCGGATCTCCAAACTGAAAGCAAATAGAGGGTATTACGTTGTATCAATTAAAGGTTTTTCTGTCTTGTAGAAGGATATCTAAGCAATGCATATATCTTTGTGCTACTAAAAGTAAGTCAATCTTGAACTGTACTAGCAATAGTATGACAAATTTAATAACGGTTTTAGCATATCTTGGTTTTGCAGTACTCTTGTTTTGCCAAAGCGTCAGCTATATCTCTGCTCAGACTTCTAACACTAATACAATAACAGAGGTGGGTAATAACACAAGAATCTTTGAGACATTTTCTATCAGCGGCTTAATCAGTTCTCTAACTTTCGATAACGATGTAACTAATAACTCATCATTTATAGACAGGAATCTATCTTCTCCTACAGATTATATTGAAGCTGGAAATTGGAGTCTCAAAGTCGTAGATAAAAAGGTAATAAACTTTGATGTAAATTTCACGATGGTCCATCCTGATGGATCTGATTGGCATTATCATGTAATTAGCAATTTCAGGTCTGATCCTGACGTTCCTGTATTGCTTGAAGATGACGGAACAACCTTCGATGGTACTGTGGATATAGGGGAAAATGATATGGACAGATGGTTTGATGTTCAAACCAGCGTGATCATTTCGAACCTCAATACGATTGTGATATTTCTAGATCCCGAAGGTACTGAAAATCATTTCAATGGTCAACCGATATACGGAGTAGTCACTTCATCTCTTGACGAGAATGGAAATCCTATTTTTAGTTCAAATATATAGGGCATTTGTTAGATAGATATTAAGAATTTAGATAACTAATCAAGGTTCTTTCAATACTTTTTTTGGCTGGATGACAATACTTTTTTCGCACAGGCGAGAAACTTCAAATGACTGGGACGCAGTTCCATCATTTGTTTTCTTGAACCAGTTATCAGGACATATAATCACCTCATATATCTGACATATGTGGAGATTAATTGAAGGTGTGGGGTTTGTAGGTCAAATGACTACAAGACTATAGTATAATAATAGCAAGATCTCATCCCATCACATTATGCTAGAGCTTCTAGTGTCTGCAATATGGGGTTGCGTACCCGAGCTTACTAGGAATTGTATTGATATGACTAATACCGCAAGTACTTATTTTAGCATAATGGTAGGAGCAGGGTTTGGAGTTATCTTAAGTTGGTGGTTATATAATCTGCAGAAAAGGACCTCAACTCAGCAGGACTATATCCTTCAACGCATACGCGAACTAGAAGAGAAGAACACCCAGGTTTTAGTTAAGTTGGAGAACTTCGCAGAACAAAGCAATCAACTACTAGCCAAACTGATTGCAATCGACGAAAGTATTTTTGAATTGGACAAGAAGATCCAATCAGTATTAGAAAATGATCGCGACGATTGAGAATCAGAAGTTAATAATAGCATACTAATATTTCTCAATTCAGCTCATCTACCACATGTCAGACCATCCACCAATGGTACATCATGACTATTCATGACTATTCATGCGGTCATGTCTGCTAATGGTAACGAATGGCATATTCATTATTACTTGCTGGATCGGCTTCCAGTTATCCAATAGAAGAAGCGTTAAGTTCAGCATACATTGCTCAAAAAAAGTAACAAAACACAACATTTAAGGGAGAATCTTCTATTTCTTAACAAGATTGTCTGGGGTAAATACTGGGGATACTGCTTGGATGCTTGTCGCTACTGGGTTAGTTATGATAATGATTCCTGCATTGGGGTTTTTTGAGGCCGGCCTGCTTCGGCGCAAGAATGCCATGTCCGTGATTATGCAATGTTTCTCTGGTCTTGCGCTTCTATCTATTATGTGGATCATCATTGGATTCTCTTTGACCTTTTCGGTAAATAATCCCATAATTGGAGGTTTGGAGTGGATGTTCCTGAATGACGTACCGTTAGAGACTCCTTTATCCTATGCTCCAAGCATTCCAGGTATTAGTTACATCTCATTTCAGATGATGTTCGCAATTATAACACCATTACTAATGACTGGAGCATTTGCAGACAGAATGAGATTCAGAACATATCTTATTTTCATGGTTCTTTGGAGCATTTTTATCTACTATCCTCTTGCTCACTGGGTCTGGGGCGAAGGAGGATGGCTCAGGTCACTAGGTGTATTTGATTTCGCAGGCGGTATCGTAGTACACATCTCAGCAGGTATGGGATCACTTGCAGCTGCACTTGTTATAGGAAAAAGAAAAGATTTCGGCCCTGAAATAACCCGCCCACATAATATTCCATTAGCAACCATTGGGGCATCACTACTGTGGCTGGGATGGTTTGGATTCAATGC
Organism: Nitrososphaeraceae archaeon; assembly: GCA_035643435.1. Classification (GTDB taxonomy): domain Archaea; phylum Thermoproteota; class Nitrososphaeria; order Nitrososphaerales; family Nitrososphaeraceae; genus TH5896. Next base: position 8,606 of record DASQQK010000368.1, on the reverse strand, counting down.
CGGTAGTGAACTGACTGCTGGGGGCATAGCAGCCAATACTCTATTGGTTTCTCAGACTGCATCAGCGACCTCCTCTCTCACTTGGATATTTCTCTCATGGAAGAGATCTGGAAAGCCTTCTGCAGTAGCAGCAATTAATGGTGCAATAGCAGGATTGGCAGGAGTAACAGCTGCATCAGGCTACATAAGTGTCCAGCATTCTCTGATCTTAGGATTGGCAGTGGGTATTGCGTCCTTCTATGCAATAACGCTAATAAAGGAAAGACTAAAAATTGATGATGCACTTGATGTAAGCTCAGTACATGGTATCACAGGTATTGTGGGAACGTTATCCATAGGACTCATTGCTAGTAGCTTAATCAATCCGGCGGGACCTAATGGCCTCTTTTATGGTAATCCTGGTCAGATAGTATTGCAATCAATAGGAGTAGTTAGTGCGATTGCTTTTTCATTTGGAGGTACTATCATAATAGCTAAGGTTTTGCAAAAAATCATTGGATTAAGAGTAAGTAGTAAGGAGGAGGATGTTGGATTAGACATATCACAGCATGCTGAGAGGATTTCAGACGAGTAGGTGCTCATCCAACCTTTTTCATCTTTGAGCCACATTTGGGACATGTAATTTCCCTATGTGGATTACCGCAAGCCATGCAGTAGTACCTCAACGGCCTGTACCCATAAGGATTTGCAGAAGCAGACCGTATTGAGTCCAAAAACTGTTTGGTATTCATACCCATTCTCTTCAATGCACGACGTGTTATTAGAAAATTAATTATTATGAAGGCGCCTACGACAGCGACAAGAGAAAAGGGGAACGGGAAAAAGAAAGCGGCAATAAACCCGATAAGCATGTACGCACCCGTCCATTTCAAAGTATAAAGTAACAACTGTTTGTTACTCCACTTAGGAAACCGGCTCATTTACCAAATCCGCCACTTATCAATTATAATAGCTAGGCTAAGTGTCATTATCCTACCGATCCCTCCATCTCAAGCTTTACCAGTCTATTTAGCTCCACCGCGTATTCCATTGGAAGTTCTTTTATAAATGGTTCCATAAATCCTCCTACTATCAGAGATAGAGCATCTGATTCAGAAAAACCTCTGCTCATTAGATAGAATATTTGTTCATCGCCTATCCTACCGACCGTAGCTTCATGAGAGATCGTCGCATCCTCCTCATTCACTTCGACATATGGATAAGTATCAGTTCTTGAGCTTTCATCGAGCAAGAGTGCGTCACATCTGACATTTGAAATGACACCCGTAGCACCATTTGCTACATGAAGCAAACCTCTGTATGTTGTTCTTCCTGAATCTTTGCTCACCGATTTGCTGGTAATCCTAGAAGTTGTATGTGGAGCCAAATGTACTGCCTTTGCACCAGCATCTTGATGCTGTCCTGCACCTGCGAATGCCACTGAGATAATCTCAGCGTGGGCGTTACTTCCCAGCATATAGACCGCTGGATACTTCATTGTTAGCCTGCTGCCTAAATTTCCATCTACCCATTCAATGGTTGCGTTCTCGTACGCATACGCTCTTTTGGTTACTAAATTATATACGTCTTTACTCCAGTTTTGGATCGTTGTATACCTTATCTTTGCTCCCTTCTTTGCTACAAGTTCAACTACAGCGGAATGAAGTGATTCTGTAGAATATACAGGTGCAGTACATCCTTCTATATAATTGACTTCAGCTCCCTCATCTGCGATTATCAATGTTCTTTCAAACTGCCCTATATTTTCAGCGTTTATTCTGAAATATGCTTGTAATGGTAGATCAACCTTAACATTTGGGGGAACATATATGAAAGAACCGCCTGACCATACCGCACTATTCAACGCAGCAAATTTATTATCTTCAGGTGGTATGATCTTACCAAAGAATTTCTTCACTAATTCTGGCTGTTCCTTTACTGCAGTATCTGTATCGATAAATATTACTCCCCTTTTTGCAAGATCATCTCTTAGGTTGTGATATACGACTTCTGACTCATATTGAGCACCCACTCCGCCTAAAAATTTTCTCTCTGCTTCTGGAATTCCAAGTCTCTCAAACGTATTTCTTATCGACTCGGGTACATCTTTCCAACTTTTTCCTTGTTTTTCAGATGCTTTAGTATAATAATAGATATTTTGAAAGTCAATGCCAGAAAGATCTCCTCCCCAAACAGGCATTGGTTTTCTCATAAAAATATTAAATGACCTTAGTCTAAATTCCCTCATCCAGTCTGGTTCGCTCTTTAGCCTACTAATCTCCTCAATAGTTTCTTTAGCAAGACCTCTCTTACCTAAATAAGCATAATCTTGAATTGAATCCCGAAAGTTATATTTACGATAGTCGATCTGTATATCTGTAACTGTCACAATATAATAGTACGTCTGAGGTAGATATATCCTTTAGTTAACCAAGTTAGCGTAGAAGTGGGGATACAACAATACCGATCCCTCTAGCAACAATACTGTCCTTGAGGTGTGGTTTGGCAACTAATTCTCAGCCATTTTACTATTTACGATATACCGATGTTAGACTATTTACCAATGTTAGCGTAATATAAATATATAAATTAAAAAACTTACGGTCTATTCAATGTGATTACTGTAGGTCCTCGGTTGTTGTTGATGTTTCGCCACTGCTTTCCTAATATTCTCTAAATAACCGATAGTTGTTGCAAGGTTACCGAATCCCATAGAGCTGAGTGTATCAGATGGAATCAGAACAATAGTGTTACCCTGCACTTTTATAGATTCATATAACATATTTGACTGTCTTAACGCATATGCCACTGGATTATCAGCATATACTTTAGCTGCCTCTTCAAACTTTTTTGCTACCAAAACTTCGGATTCACCAAACGTGATTCTAGCATTCTTTTCACGTTCGGCCTGTGCTTGCATAGACATCGCTGACTCTAGTTCCTGAGGTATAATTACTTGACGGATTTCTACACCTGTTACCTGTATTCCCCAGCTCTCCGCCTCTTCTGAGATTACATTTTTTATAGCATTATTGATCTCTTCCCGCCTTGACAATATATCCTGGAATACCGCAGAACCAATATTGTTACGAAGCGTAGTCTGTGACACCTGTCTAATCATCTCATTAAAGTTTTGCACATTTAAGATAGCTTCCTTGGATCTCGACTCGATTATTCTATACCTGAGTATGGCATCTATGGTTACTGGCACGTTGTCTTTTGTAAGCATCCTTTCAGCTTTGAAATCCATTACCCTTTCTCTTATATCGACTACCAAGACATTATCTGCAAATGGAATCCTAGTTTGTATACCGGGGCCACTCTGCCTATTATATTTGCCTACCCTGAGAATTACTGCTCGTTCATATTGTCTGATTATCATCAGGAATGAGGAAATGACTAAAGCCGTACCTGCAATTAGCGATAGATATGAAATTAGTTCACTTCCTGTTGTAACCCCAACTCCAATTCCCACAACTACGATCAATATACCTAAGATAACATTTAATCCTGGCCCTTTTTGACTAACGATTTTGTCAAAGCTATCTAATATTACTGATGATGATGACATGCCATCTACCCTAGTGCTTCAGCATTGAAATATTGCTCAATTTGGACACCGATCTATGATTAGACGGCGGGTTTAATAAGGCTAGATTAACATAGTTATTTTGCATCATATCACTTATAACAGTATGTTGCGATGGTGATGACCATGGTAACACTTATCGATGATTCGGATCTTACTATAACAGATAGATGTATCTCTATAGGGGATAACATAGTTAGTCCATACTTATATAGGGATCTCTGCTAAATAATAATGATTGGGACTTGAAAATCAACGGGTCGGCGAGCCAACAACCGTTAGTAGAGCATGCTAGATTTAGGCTCTTTCAAAATCATAGGACAAAGGTATTTAATGACATTATTTTTTTGTTGTGCGAATCTTGCTTTTGGTGCGCATCACTCTTGTATAAAGGGATAGAGGTCAACTCTTGTCCAAAGTGCAAAAGTGTTAGCGTAGCAAGATTGACGGCATACCCACATGCTCTACGTGGTACCATCTAGAATACTATCTAAAATGATAATCATGTAACAACTGAATAGTCTTTTCTGACTGAAGTTTTGGATTAGCACGCGTTGGATTACAGAGTAAACCAAATTCTGTTATCAGTGCTGGAGCATATCCAACTTCTGGTATCAACACATGTGAAAGTGCTTCTGCGCAAATAGTATGCGGATGTTAGAGAACTTGTACCTAACTCGTTTAGTCTTGGACGAAGGACATATACTTAGGGTTTAACTTTGTTAAGTCATATTTAATATTAATAGGTTGATAATATATAATGTGGAAAGAATTGATATTCGCTGGAAGACACCGGAGAAGTAGAACCGGGAATGATATTACTGTTGGGGTTATTTTTTCCCTCCTGATATTATTTTCAACCCTTTCATACTTTCATATCGAGGGACTATACGCACAAAATCTCAAAAGCCAGAACGGAGCGAAACACGTATCAAATCAAGCATTAGTGCAGAGTATGCCCTATTCTATATATGCAACTATGATGGCTGAAGACGATACTTATTCTGCCCAGCTTATCCATGATACGTTAATACTGTCGTAGCATTGAACTGGTTTGAGAAGTAAGTAATAACACATAGTATACTAGAAAAACCGTTATGCTATGATACACACATAAGCACAACCATATACTGCTGTATGACTTAGCCTTCTTCAAACATAGATATGTACACTTTTTTCTAGTCCGTAACTCTACGCCAAGAATGATACTCGTCATCTTCCATTCCTTCTTCGAGGACATCTATGAAGCTATCTTTATCCATTACTTTTGAACAATAAATACAGATCCACTTCATATACACGTGTAACGAAAGTATTGTAGAAATGAGTTTCCCTGATTCGAGCTGATTCAAGCTGATACGACAAGTCAATGCCATACACATCATTGCCGGAATCTATACTAGTTATTAGCGTCCTTTGGCTAAAGATAACTTGAATTTTGCCTAACAATTACTAATTCTAATTAGATGGAGGAGGTTTCTTGCCGTGTTCTCCATCACCAAATCTTAGGAGCGCTAAATCTGATACAAACACATTACGTGTAGATGGATCTACTGCAATTCCAAATGGATCGTCAAACTCTCCATCTCCAGATCCCCATTTTGTAATGAAAGTACCAGTGCTGTCAAATACTTGGATGCGGCTATTGATATAGTCCGCTACAAACACATTACCTGTAGATGGATCCTTTTACAATTAAATAAATAAATAGGTATCTCATCTTACTGAAATCGTTTAGATCCACATTCAATGGAATGTTCCACCACTCTAGCGATTCAACAAGAAGATTCTGCATACAGTAACAACAAAGAGTAACTTGGGCTCTTCTATTCCAGTAACACTGTCTGAATGAGACAGGTCAGATCGCAGTTATTTTACCATTCAGACCAGACGGTAAGGCGTACACAGGAACTTTGACTTTTAGTGCGAGTAGGCCAGTGGAGGTAGGTTTAGTGCAGAGACTACCTGTAGATAATGCTACACTATCACAAATTGACATCCAAAAGTATGGAATATTATCGCATTGGATACGTAATATACCCGGGCAGCACAATCTCGATAATCAGACTGCCTTGCAGATCATAACATCAATAGTTCCTAACTACGGAATATCACCACCATTCTTCTCTGCATCTATTCCTTTTGTCGCGCATGGAGTTATGCTCTGGTGTTGTTCTACTAACTTATCTGGGGAACCATTTATTGCCGGATATGAGGTATATGCTAAATTAGTTGAGCCTGCAATAGCTAACGATATTACAACAACTACTGATCCCAGTACTGATACAGGCAATTCGTCTGATTAAATAGGATACGAAGTAAAATAATTTACCTTATCATGGTCTACGTAATTCGTGAATGTGCATGTAATCTCTTGTCCTGCTTCTATAAAACCGTTGCAATCCGGTGATTCATCATAGTCCCAGAGTGACCCTACTAAACACGGGACTTCTTCACCGACAGAGTACCCTCCAGGTTCAAGAGATACAGGCGTACCTGTGACTGAGCCTGGAAATGAACCAGGATTAGGGTTAATACCAAAGGCGAAAAACATATGATACCAACTTGGGTCGCACATTGCGGGAATGTTTGCTATTGCTGAGTCAGTACATTCGACTATTTTAAATATATCTAGAATATCTGTCTCTGGTGTGGTATCGTATTTTCTGATATCTAAATTTTTTTGGAATTGAGTTAAATGTCATCTGGAAAAACGGACTTAATAGATGTTTGAAATTTAAATATTAGCTCAGGTATGATGTGCCTATTTTTTGGACTATTCTAAATCTAGATTTGTCAATATTGGAGACGTTCCGTGTTATGTTGTCCAAAGAAATGTCCAATATGGGAGCTAGACTTGAAAGAGGCCAAAATCATGTTTTCAGCATTCTCTTGTTGTATGCGTCTATTATTTTCTCCAGCGCTGCCTCCTCCTCCCTAACAGCAGTTATAAACTCTTCTCTATACCCATAAGACTCGACCATTTTTTGAGTGTCCATGTAATTTCTATTGTGACTCGCCTCAAGGTCTATCACCTTATGATACAATGAATCGTCTAATGCACACTTAACTAGTATCTTTTGGATCAACAATCTATTGTAACGACTAGTTGCAAAGAATCCCCGAAATACATTCATCCTTTCTTCCTTATTCATTTTACCAATATCTACCTTAGTAGGAAATCTGAATTCTAACAGTGCTTTATCGTGCTTGTCATTCATCAAATGTTAGTTTCATAACCTGATCATTCTTAAGACTTTTTGCAATAATGGTAAGTAAGGAGTCTAGCACTTTTTCCCTTTGAAAAACTGTGTCCGGCAACTGTGGCCAATCTATATCGGTTTTTCCTATTACTGCACTCTAGCCTTCAGATGTGGCGAATACCGTAGCGATATCATAAGTTGAGACAAGCCTGTTGAATTATACAGAAGGAATAGATCGACCCTCGGTCACCGTACATGGTTTGCAGTTATTCTTTTTCTTAGTCATTGTTATTCAGCGCGCCGAAACTGTGAATTTAGTGCATTGGCGTGTAGGGCAGTAAATACAATGCAACACCCCCCCTAAAAGAAATATATACTACATACTGAAATACGACCATTAGTATTGATAGTACTTGGGTACGAACATGAACGGTCTACAGATAGCATGCATTGTTACGGTACCAAGGTTAGAGTAGCGATTACGCTCATCGAAAAAAAATTGGATACCTAACAAGGAATTCAAGGAACAGGGGCATCGAAACTTGACGCATTAGACATGCTATTAAGCGGATACGATAGTTCACATTGACATTCATATGCCGCTCCAGGAATTTGCAGAAAAGAATTATTGCAGAAATTCTAGATAACTATACATTTGATCCCTTACTAATATATTAGGAAGAGACAATTACTTTGTCATATGCCAACAATAGTGCATTTTGAAATTCCTTCAGACAACATCGAGAGGTCAAAGAGGTTCTACAATAATCTGTTTGGATGGAATATTGAAAAATTCCCTGGAAGTGAACAGATGCCCGAAGGGATGGAATATTGGATGATCACAACTATAGATGATAAAGGGAATAAGGCCGTAGGTGGGGGCATGATGAATAGACAGAATCCCCAGCAACAGGGTATTACAAACTATATTGATGTAAAATCTGTTGAAGAACATTCCTCTAAGGTAGAACAATTGGGAGGCAAAGTTGTAATGAAAAAGACTCCAGTACCGGGTATGGGCTACTTTGCTGTGTGTTTAGATACAGAGAACAACACATTTGCCCTCTGGGAAACAGATAATACAGCTAAATGAAGGAGACCATCAAACCCGATCCTCGAAAGTGATAATTATTCATCCTCTCATTTCTTTATTTTGTCTTCTTCTGTCATTTACTTATAATTTTAGGATTAATGTGGGAATCTCATTATCAACTTTATTAAATGTACTTGCTGTCCTATGATCGCTCAGTCTGCCTTCGCTTTTACTGGTGTCTAAAGTGAATTCATCAAAGATGTCGTATTCTACTCGAGACTCATCCAGTGCGGCATCGGACAAAAAGACTACTATACATGACGCTCTTTCTGACTCGTGATGTAGAATAATTACATTTAATCATTACAATATGAGAATTTCTGTAATCAGTATCTCTTTATGATTTAAGGTATAAAAATACTGTAGACAGTAAGTCACTCATAAAGAACCAAACGTTAAGCATCGTGTAGGCGGCCAGAGTAAGTAGATCCTGACATCCATTCTTCTTCATGCCATTCTTCCTCATGGTCCTTTGCCTTTGGACCTATTTGGAACCTTTTTATAATTTGTTGTGCAGAATTGCTGCTGCAGTACACAATGTAACTGCAGACACCAACCAACCATACGTGAATCAGGTAGGCGGCCAACACCTCAAGTTCTGGCAAGAGTTGATCAATATGCTTCATTTTGGTCGTCTACCTTACTAATTACATACCGCTGCAATAAGTGGTGTTAACTCGACTCAATCATAATTTCATTATTTTGTTCTAATTAAAAGGAATGGTTCATAGTTAATGGGATT
>DASQQK010000367.1:0-3935 GCA_035643435.1 Nitrososphaeraceae archaeon | reverse complement strand
CTCTTGGTGTTACACCCTCGATTGCAGGAGATTGTTGAGGTATTACAGAGGTCGACTTTATATAAGTTGAGTTACTGTTGGGCGGACCAAAGGTCGAATTATTTGCGACATTTTCACTAGTGTTTTTCAAGGAATCTGCTGTTTCTACTGTAGATATATTTGAATTAGAGTTATTGGAAGCTACACCGGTCACATTTAGGCTATTGAATTTTGTTGCATTTTCACTACCGGTTATGCAGGTAATTTTCGCAGTCATTTTGTTATCCCCTTCAGTAATCAATCCGTAGGTTGGTAAAAAGGTAAAATTCCAGAGAGAATAGTCTTTATTACCATTATTAGAGCCACTTTGTCCTATAGGTGTCACCTTCTGATAGGGTTTGATACCATTAAGCAAAACATAAACATCACATGCGCTAGCCGAATTGTCAGATGATATTCCATTTACTGACAATGTGCCTACAGGTACCTCCTGTCCTTTTGAATGAGAAATAATCTTAACTTGGGGGTTAAGACTGGCATTTTCTCCAATAACTGATGAATTAGAAAGAATTCCGGACATGTTAGAACTCTGTGTATCGTTGGTTACAGATGTCAGATTTTCTTGTTCAGACTGGCTGGAGATATTTGTCTGATTATTGCTGTTTGGAGCCATAGTCTGAGAATACCCTATATTATCCGCAGTCATTTCTCCCATTAAGACTAAAGAACCAGCAATGAGGATAATGAATAAAGGTGTAACAAATTTTGGTTTACACTTTAAGTAGCCCATATTAAGGAATTTAGTATGTGCCTTCATTATTGTAACTCCTCATTTACCACATCAGATTCTAGCCAGGACATTCCTATTAAAGGTAAACATAGTTGACTACGTACCCTTAATATATATACGTTACAGCATTTAAAACTATAATACGTATCTACTATATGATTAATCTAGTGTAATTGCAGAAATTAACTGCTCTTTCTTTCCTTTGATGGACAAAAAATGAGGGTCTTGTTTACAACAAGAAAATCTACGTCACATTCTGTTCTGAGATGCTAATGCTGTGCTATACAGAATTTATCACTAGTAGCCAATAGCTCTCTCCCCTAGTCACGATCATTTGATGTACCCCAAACTACCTCCTCATTAGAAAAAATTATCAAATATAGGCCAATGTTGAGTTGCTATCTCTTTTCAGGAGCTCTAGGGTTTCCAAAATCATCAGCATATGCTGAATAGAGTGTCAAAACCTGTCCGTGTTTTATGGTATAGTCACCGATATATTTTATGATAGACCTATATTCATCCTTCAATGCAAGCAGAGCCTTTGCCAGAGAATCAGAAAGGAGGATGTGACCTTCTCCGCCGATATCCATGACTCTTCGAGCTAATATGATCCCAGGCCCCCAAAAATTTTGATTGTTCTTTATATCGCTGACTGAAAAAACAGGTCCGGAACTTAGTCCAATTCTCACTTTTAATTTGTCTCTTTCGCCTTTACCTCTATTATACGTCCGCAATTTCTGATGCAGCTGGATCCCAAGTTTTAGAGAGAGTTCAGGATTCACAAGAAAGCCTATTACCATTCCATCCCCCGTCGGCAAAATAATCTTCTTTTCTTCCAAGTTGTAGGCGCTGCATGACATAATCAAATTATTAAGAACTTCAATCTTTTGCCTCTGGGAACTAACTGAAAAGCTCGGATCAGAAAGCCCAACTATGTCTATAAAGAAAAAACTGGCATCCATAACTTCCGACGAAAATCCTAGTTCAGATAAGCTCAATCCGTATATGCCTACCAGTCTCTTGTAGACCTCAAGATGGTTAACATGGAAATAAAGCCCAGAATATGGAACAGGATTCTCACTAATTTTTGATTTGCAAACGTAGCAAATAAAGTCAGAGCCTTTCTGGAGAAATCGAATTGACCCATCATGCGCGATTTCAAAATCGACCCATTTTGGGGTGAAGACGACTCCCTTGATCAAAGTCATCTTCATTGCCCGCAAGCGAGATTCTATTTCATCTTTGAATACCATCTCAAGGATCGCATCAAAGGAAAGACTGAGGCGATCAAACTGTTCTTGGCCAAGTGATGGAATTGTAAGGTTACAGATCCCCGATAATGCTTGAATTTTAGATGTGAAATAGATATCTGTTACAAGAGATTCTACTTCCTTAGGTCCGAACAGAGCGATCAGATGGTTTAGAGAATCAATAATAAGGGTAGAATTTGATTTCGTTTTCTCTAAACGGTTCTCGGTGTGACCTAACTCTTTTTCCATACCGATACTCGAATCTGAGCCACGAGCCGAGGTTTCCTTTATTTCTGAAATAATCTGAGGTAGTAGCGGAACATCATCACGTGCTTTCTTCCGTATATACGGATTCACGAAGTGTAGGTTAGAATCTATCTGGTTGTGAGAAACTCCTACACTCACCAGCCAGTTCTGAAATTGCTCTTCTGTTTCAGTGCAAGAAATGTAAATACAGTACGCACCATCATTAAACTGTTCAAGTAAATATTCCTTGCTGTAGCAACTCTTGCCAACATTTGAATTACCTGTCAATAGTATCATGCATTTGGGAATCTCCTCGCGTTCAGTGAGTTCAAGCAGTCCAGGGATGTGCATCTTTTTCTACCAGAGATTTACTATTTATGCACTGTAAGACACGTATATGAAACTTTTCTTCCCTGTAAAAAGCAAACTTTTTTGATTTGAATCCATGGCAGCCGGTTTTCTGTGACATGTTACCTTACCTAGTCATGATCGCTTGAGATCAGTTGTGGTCATTCAAGCTGTCCTAATTACATCGATAAGCTGATTGACATAATATGAGAAAGGGTGGTCCGGATAGTTTAGTACTGTTAAGAATTCTCTCTCTGAAAATTGAATATCGCAAAAACATGGAATAGAACTAATTGCCTTGATACCAAGTTCTTGCGATAATTTGGGTATCCCCGTTGAGGAGTTGACCTTGAAGGAATCCTCCCTAGCCGAACTGGGAAGCGAGGTGCGGTTGCCTTTTCCAAGAAAATCCCTAGGCGGCATACAATAGCCTTGCACTCTATTGTAGAGCAGGTAACTTTTGCTTCCGTGCCTGGTAAATGTATCATAAATGTCTTCAACAAGACGTTTCGTACCCTTGCTGTCAATATCTCCTGATTTTAGCGTAAGAAGTAGGATATCAGAAATTGCTAAAGCGTTGATTGACCAGGTTCGTATGCCCGGACTAGTGTCGATAACAAGAAAGTCTAGTCTCAGATCTGTAAGCATTTTTTCCTTCAAGAGAATGAGTTTCTTCAAGATCTCCCTTGCTGTACTTGTTCCCGTAGTTTCCAGCTGCAATATTTCCTCACTTCGAGGATTACTGAAGCCTAGCCACAAATTTCCGCCGTCAGATCGCGAGTTAACAAACTGATTGCCATCAATGATCACCTCTGACAAATCAGCCGAAGAATTAAGGTAATTATTGAGCCACCTCTTCGGTTCTATTTCGAAGTATGTCTGTATACTTGGTGCGTAAATATCTAGATCAAGTAGGCCGACCTTATTACCCTGCTTGGCCAATTGGGCAGCGAAATTACAGGCTATTGTTGTCTTTCCGGTACCGCCTTTGTACGAGTGAAAAGCTATAGAGATGGGGTTCATAAGGTCTACTATCAATCTAGAAGTAGGGGTCTATGAAATTAAAGCTTTGGGAAGCAATTTTGGAGATTAGCCCACCCTAAGGCTAAGATGTCAATATATATACATCATTATCACCCTTTATAGGCGAATGAGTAGAATAATCATCCCTTATGAAACTGTAAACAGCTTTCATTAACAAGAAATAATTTCCATTAACAAATCAACAAATTTTCCTTTCAAGCCATAGATCATATCTTAAACGAAAGAAGGCGTATTGATCTATTTCCAGATGTTTGTATTGTAGGAGTTTAGATATTTGA
>DASQQK010000366.1:0-7606 GCA_035643435.1 Nitrososphaeraceae archaeon | reverse complement strand
TATCGCTGTTGATAGTAGGCATCCAAATGGTAGCAGGTGGAATATCTGGCAGAAAAACGAGAATGCTCTAGCAGTAATGATGCCATCATAATTTCATTTATCATATGGTGGTGATGCCACCATAGAACCGGAATAACCTACAGTGTTTTCGCATAAATGTCATGCCATGTATGCAAATAACAGTTCCTAATTCAGGTTACAAACACATAATTCTTGAGGCACCAACTGGATTTGGAAAGAGTCATGTAGCTGTGGTTATAGAAGCAGATGCTGCAAAGATATGGAAGGGTAAGAAAACAGGGAATATCGGCAGTCAGTCCCGTTTACCATGGGAAGAATCAGTGTGTTTTAGTAGTAGTACCAAGGGATCAACGGTAGCCATTGTACTAACTTTATTTACTTTGTCGTTTCGTTCAATAAAAAATACCGACGTAAGGGCCACTGTCACCTTCGACGATCTGAAAGAGATAACTAGAGCGACGTAAACACTTAGAGGTTAAGTTAACACCATCACAAAAGGTTTAAGAAATACCTTAGAATTACAACGATAATGGTTCGACGGTCACGTGAATTTGTATTCATTACTCTCTTTACGATAGCTGTGACAGTCATTATTACAGGACAAGCTGCTCTCGGCAGCAGTGCAACCAATATTTTCAATGAGAACCTGACCGGTGTTGACGGTCAGGGACAGTCATCACCTCTTAAAGGGATGAATTTCTCTGAGACTACTGAGGTGTACAGCCATAGAGGAATTTTGGAAACGACGTTGCTCGTTGACGAGCGTGAAGGTATGGTTGGAAACCAATCAGTCAAAGCGATAACCTATAACGGTTCGCTCAATGGACCAACGCTACACATCAAACCTGGCGAACGGATGGTCATGAACTATATCAATGAGCTCGATCAACCTACTAACATACACTTTCATGGGTTACATGTGTCACCGTCAGGCAGCTCAGACAATGTTTTTCGTGTAATTGGATCAGGAGAAACTGCAAAGTACGTGCTTGACATTCCAATCGATCACGCACCGGGAACTTTTTGGTATCATTCACACCTACATGGTCTATCTACTGTTCAAGTGGGCGGCGGGTTGTCTGGTTTGCTCGTGATAGAAGGCTTAGAGGACCTGCTACCTGATGTGTTGCACAATATCACTCAGCAGACGTTTATCATGAGGGGTTTCCCGTGGCATTATTGGCATCTTAACTATACTTCCCCAACATATCAGACTATCAATGGAGAGATCGATCCTGTTGTAAGTATTTCACCTGGCGAGACTCAACTATGGCGATTTGCGAGTATTGATCCCGCAACATTTTACAATATAACGTTTGCAGGTCACACCTTCAGCATCGTCACAGAAGATGGTAACCCTGTCTGGGATGTCTGGGATGCAAAATACCTTGTACTTCCCGCTGGTAAGCGATTCGATGTGTTGGTTACTGGCGGAGAAAATGGAACTTATCCTCTCAAAATGCTCCCGTACAAGTACTTGCCATATCCTGAGGTAACCCTAGCAACGATAAACGTGCAAGGCAATGCTACATCTGAGAAAGCAGAAGAGCAAGAAGTCGGTGCATCGAGCCTAGTACCAAGGCTGAACCTAGGAGATCGTGAGGTCCAGGTTCAACGTACATTAGTCTTCTCTCCGTCCCCCCCATCCAACACAACACTAAATCGCTTTGGCGAGCAGGGAACTAACATGATCAACGGCAAGGTTTTTGATCGTAACCGGGTCGACCAAATAGTGAAGTTAGGAGACCTAGAGGAGTGGACGCTTACAAATGTCGATAATGAAGATCACACATTTCACATTCACGTCAATGATTTCCAGGTAATGTCGGTGAATGGTCAACGATATGATGCACATGGCTTGCAGGACACAGTGATCCTGCCGGCGAATAGCGAAGTGGTAGTCCGTATCCCATTTGTGGATTTCGTTGGAAGATTCGTCTATCATTGCCACATTCTTCCACATGAGGATACTGGTATGATGGGCATCGTTGAGGTGGTCGATCCATTCACACCACCCTTCACGCCACAATAGATGCCTACAATGCATCCGTACACGCGTCCAAGCAGCTAAGAAGATAACTAGTGGGGGAAAAAGCATGAAATGTGAGACACAGAACGTATTTGTGTGTTAACGCACGAAATCAAGATAGATAGACAAATCAAACCCATAATTTACACCATGGTTTCTTCCGGGATTCGTCTTGGTGCTTGGGATTATCTAAAGTAGAAGTGTAAACTCCTATCTCCTTCAATAGGCTAACTAAATTCAACCCAAAGTGGCCTATGATCTGAAATCCTTGTTTCACAATACTTTTGCCATTTTTTCAGGTCTGAATCTGAATCAGGATCTAGATCATTTCTTTCCCATATACTCCTGAACAGATGTTTATCAAAGTTAAGTACCCCTTGGGTAGACCGTTTTAACCTTTGATCAAATTCGGGAGTTATTGCAATCTGATCGTAGTGGTCTGTTCCGGAGAGGTTCGTTCCCACTTTAGTAGACCAGTTCGTAGGTTCGTAACCATACCTGGTCAGTTGAATATACACTTTGTCAGACTGGTCCATCTTTGGAACATTCATATCACCTATCAATATAATATCCTTATCATATGCGGTTCCGCTACGACTTTGGATGTCTGCCCATTTTGCGAGGGCATGAACTTCCACTAATCGTTTCATATATTCAACACCCGATTCATTCCCAAAGTATATGTGAACATTTGCAAGAGTAAAATTGATTTCACTTCGCTCAAAAGAAACTATAAATGGATTGCGATTGAATCCTTTAAACCTTCTACGAATATCTGGAGGGTCGTATCTCCTCAGGTCCGATTCAGGTATCGCTATCTCTGCAAATAATTCCCTTGTTTTTACCCTAGACGAATCATAAATATAAACAAGTCTTTCAGAATTGCCTCCAACATCTGTAGTAATCATTTTAAATCGCTCATCTAATGATTCCATAATTTCTCGTATTCCCCAAAGATCGGGCATCACTTCCTGGGTAGCGACTATATCAAATGGTTTGATGAGCTCGGCAATTAGTTCATGGTCTTTTCTTCTCCTTTTCCTAGCTCCTTTGGAACCAAGTTTCTTGATATTCCAAGTTTCAATAAGCAAATTGTCGCCACTCTTTTCTGGAACATCTCTTGCTTTCAATAGCTCGCTAACGGCTATTTTCTCGTCATCCAGGTCATAGTCTTGCTCCATTAGTGGGGACATCAAACTATTATGATAGAGCTAAGTATTTAATAATAGTTACAGGATCTATTTGTGAAACGGCTGGTTTTATGTTGCGGATTGTATCATAGTTTACATCATTTTTGCAGTCGGAGAAACCTAAGGCGTACATGTCTACTGCAGTCTACAGTCAGTCAGGCAGAAAAGTATTTGCCTCAGATTTATTTGATACTGACTAACAAGTATCTAATCACTACGAACACACCTCTTTTAGTAGAGATAATAGTAAAATAGCTGATAGATTGCTGCTGACGCCACTAGAGACACCAAGAGATTAACTCGCACCATAAATAATGTTATATCATGGACAGATACATTCAATTGATACTGTCACCCTAACCGCAACCGAGAAGATACCAAAACCTCCTTGCATATTAGCCAGGATGCTAACATCATTGGGATATCTTGTGATTCCTATAGTGTTGAAATTGAATAAAGATAGGAACAAGAAAAAGAGGCAAGGGAGCAAATGGTCAGTAGGAACCAATTACTAAGTGATGGTGAACTTCAATATTGGTTCAGAGACATCGCTTTCAGGCTTGAGTGAGTTGGCATTAGGCATGAAGTCTTCGGGCTCCTGCTTTATACCCTCTTTGGACGCTACCGTCTTTGGTCGCTAAGCTAAAGTTAAAGTTAAGACATATGGCAGATGCTATCATTTCGGAAACAAGAGTTACTGGTAAAAGCAGATGCAACAAATGCTCTGCCGGTTCTAGATGATGTTGAACAAAGACAGAAATTGGACATCATAGAACTCTTAATCCGAATCATAATAAGCTATGGCGTGCTAAGCTACGTTCTCATGATATTTTAGTCATTTCTTATTTGCCTGTCTATCTGTACGCCCTGCATTTTCGATTCTGTCCTGGTTCTTGTAATAGCAGTCAATAACTTTGTATGGATTGATTTCCGTCGAATAGCCACATTCATTACTATAGATGTCGAGACCCTCAAGAGTCTGGATACCTTTTAGTATTTGGTTTGCTTGATCGTTGGCCTTAGACTCAGCATCGCTAAGTCTATCAAACTGTTCTGAAGTCATGTTTTCCACCTCGACCTCATAGGTTGAGTTAACTGCTATGGTGGATGCATGCGTGTATGTATTTTCTGGGTACGCCGCTATTCCTAAACCTAGACATAGACCTATCGCAATAAGTAAACCCGTTTGTTGTTGCCAGGAGGTCATTTGACTTTCATTCAGCTCTACTAGCTTATCAAAGTTCTTAATGAACTTCATCCTCTACAAGTTCCTGAAGGTTCTGGCAGCGTTTTACGAGGACTCTTGACAATTAATCTAGAATCATCGAATTTACTAAAACAGATTGACAGACCAATGATTATGTTATTAGAGCCAAATTGCAGGAAAAAGATTATGCATTGGTTGCGCTTACGCCTGCGCCTGATGAAAAAAATGATGAAAAAAGGTGTGACGGCGTGGGCTGGAAACTGCTATCATGGAGTCATTTATATGGTAGGCTTTGACCCGCTGTGTACGGCAGTTACATTCACAGTCATGTTGACATGAGACCCAGCTTATCTTCAAGGGCATTAAGCGCAATGCATTAAGTGCAATGCATGGCGATGTAAACAGAGTTTACATATAGAGTAAGCCTTATGATTATAGCAGATTACATAATGACTACTTTAAACGAATGTTGCGAAAAATGTGAGTGGTGGCTCAATGAGTTACGTTCACTAGGACTCAAAGTTAATAAGCTAAATGAATTTAATGACGTTATAGAAATCAGCACTTTAGTGAACAACATAAAGGCATATTACTATTCGTATTACAGGAATGCATCACGAGCCTATCTCATGATACGTAACTAGATTATTTGTTTATGTAGCAACAAGATTGTTTATGGCCGCTTGACTCGTTAACGGCAAGATCAGAGTCAATGGAATCAATACTTCTGCTGATCGTTCTAAATTGTGTTCGCCATAAATAACATCTATCGTCACAAGGTCACGGGGACCAAAACAATGATAATATGATAAGAAAAAAGATAATAGACAAAGATGTTGAGACCGATGAAAACGATGAACGGCGGCGTGATCTAGAAGGAATCAACGTAATCTACAGACACCAGAGGATTAGCCAGGAATGAGGATAACACAAACCTACCCTCATGACATAGTCTCAGTTACGTGACGGCTGACATAGTCACAGTTACATTGGCATGTAATATTATCGCTATATTTGCAAGACCCATGGTCTTGGCTATCCAGTGTCGGTCCACCTGCAGTCTATACTTCGTTACTTGTCTTCTTGAACTCGTCCACTTGTTGAAGCACATCATGCAAATACCGTTTCATGGCTTCAAGTTCATCTGTTGTATCATGTAGCTTTAGTTGCGATTTCTTGTACATTTCACTAAGTTCCATAAAGCTTTCAAACATTGAAACATAAGATAGTACAGTAGATTTGCTAGTTGAATAAGATACAGTACCGAAAGCTTGTACCGGATCTCGTTTCGTGTCGTCCTTCAGCTCTAGGGCTAGAGAGAATTTTCTATCTACTACGAGGACGGCAATAGATGACCTTATCGATGGTCTAATTTCTCGAATCTGTATGTTAGTACTTTGCTTCTCTAGGTCTCCAGTGATTTTCTTAACTCCCTCATCCATGGGTGTCAATATTCTCACTGACACATTGTGATCCTTTGCAGCTTCGACAATAAGGCGACCACTCCCTGCTTCTGTTTGTCTCTTAATTCCATTGATTGTACTTAAAATTATGAGGATTTCTATTTCCGCAGATTTCAGTAGCCTGATTATTAATTGTTGAATATCAGACGAATTATGGATAATTTCTGTTGTCTCAGGCAACTCACCCCTTTCAATTTCATTTATTTTTTGTTGAGCCAAAATAGCTCTGCTACAAAGGGTTTCAAACAGATACTGATGTTGTTTCACGGTTTCTTTTGCGTTCCAATAAATCATTTGTGATGCAGGTCTTCCTTTTTCATGGATAAGAGCTGGAACAAGACATTCTTCATCGCTGACATAGAAGGTTCCTACAATACCGTCCAAATGGCGTACTTCATCAACTATTTCTAGAAGCTGTTTGGAGTAGTATATATTGTTTTGAGATATTTCCGTTAGACATCTTAACTTAACACCTCGATTTCGAGCATCTACGAGTAATTTCCTAATCTGTTTGTTATCTATAACTAATGAAAGTCGACTCCAATCTACACAGGCATCAATTTTACCAGTCGATTTGGATATAAAGCCTGAAATAGTATCTAGTACTTCTTCGTTACCGCGTACGACCTGTATTGTTTCGCTATCTTTAATGCTCAATCCATATCTACTCTGATTATAGGTTAATAGAGCTTACTTCACACAAATAGAAACGAGCATCGAAATATGTGAGCCTTAACCTGAAACTGAATTAAATGATAAGATTGAATCATTTGATTCGGAAAATATACATGTGGATTGCAGAGTTAATTTTCTCAAGTTCTCCATAATGAATATCACAGTCATATAGGGTTAGTATTGGTCATCATTCTAAATTGAGTTTGGCAGGAACAGCGTTGATAATAAAATTCAACTAAATTCGATTCACGTTCCTTATGTCCTTACAGCCATCAAATACTCCTGCGCATAGCACTACCATCATCTGATCGTTTGAAGTTATGTTATCTTTGCAGTCATTTTATTATAAACGTCTTTTATCATCGAATAGCTTGGTAAGAAAGTGAAACTCTACGAAGAAAGATCATATTGATCGTCAGTTGCTGAAACTACCTTTTGATATGGCTTGATGTTATTTAGTAGTAGTAGTAGTGATACATGCTGTGTTTTGATTGTCTGAAGAATAGCCACTTATTTCCAGAATCCCTACAGGAACCTGTTGGTCGTTTTGGTGGTAATTTCTCTTGTGGCATAATTATGGAGGTATTGTTCGATGAACCAATATGTAAAGTAGTATCAGAATTGTTCAGATCTATTGAGCCTGTAGAAGAGGGTATTTCTAACTAGAGAGTAACTACTATTGATAGAGGGACTAATCTGCGCATGAGTCCGATAGGTATCCATAAATAGGGCCCAAATGACTATAACATCTAGATCTCTAAATTTGGAAAAGATAACAATCCCATCCGATAACAATTTCATCAATATTTCACCTCAAATATCAATTATATTCATGAACCTAAGACTAATAAAGAGACGAGAAACTAAATAGGAAATCTATTACTAATTAACATATATTTTACGCGGAAACGTAAAGATGCTACAATATGACGGCTTTAGAATTAAGCACATAAAAGCAAAAGGTTTACCAACCAATGTATTACATACGATAAATGAAATAGACGGCAGGCACTAATAATAA
>DASQQK010000365.1:0-3113 GCA_035643435.1 Nitrososphaeraceae archaeon | reverse complement strand
TATTCCTGAAACAATGGCTCGCAGACCGCAGGTATCATATCTGGACTCGATAGATCCAAAACAAATACCATGTTTCTCATTCCGTTCAGTGCAGCAAAATATGCGGCCTCGCAATTGAATTTCTTGGTATAGTCCTCGACGGTCTTCAAAAAATTGGGATCTTTGACCATTTTGTTACCGGCGGACGCTGGAATTATTGCCCTTACTAACACTCTCATTTGATTCTCAATGTTGGGAGGTAGGTCACATAAATAAGGTTTGATAGTCTAAGTTAACTGTATGAAATTATGTTATGAGAATTAATTTATGAAGGATAAGGAGAGATTACTAATAGGAGAGTGTTGGATACAGAGGGCCAAAGATTGAGGCATCAAACTCAGGGACAGGAAAGTTCATTGGTGAAGTCGATGTAAGAGAGATGTGGACAGAAATTAGTGTTAGGAGGCCTGGTAACGTAATCTATGGTCAAGCACATGGCGTATTTGTGACCATAGATAATAATGAAACGGCTACAGCCACTGCCTACGGAGTTAGTCCCATTACGGCTTCTGAGGAGAAGAGAAATGTAAGCTCCCTCCCCCATGAGGTCATCGGTTGGAAGGCTAGCATTTCTGAATAATTTTCGCGTTAATGAGTATCTTGTTGATGCTTCTCAGAAATACTAACCATAAAGTGTGGCAATGGAAATAATGGGCCGACAGTATCACAATACACGGAGAATTTGATAGGCATTGATAGAAGGGAAAGTAAATGAAGCTAAAGATCTGAAGGGTTAATTCTAAGGAGTGTAGTTTTTCAACTTGTAGAATCAAATGATAGTTTAAATCAGGAATAGTTGATAAGATTACCATAGCAAGTGAATAGACGAATTTGTAGCTTTGGTGATATGGTGATACCTGCTATTATAATACTCACGGTAGGAAGTATAGCCTTTGAAATTCAGAATCCACTATTTGCCACAACAAGCAGTATACCGAAAATAGCAGAACAACCAGATATCAATGCCTCAACAATCTTTGATACGCATTCTATGGTTCTAGGAAACAACATGAAGACCCTTGTGATATTTATTCCAAATGAAGCACATGAGTCAACAAACCAGCCAAAAAACCAGTTGCCACTTGCAAACCAACCTTACCTTCCTCAGAATGCAATCGTAAATGTTGGAACCACGGTTATATGGTTTAACGGCGACGTGGATCACGATCACAAAATTACTTTAGATAACTCTGCTATTGAAAGTGAAGATTTTTCATATAATACAGCGTCCAAACCAATCATATTTAATGACACAGGTACATTCAATTATTTTGAAGCTGATGTTAACAGCGATGATCCTAGTTTTGTCATGAATGGAACAATAAACGTGATTAATCAGTTTGATTCTTTGAGTAATACTAATGCGACAGCACCGTTACAGGCATCAGATTCAGTGGGAATATACATGGTTCCCTCTAAAGACCTGGACCAATACATTACCGCCTTAACTTCTAAGGGTTTTAGCATTGGCAGTACTCATACATTTGCAGATCTACGTGGAGGACAAAAGGGGACAGGGCCAGAGCAGACTTATGTTGTTTGGACTACTTCAGGGATGAAACTGGCTCAGATCATATCTGCTTTAGAAGAGATTACACCTACTCTGCCTTACAGTTAAAATGATAGAAACCAGGATTGTTAATTACTCCTCTACAATCTACATTAGATTGTTGTAATGTTATGTGCCTGCAATGATAAATGGATGATCATATGTTAAATGATCCAAATTGCTCTTATCCATTATGAATTTCATTACAACGTATTTCTTAATCAATTCATGATATTGATGACAATCTATGGAAGAGAGATAATTTTCTTAATAATAAAATTGCGATAATTCTCATGTTAGGTGAATGGGTGGGAAAAAAGTTGCTGTAATAATGGCTTCATGCATGATTATTCTAGGATCAGTAACAAAAGATATCATAAAAAGGCCGAGACCTTTAATACCTAAAGAGGATTTTATACCACCAGCAGCAGAATATGCCTTTCCTTCAGGTCTGATAGTGTCGCCAAATGCTGCATCCGATAGTCATTCGACAGCATACTGATACAATAAGAGTATATAAAGGATCTTGAACGGATTAAAGGTTCTGATTTTATGACGATCTTCGGTAATATCGCTCCCGTGATCCCGTGGTGAATTGAGCTCATTTATTCAGCGTGCGTATCAGTATGAATTTACTTCTACTTTGCTATCTATGTTGTTGTTATATTGGACAACATGAATTGCTTACATTCTTATACATCTAACACCCTTAGTACTACGTAAAACCATTGAGAGATAAAACGACCTCGTATGCACTCAACTCCGCCATCGGGCAAAGCAGCGCTGATTTTGGAGATACAGAAGAGGAAAGGGATTTTAGATTGCGCTATGAACAAGAATTAAAGAAGAAGCGACAATGTGGTTTGGATAATTATTATGGAATTGACGAGCTGCTAGAAGAAAGAAAGCAGGTTAATCAACAACAGATGAAGACTCCAGGTCGACGGGGGGAAGTGATAAAGCACGAAGAAATCAATAAGGAAATTTTGAGACGTTTATTAAGCCATCACAGTTAACTAATAATTGATAACTTTGACTTTTTTGAAGGCATAACCAGGCATAGCTGCTCTATTTTTCTGATGTTCTGGGAACTTCATAAAATACTGAGCCCATTTATGATTATTTAACGCCTGAAAACAAACCCCATTAACACCTGACGGTGATGGTTTAACTCGAGTTTAGGGAACGAATAGACGCTTGGAGTCTTACTTTTAATGCAAATAAGAAATTGTCTGAGTATTTTCATCGGTCTAAGGTGCCACGCTTTGGCACTAGGCTCCATATTGTTTTCGGAGTGGGCTCAGAGGGACTTGTATGAAAATTCAAGCGAGTCCTAATACTTATCGATTCATAAAAAGGAAACTTTGATGGCGGATCTCAATAATTTTTGATTCATCACTACTTTCATGTTTACTCACAACAAGCTCGAAGCAAATTTGCTTTGACCAAACCTCTAAGAGTATGTGGGTAGTGCATAAATGTGATGTATTGCCAAAGAAAAATCAAAGAAAATATAACTTCTACT
>DASQQK010000364.1:0-2678 GCA_035643435.1 Nitrososphaeraceae archaeon | reverse complement strand
AAGGAAAGTGATATGTCCAAATTAGCAAAAGCTACAGGCGCAACACTAGTTACTAATATAGATGAGATCTCCAGTAATGACTTGGGTAATGCCCAGTTAGTAGAGGAACGACACGTAGAAACAGACAAGTGGGTTTTCGTTGAAGGCTGTAAGAACCCTAAAGCAATATCAATCCTATTACGAGGAGGCTCGCAGAGAGTAGTAGATGAGGCAGAAAGATCTGTACATGATGCACTGATGACAGTCAAAGATGTAGTAGAATATCCATATATCCTACCAGGAGGAGGAGCTCCGGAAGCGATAGTATCACAAGAACTAAGAGAATGGTCTAACTCACTTGAGGGACGAGCCCAGTTAGCTGCTGAACAATTTGCCGATAGTATGGAGACTATTCCTCTGGTACTTGCGGAGAACGCTGGTATGGATCCAATAGACACACAAGTCCAATTGAGGACAAAGATTGGCAAAAGCGACAAACCCAAATACGGTATCGATGTGATCAACAAGAAGATTGCCGATATGAATGCAAGGGACGTATGTGACCCACTCGCAGTAAAGGAACATATTGTGAATGGAGCAACAGAGGTCGCATCTATGATTCTTAGGATAGATGATGTCATAGCTGCATCTAAATCCCAAACACCTCCTGGACCCCCTGGTGGTGGTATGGGTGGAGGCTATGGCGACTATGGAGGAGACATGTGAGTAGTATAGTACTTGCATCATTTTTTTCTTTTAGGTGATTGCAATTGCTTATTGAATATTAGAAAGTAAAAAAAACAAAATTGAGAGTGAAATAAAAACTTGGTAAGAAAGAGTACGAGGAATGTGTCATCAATAGCAGATACTGATGTACTTTTGGATGTTCTTGGGAATGAAACAAGAAGAAGGATTCTGAACCTGATTTCCCATGAACCCATGTATTTTAATCAACTAGCTAAAGAGATACGAACAGGCCAACAAGCAATCCTGCGACATGTGAAGATTTTGGAAGATAGCGGTTTGATTGAGTCCTATGGTAAGAAAAGCGATCTAGGCGCTCCAGATAGAAAATACTATAGAGTCAATTCCTCTTTCAATCTGAGTATTTCAGTCTCTAATGACAATTTTACTGTAAGAAATGAAGATATTGAGGAATTGAGATATAAAGAGGCTGATGCTCTTTATAAGAAATTTGATGAGCTTAATTTAAGTGTTCTTCAACGGGGTAATGACTCCAGTATTAGCAATAGTGGAAATAAAAACACAAGAGCAAAAGATAGTCATAGAAAATTAACTATGTCACTAGATCAGATACTTTCGAAGCTACAAAGGAATTTAGAAGATACAGAAGTACAAATCTTGCATCTAGAGTCTCGTCTCAATGACCTGCGCGCATTAAAACAAGCGATAATTAAGAAAATACATGACGTTGAGAAAGAAAATTTTGATGATATAGAACGAAGACTTATATGTTCTATAATGGAAGGCCCGATGTGTCGAAAAGAAGAACAACTAACCATTTCAGAACTGGCCGAAATATTGGATAAGAATGAGAAGACAGTAAAAAGCGCTTTATCTCGAATTACCGATAAACTAGAAATGGGTAGTGATATTTATGAATTATTCAATAATTTAAGTTAGACTATAGCATTGGACTTCGCTTTCCGAAACATGACCCTGATAAATCTGCCAAAATAGATATTGCTAGGTTTTAGCATTCTTATCATTCCGTAGTCTGATTTTAGACTTCATATTTCTTGGCTTCAATCTCAGCCGATAGCTACAGCAAGGACATATCAGTCCATCCCATTCAATAAATAACTCACATATCTGACATCTCTTTTGTCCAGTTGCATATCTACTTTGTCTGAATGAAGGTCTTCGAGCTTTATATCTCACACAGATGTCTCTGCAAGTCATTTCAGCTTTTCGCCTTCCTGATCTTTCTTAGTTTATCTTGGATTAAGATACTTTAAGGTTACTCTAGACTAATACCCTCTTACTACCCCACGACCCTAATACCAAGAGGATACCATTTAATTAAAATAAGAGATTAATAGGTTATATGAACGAAATGTATTGGGAGGCAAATTAATTAGTTCCGAAATTGCATTATAATCTATATGATTATGAGGCCTCTAAGCCTATAAGATGAAATTTAAATATGATAGCTGATTATTACATAGATAGAAATATTATGTGTCCGTCAAGTGAAACGCCAATGTGTGAAGAATGTGGTGCAGTATTCGTTACCATAGAAGAGCTTAGTGAACATCAAAAAGCAGAAAAGGAATATAAAAAATTACGACACTTGGGTCTTGATGACGGTTAGTTCAGTGCTATCAGTATAGTGGAAATACTTTGGCATTGTGTGGATCCAGCCCATTATCTATTATATTCTATTCATTGATACTAATCCCCCCCTGGATGCACAATATTAAACATGATCATTCATCTTATCAATAATCTCTAATTGTGTGTGCATAAGTTCCCGCACAAGATTGTACGTATATCTGCCAACTCCACCATTAATCGGAGGATACTCTGGGGAAACCATTAAGATATGAAGTTTTCTAAATGGAGGTGTTACCAAAGTCGGACTAAAAAGTCCGATATCTTAAGCGGGGTAGTGATGTATCATCTTTGAATCGACCTGTATATACTTAAGTTCATCCAATGCGTAGTATAATGCATGG
>DASQQK010000363.1:0-3985 GCA_035643435.1 Nitrososphaeraceae archaeon | reverse complement strand
CGTCTCCATTAACAATAGAGTTTCAGCATCTGCTTGAAGCTTCCACGTAGCCGGTGGAGTCTTAGACTTTCCTGTTTTCAGCTGTATTATCTCGATTCGCTCTTTCTCTAAACCCTGCAATTCTGTGGAATTAGTGTACTTGAAATTTTGAGAGGATCGTGGAGGAGCTTCAAGTTTGATTTTAACAGGATCAAGCCTTCCTTCCAAAGGAATTTTGATATTCCTTATAGTAAATTCTGGCCTAAATAGAAGTAGCTTATTCTCCTCTTCTTCATCTATTAGTTTATCAAGCAATCTATCAGCTCTGATCTCCAGGTCTTCTCTAATAGGAACTAAAGGATTTTCAACTCCAACGAGCATAAAGCGTTTCCAGTTGGTAGTAATGTCCTGCTCAGTATTGTCTTCAAAAATACGAATACCTGTATCTTTCCTAATTGGAACTCCTCTTTTTGATAAGTCGATTATTTCAAGTACCGATTTTATTGTAATCCTATGAACGGCATTACCTATTTCCCCATTGGCAGTATAATGGCTGGATTCCATTCCAAAAAAAGATATGTTAAAGGCGGCTCGTTCACAAAATCCCATACATGCAATAGCACTCACTCTAGGAATAATAACCGGCTCCAGAAGACGAATTACAGAGTTTGACGATAACACGTATGGAGTGTTACTACTATTGCTATTATCACTATTACTACTATTATTCATATCAACTATCACATTCTCTCTCTGTCATTCACATTCTCATGAGTATTTTTCCAAGATCTGAGCTATACCACTTACCTCGTTGGGTGTATCCACTATTTTTGCAATTGCTATAGCTTCTCGAACATCACGAGTATGATCCCATACGTGTCTGACAATTTCCTGTACCGTTTCATGATCCTTGTCGTACTTGCGAGATAATAGCTTTTGACAAATTTCTGTGAAAGTTTCCAGATCATATTCAGGTAGTTTCAACTGAATGAATCAGGAAAGCAAAGGAGCAAGCATATTTGATATATCATTGCTGGTAGCATAAATTGATAGATGCATATTGGTTTGTCGTGCTGACTTACTCCTTTTAGCCTTTACATCACTAAGTATTCTTGTCTCCATTACATTGAGCAGAACTTTTTGATCCTTCTTACTGAGCTTATCAATCTCGTCAATTAAAAGAAATTTCAGGTCAGTATGATCGAAAAGATAATCAACTATTTCCATTCCAGACGCAGTAGTTCCATCTACAAAGTATGCTTTACCTCTGAAATGATCCAGAAGCTCCAATATGAACACCGTCTTTGAAGATGCGGGGGGACCAGTTAATGAGAGTTCATATATTTCGATATAATCATTTTGTACAGTAACAGCTTTATGTCGTCATAGCCAATTACGTCATTGAAGATCTTTTGATACTCGGGAGTTTTCATTAAGAAAATATGCATCACTCATTTTTATGACAAGCTTTCGGTTATTGTCCTTTGCTACTTTAAGGAAGGTCCGGAGTCTGTCTACATCTTTAAAATTAAAGTCTGCCAGAACTAACCTATTTGTAGCTGAAACTATCTTCATTGATTCTTTAGATACTAACTTTTCAGACTCTTCCCTCACCATATCATCATCAGCAATCCTAGTTCCCTTCATTATGAGTATCTCTTGCATACTTTCGAATCCCCTTCGTAAACCCCTTAATAGGTTTGCCTGCCAAGATAGACCAATTAAGATAAATTCCCTGATGGGATATCATTCTTCTAATTCTTCCTCTTCCTCTTCCTCTTCCGCATACTTCATTCTAAGCTCGATCAGCTTATCAGCCATTTTATAGGATTTTGCATGCTTCGCAATTTGTATAAAATCTCTGATGTCCTTACTCTCAAGCTCGTGCCATACAGCTTTGGCAATATATTCACTAAGTTCTGCATTCTTAGGGTACAATGATTTTGCTATAGTCAAGTACTCCTCTTCCGTGTATTCCTTCAAATGTATTCGAAAGAACCTTGATTGTAGTGCTTTGCTTAACTTATTAACTTCGTTGGATGTTGCGAAGACTTTCAGATTATGAAATTTCTTCTTTTGTTGTTTCCTCACTTTCGTGCTGATGAGCATGCCTGTTTCAAGCAAATTTAACAGAGTGCCTTGATCATTTCTTTTCAGCTTGTCAATCTCATCGAGTAAAAGAATCTTTGTGTCTGTTTTCGCTCCAAATAATTGATCTAGAACTCCTGGCCCTGTTGCATTTGATGCATCAACGAAATAAGCGAATTTGCAATACCTCATCATGCTCAACAAAAACAAAGTTTTAGCTGTATTGTGCGAAATAATACCATTAGCTATGAATCTATGCCCCTCAGGAATCTCAATATCGTATACATCTTTTGGCTCTAATAGATATGATATTTTCTTTATTTTTTCAGTCATTTGTCTTGTTCTAAATTTGAATTGTTTTGCGTCTCCGACTAATTCAGCTAATTTTATAATTTTATTCTTTGATACAAAACCTATGTGTCTATAGAACTTAATGATAGAATCTCCTCTAGCTATTGATAAATTATTTTTATCAATACGTGACCAAATACCGAATCTTAGGAGTAATAATTGTACATCTCTTAACAGATCAAGATCAATAGATTTTAACTGTATTTGTCTTTGTCCTCTTCCATTATTTGATACACTACCATCAGCTTGAAATAACCATTTCAAAAATTCAGCCACTATTATATCCGGTGAACGAAATATAATATCAGGTACTCTTTTTTCTTTAATATAATGTAACATCTGTGCTATAGCAAGCGATGAGTATGTTATTTGTGTTAACATTGACTGACTCAATATTAATCGTCCATTCAAGTAATGAGGAATTGGCATGTATTCACGTATCTGTGGTTTAATTGCAAAAAGTTGTTCCATTTTTTCTAGTAATGGATTTATTACTTCTCTTTCTGTGTTAGAGACAACAAAACCTATACGATATTTTTGACACCATCCATCACCTATGCCATATCCAAGTACGGCTGCAAGATCTGTATCAACATATTTGGGAATATTTCCGTTGTATCTTGGACCACCACGATTTGAATAAATAGGAGTCGAAAATCCAGTTTCTATTGGTTTTTTTATTAGACATGGTATGCGATTTACGATGACTAATCTATCAGTTGATTCTAATTCGTCTAATCTTTTCCATGTATATTCTCTTGTAGATGGATTAAGAACTCGTAGTGGATGATTATATGTTCCTCTAATAATTTTTCCTGTTTCTGTCTCTATTTCTATTATGCGTTGTTTTCTATATTTGTGAAATACTTTTGCATATGCCCGCTTTCTGTTTCCCTCTCCAGTTAATACCTGTTGGTTTATTTTTTGTAAATGATTTACACCAAGTGAGTCGATATTTACTATCCGTCCATTTCCTAAGACCACTTTAGTCTCTGCAACCAAACACGCTGGTGCCCCTGTAAGTAGGGCATTAATCGGTTCTTCTGACTCTAGAAATAGTTTCAGTGTTTCCTTGATATCTTCATATCCATGAATTTCAGAGAATAGCTTTGATTGTCTATGAGTTAGCGATTCTGGTAAATGCAGCGACGGTTTATGTATCCTGATTATATCCAGTATATTTCTCATTTCACGATCACCACCTTGCAACAGCTTACAATATTGTAATAGCCGACCTCCAGGTCCAAGGCGATAGCATCTCTATTCATGGCCATATCGGTATTTAGCGTGAATCGATCTCAAGCCCGTTAGATATTATAATATAAATACTAATTTAAAAATTTTAGACGTTTACGTCTAATAATAACGCCAAATCGTCTTATCCTGAATTAATGATGAACATTAATGACGTTTATTTGCACTTACAAATATTTTCTCTTCAATATCAATCAATCCTACAGCTTTTTGATAATCTAGATTATTATTAGATCTGACCATAGAGACTATTGTAACCTCACTTTCTTGTCCCTGGAATTCATCTATGGTTCCGATTCTCAGCCTAGTATTG
>DASQQK010000362.1:0-7142 GCA_035643435.1 Nitrososphaeraceae archaeon | reverse complement strand
TATGTGGAAGATGGGAATATTGGATCCGCTAAAAGTAAAGACGATGGCACTTGAAGCCGCAGGTGAGATATCCAAGTCAGTTCTCCGAATCGACAGGAATTTAGCCGCCGAAGACCTAAGTCCTCAATCTCTCTCTGATTCTAAAAGGTAAAAAAGGGAAGGAAGAGGGAGAAATTCATCTTGATAATACGTCACTGCGTTGAGGAAACCAATATAGACGAAAATTATCTAGTAATAGATCCCACATTGATCAAGCATGTGACAGTATCTGGTGGCAAGATCGATTCAATGTCAGGATTCATAGATCCGGCATCACATCTCAATGTTGATTACTCTCTACATAAAGTAACGAAATGTATTATCGCTGAAAAATTTGAAATAGGAGCTCGCGTTAAGATAGAAGACAGTGGATTGGTTTTTGCATTAGTTGGTCCGTCATCATATGGTCATTATGGCAAGGTTGATTACACTCAGAGATTGACGGATATGGTAGATAAGGTGAAGGGAGAGGTCAAGGAAAAAAAAGTGAAAAGAAGAAATGTAAACGAGAAGGATGCACTTGAGGAAAACAAGCTTTCCACAACTCCGCCTACTTCAAATACTCCCACAGCGTCAATACCAGGGAGTGAATCAGAGTAAAATTAGTAGTAAGGGAGGCGTAGAGAAATTAAAGTATGTTGACGATTGATCATATAATTGGTAATATATATAGAGATGATCATTTAGGTGCTGTTTTTAAAGAACTTGTCTCAAAACGACGAGATGAAACTTTCCTAATCACTAGAATAGAGTCTCAGAGGCAACGAATGAGGAAGGTTTCTAGCAAAGGGACAGACATTGCTCTGAACTTCCAATCGGGGAATCAACATCTGAAACACGGTGACGTGCTTCTCTTAGATGACGATAAAATTATAGTTGTTGGGATAGAACCCGAAAATGTAATACAGGTCGAGATTCTTAAGGAAACACTCGCAGACAATAATGAGGAGGAGCTAATTCAAATTCCTGTCCAGATTGGCCATACAATAGGAAATCTCCACAGGCCAATCAAGTTAGATGGATTCAAAATCTACTTCCCTATTCAGGCAGAGACAGAAATTGAGATGTTTAGAAAATTGTTTCATCCCTTTCACCATCACATCAAGATACAGAGCAAGAAGATTGTTTTTGAACCCAACGAAACCATGAATGTGCATGAGCATTAGGAGATTGAACTGAATAATATGGGTGGTAATAATAAGAATAAGAAAACGGAGGGTCAAAATTGAAGGATTACGAATTTGAACTTAGGCCAGAGGATATTGGCCTACTACAATTGTCAGATTCATTTTTCCCAACAGGCATGTACACGATGTCAAATGGGCTGGAGGCTCTGTTCTATAGTGACAAGAAGGCAATATCCAAACCGGTCGATCTGGTCAATCTGTTGAAGGTGTATGTTGAAAATCAAATTGGACCCGCTGATTGTACAGCACTGGGAGCGGCATATGTAGAGGTTGAAAAGAACGATCTCTTTAAAGTGATTGAAGTAGATAATATAATATTCTCAATGAAGTTGGTTGAAGAAATAAGGAATGCTTCTTCCAGATCTGGGACTCAATTGCTGAGATGTGTAGGATCATTTGTTACCGATCATGAGATACTGAATGGATACCTGAAAGCCATATCTTCAAAGAAAGCCACAGGTGCATTTCCAGTCGCACTAGCTGTTTCAGCGCATAGCCTTGGAATTCCCAGAAATAAGGCCGCACTAATTATGCTCTATGGGTTCACGGTGAGTGTAGTGGGAGCAGCTTTAAGATTGGGAATGCTGCAGCATTTTGATGGTCAGTTGATCATACACCAATTAAGAGATACTCTTGTAAATGCTATTAAGGCAAATATAGACAGGCCATTAACAGGCATTTGGCAATTTGCCCCAGGGATAGATCTAATACAGATTTCACATGAAAGGATGATTTCAAAAATGTTTATAACCTGATCCCTTTGTACAATTTTTATGAGTTCTACTAAAAGAATTCCCCGTGTGGGAGTCGGCGGTCCAGTGGGTTCGGGGAAAACAATGCTTATAGAGCAAATTGTACCTCTTTTATCGGCCAAGGGTTACAATATTGGCATCATTTCAAACGATGTGGTATCTAAGGAAGATGCCGAACGGATGAGGAAGAACCTGGCAACTGAGAGAGGCCTGATGCCAGAAGATCTGGTTATAGGTCTGGCAACTGGCGGATGTCCTCATACAGCAGTCAGAGAAGATCCGTCCATGAACTTGTCAGTAGTTGAGGAGATGGAAACAAACCACGGAAATTTGGATTTGATTATTATAGAGAGTGGGGGAGATAATATCACAACTACGTTTAGTCCGGCCCTTGCAGACTACTTTATCTATATAATAGACGTAACAGGTGGAGACAAATATCCAAGAAAAAGAGGACTTGGGATCGAGACATGTGACCTGCTGGTAATTAACAAGATCGATATTGCCCCAATCGTGGGTGCTGATCTAAGTATAATGGAAAGGGATGCCAAGATAGTTAGAGGAGATAAACCTTTTGTTTTCGTCAATTCTAAGATAGGGCAAGGTGTTGAAGAAGTCGCTAACCATATCGCCAAATATGTTCTGTTCGATCAGCCCCCGAAGGCTAAGCTTACGCCTAAGGCAAACCAGTAGACATGTTTGAAATGTAGTACACAAGACTATACTATGGGTCCTATTTAGTTGTGTTTATGTCTTATGAAAAGTAACGGCATCAGTGATAATGGTGGAGGTGGGGGTGATGATACTAGCTCGATGGATTTTTATATTCCGCGAGATACTCCACCTGAAGTACTAGCCTATGGATCAGAGCTTCAGCAGCTTGGTGTAGGTAGAGCAGGAAAGCTCGGAGCACTCACCTTAAAACTAGAGTATGACAGCGACCGAGGAAAGACCATTGTTAGGGATCTGTATACGAAGGTACCACTTTATGCACAGCGTGCTCTGTATTTGGAGGAATCTCTACCCCAGATGGCTTACATGTACATTATCTCGCCATCAGGAGGGATACTGCAAGGTGACAGGTATAGGATGGACATATCATTATCCAAGGGCGCATTGGCTCATATCACTACTCAAGGTGCGACTAGAATTTATAGGATGGAAAGAAATTATGCTACGCAGATTGTTAACATCGATTTGGGACCAGACTCTTATTTCGAACTCATTCCCGACCAGATCATTCCATACAGAAATTCAAGATTCTATCAGACCATCAAAATGCGAGTCCATGACAGTTCCACGATGATTTATTCAGAAATGATAGTGCCTGGAAGAGTGGCCAGTGGTGAGTCTTTTGAATATGACATTTGCTACATGAAGACTGTGGGTCTGAATCAGGCCAACCAGTTGAGGTTTACCGATATTGCAATCCTGGAACCGAAAGAGAGAAAGTTGAGCCAATTGGGTGTGCTTGGTAACTATACTGTTGTGGGAAATGTATACTTGCTATGCCCCATTGCTCATGTTAAATCAATTAAAGATGAGGTAAATTCAGCCCTATCACAGGATAAGGAAGTTTTGGGTGGAGCATCAGTGCTGCCATACAGTTCAGGCCTGATCGTTAGGTTGCTAGGAGATGGAGCAAGTCAATTGAGAAATGCAATATTTGAAGTAGTACGAATCACCAGGAGGACTATACTTAATGCTGAATTCAGTGGGATCAGGAAGGGCTGACGCAATTAGCCTTATTGACCGTAAGGTCATGATCATTTGTTCCGAGACTATGACTGTACGAATATATTATCCTCAAAATAGAACAGTAGAAGAGTAGAACTGGTACTGAATGGCTTAATGTTGAATTCAGCGGAGTAAGGAAGGGTTAACATTCCAGGCTCTACCAGACAAACAACCATGCTCTGATTATCTGCTATCTATGGCAGCAGCATTTTGTACCTCAGAACAAGAATCCCACAACTATGAACACTATCAAGAAGTTCAGGATCATAGCACTGATGGAGGTGAATCATCCACGGTGCTGCTGCAGCTCTATTCATAACCAATTGTAGTTCCGATAGATGCTGATGTAAATCCATCCTGATGCATAACTCAATCAGCGATTTACTACATTAGTTAGTCGAACCATTCTTATCATCCCCTCTTGGATCAGACATAAGGGGAAGATCAGGGGGAATGCGGCTCCTACCAACCTTATTTTTTTCATGGTCCGTCTCTTGCGACTGTAAATTTGATGGTCTAGTGCTTGTGCCAATATTCTCAAGGCTATCAGGTGACAAAAGATACTCACGGTTCAGCCCATTGAAAAAAGTAGTTTCTACCGACTACTAGCCCAATCAAATGAGGATATGATTCTATACACCTCCATCTGTTGGCGATATGATTCTATGAACTGAAACATTTATTCCTATCGCTTTCTTTAATTTTTAGCGCCTTTTGAGATCCGATCAGCTATATCCTCTTCCGCAATACGGACAATATCTGCAATATGCACCAAGTGATTCCTCCGATAGCAGAATAATACATATATCCCATGGAGTAATCACAGTATCCTTATACATAATGCATGGCTGATCCGATTTATCCATAATTGAGCAGAGTAGATTGAGTTTTAAGTCTTCTCTTATTGTCGTCATATATTCCAGTTTAAGATCACTAGCCGGAATATCTAAGAAACTTTCTATCTTTTCTCCAGTTTTTGTTAGCCGCGAGATCTCTCCAAGGATTAATCGGTCACTGATAAACTGGTTTGAATTTTCTAACAGAAGCTTTCTACTCTTATTCTGAAACATCAAGTCAAGTATTTTTCCTAAAGGATCATCCATCTGAAAAGTAACGATTTTGTCCTTACGTATTGAAGAAATGGAAAAATTGGCCTTGATCCTCATTCCAACTTCCAGCATCTTTCTTGCCGAGATGGGAGAAAAATAATTGTCGGATTCTCTAGGAATGATAGCAAAAGCCCTTCTCGAGTTTTGCCAGTTGGCCATTAGATCTTTGAATTTTGTCTTCCTTTCAACCCTTAGGAAATGCTTAAACATAATCTCTTCTACTTCAGTTTGATATTGTGTATCGGGTGTCGGATTTCTTCGGATATGATCTAATAGGTCATAGCCCCCCACTACTCCGACTACTTTGTTATCATTATCTGAAACCAAGAGTGAATCTACGGTTGACTCTGCGTATTGTGCACACATCTCTATGGCAAGCCAAACTGTCCTATCTTTATCAATGTTAACACACTGTGTATCAGTTAGTTTGTCTAAAAATAAATCTTCTAATGTTAATTCTGAAATACTCTCCTTTGTTTCTGGAACCGAATCAGAGCTTAACGTTAGAGTTCACATTATAACATAGTTAATCGATGCATTAAAAGTCACGGAATGCAGTGTACTGCAAAGCACTGAAAATATCATTAACTTTCATATCCAAAAATCAGATTTCAGGCAATATGATTATTGCTGGACTGCTGTGACCCTGTTCTCGATAGTAATGGGAACCCGCCAGATAGCTACGAAGATCCCTATGGCACATAACCGAACTATTGCTGCCCTTGGTATATTGATTATAATAATTTGGGGGAATTATTCCATCAATTGTCATTTCTGACTTTAATATGATGCCAACGCCGCATACCGCATGCATCATATTCATAATTATGTTCCCCGTAATAGGATTGAAACAGCGGCTAATGATGACACGGAAATAGGTGGGTGAATTCATAATATGTCCTTCAATTGTTAGTCTTCAGGGGGATTCTCGTCTAACCATGTCTGTAATGGCTCCTCGGACGTATTAATAGAGCTCAGCTCAAGGTAGATATAGCTCTAACTATATCTGTTTTAGTAATTATACCTACAAGGTTGTTAGATGATTCATCATCTATTACTGGAAGTCCACTAATCTTGCTCTTAACTGCTAGCAAAGGTGGTAGTAGTGATGTCATAATCAGGGGTACTGATTATCGTCCATTTAATTCATTACAGACAATGCTTCAATTGGCAGCCCTTTTACTCTTATATGCTTTATTCCAAAACCATCGTCTAGTAGTATCTCTATGTCCCCCGGTAAGCCTTGTTCCTCTAGATTTATATCCTGTATGAATACCATGTCTGGGTCATTATCGTCCAACACTGGATAATACTGAAATTCTGAGTACGTCTTGACTCCAGAGCTAGAAATGCATTTCAGTGGTATACCTTGTATGTTGGTATCAGAGTACACCATACATTCATTACAAAAGAGGAGGCAGCCACGTAGTAGTGGTTGTTAGGAAGAGAGTGTCCATATGAAGGTATGAGCTTGACTGCCTGCCTCCAATGTCCATTTGTTTCTTGGTACCTATTCTTTAGGCAGTTCGAATATTTGTCCTTTATGTACCTGTCTATTTTATGCCGTCGCATCCAGGTAGTGCTAGTTGTAGCTATTCTATAGAGAAAAATTGCATGCTATTAGTAATAAAAGGTAGACGACCCGTAAATGAATAGTGCCTACAAAGCGGCCGTCCACCATCGGCACTGTTAGTCACTTAGAGGATGACAAACAACTTAAAACTAGAGGAATATCTGAAGAAGCGGAAACTTTAGCAATTGATATTGAACAACACGCAAAGGATCGCGGCTTAACCAGAATAGTTGAATCAATCTTTAAGACCTAGGGATGTGTAACTGCCAAATCTGACCACTTTGGACGGCTCCAACCTACTTGAAAGTACTACCGGTTCTGACAACATAAAGTCAATGACGCCATGGGGACTCCTAGGCTGTTCTTTCTTCATGGCCGTCTATCTTCTTGTTCTAGATAATTTAGCCACCGACACCAACCAACCAACGAACCTATACACGTCATGCATCAGGTAGGCGACCAACACCTCATATTTTGGTCGCACTATCTTTTTCACTCAACCAAAAGGAATTTTTATCTGAGCGCATAATTGTATATGCTGTAGTCCATTAAGTTAGGCGGAGAAACACAAAAAAACATTCTTAGTAGGGTGAATTACTATAAATCGTTATCTATGAGTGATAAGAAAGAAATGGAAGAGTCGGGTGTTACTGCGAAAGAAGCAGAGGAATTTGATCTAGACGAACAAGCCAAACCAACTCGAAAAACTAGCCATCATGCACCTCCCTTTTCATATAATGAAGAA
>DASQQK010000361.1:0-3446 GCA_035643435.1 Nitrososphaeraceae archaeon | reverse complement strand
ATCTCTGATGAAATATTTTTATCACCTACTTCTTCCTCTAGTTTGAATATACGCCCCAATATTCAGACAGATTTCAATCCAAATGTCACACACCCAAGTGTATCTGAATTTGCATACGTTGATCCTTTTGGGCTAGTTATTGGTGAGTGTGAGATTGGAAAGCTAGTCCTGGTAGCACCGTTTGCAGTTTGTAGGGCTGATGAGGGATTTCCTATTCATATTGGTGATTATTCTAATATGCAAGATGGCGTGATTTTACATGCCCTTGAAACAATATCTCATGGTAAGAATATTGATGATAGACGATACTCGGCAGAAGGATCTCTATTGAAAGGAAATGATACCAGCTTTAACGATGGCTTTGCTATATATGTTGGAGATAAGGTCAGTTTAGCACATGGAGTACAGGTTCACGGACCTGCATACATTGGAAATGAGACAATTGTTGGTATGAAGAGCCTAATCTTCAACGCTAAAATTGGAGAAAGAGTGGCAATAGGTGTGTCTAGCACTGTAACCAACGGTGTCACAATCCCTGATGATAAATTCGTACCGCCAGGGAGTATTATAACAACACAAGCACAGGCAGATGCGCTACCTCCTAGAGTTGGAAGCCCATATGAGGAGATAAACCGCGCCGTTATTCGTGTGAATCAAGAGCTTGCAGAAGGATACAGTGAGCAGATCATTCAAAAATTAGTGTTGGAGATGGAAGCTGCATTTGAAGGGGCAGAAATGCTTCAGACAGGAAGTCCGATAGGGAAATCAACTGAGTAGATAAATTAGACAGAAAGAACCTCACTTAGCCAGTGTAAGCTAGGTGAGGTTTGACATGATGTTTGGGCCCTATTATTTACGAGTCTGATTGAAACTTCGAGACATAGCATCTGGCTACCCCAGATTGAGAATTCAATCTAGCTCAAGGTGGGTCTTATCTGACCTTATTTTAGGCCCCACTTGTAGTATGTGTATATCAATCCATTGGCAAAGTGCCAAGTTATTTACATAACTTTCAATTTTCCATGTTCTATGGGCTCAGAGGGATGAGAACCAAATTTGACATAATTTTTGGGCCCAGGGACGGCACTATAATGTTCCGTATTCTGGTTATTATCTAAAGATAATTCCTCATTTTGTACTTTATTATCATCATAGCATGGGGGGTATTTTTCTTTATGCTCCTCTTTTTCCTCATTGCATTCATTGAGGTGTCTGCCAGCTATGCAGTATTTTGTCTGCTCTTTGGAAAAAAAACCCTTTGTTATTTATATAAAATTAAATCATGTCAATTCACATGAGTAATTCGGACAACTTGACAAACCAGAAAAATTCTGGCGGTCTGATCAAAATTTTGGTCATCCGCGCTCCAAAGGACAATCACGACGCCTTAGTAAAAATTGGAAAGCAAACTGATATTTTCTTTAGGAAACATGGAGTGTCAAAAAATGTGTATAGGTTGAACGCAAGAGAGAACATGATGAATTTTGTAAATTTGGCAAAAACTATTTCTGCTAATGATAACGAGGATGTTTGGTTAGAAATACTATCTTACAGAGATGCCAAGCACGTAGAGGAAGTTATGAAGGCTATGGAAATCATTACGCCCGGATCAATAGTGTTTGGAGATTTTAGTAGATTGGAATAAATATCCTGAATAGTCAATTCTTTTTCAAGTTTTGAAAATAAGTGCTTCAGTAACATTTGACCCAGAGGTCAAGGCATTGTAGGTACGCTTCCTAGAGGATGCGCATATTACCCCTCTGCACTAACAAATTAAAATTAGGAGCTTACGAGATGTTAGAGTTTCAGAGATCCACGATTGATGAATTGTTCGTTCCAGCTAGTATATATTATTGCTCTATAATTGCTACATCTCTATGGCCTTTATTTGCGGAACATGCGTTGGAGTTATCAGACTTTGGAATTCTTGTCTAAAGTTTCAATTGATCGGCTCATAAATGAAAAGTTATGGCTCTATCCTTGTGTATTGTAGTACCCACAATCACAGGATCTGTTGCCAAAATTCTCACATATATTAATTACTGATTTCGAGTCATTTCGTATAGGATGAACATACAATATCGAAATAATTTTATCAACAAAGTGCCTGAAGGCTCAGGATTGGCTAGGAGTCTTCAGCCTATTGATGATATAATGGCCATCGTAGTTGGGGGAAATGATTTGCTATATTCTGGGGAGTATTTTATCTTAGACAAATAGTCCACACTATCAGGAGTAGGCAAGTTATCTTTGACGAGGAGCATCTATTAAAGCCATAGATGTCGATTATTCTATAAACGTCCTCCATGTTCAGGTAATTCCTTATAAGTTAACTAATCTTTATCATATGCGATGTCTCGATTTAGGACCCCTTTCAAGAAAAATGAATTACAAGAACGGAAGCTAGAAAGAGTAGATTTTAATGGCCGATCAATTGTGTTAACAATGATAAACGGTAAGATCTATGCAATGGATTCGGTATGCTCGCACGAGGGTGGACCATTAGAGGAGGGAACATTGGAAAGCTATAATTTGATCTGCCCATGGCATCAAGGAATATTTGACATACGGAATGCCAAAGCATCTCCTGAAACAAATTGGGTTACAGATCTGAATTCTTACAAAGTCACCGTTGATGATAAAAGTCAGGAGATTTTCATTGATACAGATTAGGTTTACTATCAGTATTAGTGATATCGGTAAGAGAAGTAGGGTTCAGAACAAACACTATCAAAGGTGAAGTAATTATATCCACAAGGCCTCTGAAGTTGCAACTGCAACTGTTAGATAAGATTCGTCATGAGGGTACGGACATAATGTCATTTAAGTTCGCTCGCAATGATGATCAACAACAAGCTAATTATCTCAATAACAAAGCCGGGCAATATGCTGTTATGGATCTTGGAACTAAGGAAGATCCAGAGGGACCAGTAAGGTCTTTTACGATTGCTTCTTCTCCAACGGAAGAATTTATTATGATTAGTACAAGGATAAGAGATACACCATTCAAAAAGAAACTTGCAAATCTTCAATTAGGATCTCTAGTAAAGATCACAGCACCATTGGGCAAATTTGTTTTGCCTGATGATGATAATTCAAAATCGGCTGTGTTTCTGTCTGGTGGTATCGGAGTCACTCCATTTAGAAGTATGATAAAATATGCTACAGACAAAAAGTCGTCAATAAAGATCATGATGTGTGATTCTAATAGAGACAAGAAGAATATCCTTTATAAGACATTATTTGACGAATGTATGACCGTAAACAGGAATTTAAAAGTAATTTATACGATAACTGGTAATGGGCATGACAGATCTTCTTCATACCCAGATATAGTTGATGACGAATGGAGACAAGAAAGAGGTCATATAAACAAGGCGATGCTGACTAAATATATGACTAATAATGAGTTGGAGAATTCAGTGTTTTATATTTGTGGTCCACCT